>JBGOTQ010000081.1:0-22458 GCA_041476565.1 Terriglobia bacterium | reverse complement strand
CGCTAAGCGGTAACTTGCATACCCCTTTCTTACCTTGCCGCATTTTGGACACCCATATTTCCGCCTCGAGTAAAGCAGACTTCTGACAGTCAACTCAACATCCCCATGCCTCGGACAAGTAACAATTACAGCCTGATCGATTCCTTCGGGTCGAGTCTTAGAATAATCTAGCGACTTTCCATACTTTTCCATTAAACGACCAAGGAACTTCTCAGGAGTGATCCGATGGGCCGTAGCGATGGATTCTTTGGCACACTTGTCACAACCGTGTGCCACCCAAGTCAAGCGGTCGGGGATTGTCCAGAACGTGTGGTTGTGAATCTTGCAGCGGCATTCTATAGGCTGCCGCCTGCCCTTGTAAGGAGACAGGATTTCTAACCGCGAACCGAGTCTTTTCCTGAAAGTGTTATTAAACTGGGTTTCTCCCTTTGATTTTCTCTGAGCAACACCGGCCTCTGCGCCGCAACTTGGGCAACCATGACTGTGAAGGTGTGCGTCAGGTGTCTGTTTGAAGTAACCGTGTACTCGACAGCCGATCTCAATGGGGGTTTTCTGCTTGACATAGGCAACTCGGTCGTAGAGGAATCTGCCGCCATATTTCTCCTTGGCTTTAAGGAAGAAACGATCCTCGTTTGCTAACCTGATTTTCTCCAACCCTTCAGGAGAAATGATTCGTTTTGTCATTAGGCAAAAATATCTGCCTATCGGGAGAGAATGTCAATTCAGAGAAAGTACTTTCATTTGCCCCAGCGCGGGATTACCTTTCACGGAGTTGGAGCCCTCGAAGAAGCCTAACACCCAAAGGAGATTATGGGCGTGGTTCGACCCCGATTATAGACTCTTTCCACAAACCGCTGCTTCAACTTCCAAATCTGGTCGGGGGGTCTCCTGCTTTTGCTGTCAGTTGTCGAATCAATGGCGGAGGCGGAGGGATTCGAACCCCCGGTACCCGTTAAGGTACAACGGTTTTCAAGACCGCCGCGATTAACCACTCTGCCACGCCTCCGCGTAACAGCATGAACAACTTACATGGGCCCCAGAATACCACTATGAGGACTTTTGTGGGTAATGTTAAATTGCTGAAGCTGCCTCAGGGCTTCCTTCTCTTCTGTTGTTACAGACCAGGACTCTAATTCAAGCAGAATTCGAGACTTTCAAGAGGACGATTTTCAACGCTACTACCAACGCAAGAAGGAATGGACTAACGTGGCGGTGGCGTGCAAGGCACTGGCCCACAAGCTGGCCCGGGCCAGTTATGACGTGACGCGTGATCGGACACGCTTTCGATTGAGGTGCAATCAAAAGTGGCGGGCAACGGAGAAACTGGGTCAAGGATTCCCATTCGTCATTGTGTGTTTCCCGTGCTGGCGTGGAGAATCGTTATCCGGTTCATTGACCCAGGGCGGCGCTCGTAACAAACACTCGCTCTGCCCTGGGCTGAACTATTCTGGCCTTTCAGGCCAAGCTTTCGAAGCTCCCCCTCTGTCCGCCACTTTTAATTGCACCCTTTCGAGTGGAACCCATGGATTGATTTCTGTCAGTCTGCTATCTTTGTGGTTGCAGCTGAACGAATGCTAGTTTACTGTCATCGAAACACGTTGAACATTGTGTCCCTTTCGCCCCCTCACCCTCCCTTCGGGCATCCTCTCCCCATTGAGGGGAGAGGGCCGGGGTGAGGGGGAAGACGCGAGCGGCAACGATCAGCTTATTTCGATGGCAGCACACTAATGCCCATGAATTTCCGAGCCGCCATACGATGGCAGCGAGAGTATATGAATAGGGCCCGTTAGATGTCGCGAAAACACAAACATAAAAAGTTCAGAGGCAACACGGATGAGCAAAATGGGCAAGCAGCGGTTCTTAGTTCTCTGCCGCCTGCCGCATCGGGTCAGGGTGTGCAACCGTCTGGAGGGCAAAGCGCCGCTCATCCCTGTAACCCACCCACTTCAGAGGCAGCAGAAGTTGAACGCTTGATCCAGGCCGGGGAATACAGGGCTGCAGTGGAAGCCGCCAAGCAAGCCCACAAGCGCCAGAATACGGCCCAATCGGAAAGCTTGCTGGTGGATGCCTATGAGGCACGGATCAAATCCATGATCGAACGGAAACTATGGGTGGAAGCAGAAGAACTGCTGCAGATTGTCGGGAAACGGTATTCTTCTGCAAAGCCGCTGCTGCAAAGGCTGAAAGCGTTGCTGACGGTGCGCAGTGGCAAATTGGATCACCTGCTGCCGCTGTTGAACGATCCCAAGGCAACGGCCGAGGATCGCGCCGCCATTGAAAGAAGCATCAAGCAGACGGTCTGGGATCTTCAAGCTATCGCCGGATTCAAGCGATTTCCCCCAGAGCATCCTCTGCGTCTCGGTGCGGCGGCGGCAATCCAGGCCTTCAATGCAGTGACCAGCCGCCCGGTAACGGTTGAGGAGATTGCCCTCCCCATGATATCGCGCCGCAGCCCGCTTGCCCCTTGGAAGCTGCTGGTTCGTGCCATCGCTTTTTTTTATCGTCATGAGGATGATGCCTGCAGGCAGGCTCTGGAAGACATCGAGCCGGATTCGGTGCCTGCGCGGCTGGTTCCGGTCTTGCAGGCCATGTTGCAGGGGCGCCTGGAGACAGGGCTTGGCACGAAGGAGAGCCTCCTCTGGGCGCAGGTAGGGTCGGGCCTGCCTGCTGCTCGAACTGCGCTGGAAAGCCTCGACAAGGCTTTCTCCGGGCAAAACCAGCACTTCGCACTCAAAGAGATCCGGAAAACCATCGGCATCTGCAAGCAAAGCTGCCCGCAAATACTGGAGCGGCTCAAGCAGGAAACCTCTATCCGCGCGCTGCTTGCCAATATGCCCAAAGGGCGGGTGCTGGAGGCGATGGGTGGTCCCCCTCGCGAGAATGCCCAGTTTCATCGACTTTTCGCACAGACGCTCGAAAGGGTTGGCGATAAGTCTTTTTTGCTTGGCGCCTGTGTGGAGTGGGAATCTTTCCGCCGCTGCGCCGTTACGGAAGGCTGGCTAGAGAAGAACAGCCCCGAGACTGCCGCCATTTATCTTCATCAGGCCCATCTTTTAAGCAGAGCGGAAAGTGACGATCTTGAGCACGCTCGCCATCATTACATAGCATGTCCTATAGACGATGCTGGTGCCGCGGTTCCCCATCACTTGCCGGACAAGTTGGTTTTGCCAAGACAGGCTACACGGGACAATTACTTCCTGTTTCCTGCCTGCCTTTACGAATGTGCGTGCACCTTGGATCCGCATCCAGAGGCCTTCCAAGCCTGGCTGGAGCTGGAGAGGAAGGCGCAGGACCCGAAAGCGGCGGATCACGCTGCCGAAGCCTGGCACCGAGTCTTTCCCAAGGATAGCCGTCCCTTGTTGTTTCTGATGCAGTCGGCGGAAGCACGCAATGCCTTCCAGAAGGCGTTGGGATTTTTGGAGGAAGCCGAACTGCAGGACGGCTTGAATCCGGAAGTGCGCCGGGCCAGGTTGCGCCTGCTCGTCGCCACAGCCATCCTTCATCTGAAGAAAAAGAAGATTCGCCTGGCGGAACAGGACCTGGAAAAAATCGCACTGCTGCCTCAAGCGCAGGAAGGGGACCGACCGGCGTTTCTAGCGGCGCTCCGTTGGGCTTGTGCGACGTTACAGGGTGAGGACGCGCGGACCCAGCTTTACCAGGCTGAAGTGTCGCGGCTGCTGGAGAGCGATTTGGCGGCCCACCTGCTGCTTTCAGGCTTGACCCATGCGTCTGAAATGAAGCCACTGCCAAGGATTATTCTCAACAAGCAATCGGGAGCGGGAACCTATTTGGCGGCGGTAGTAAGCCGGGCCTGCGCGCTGGGTGATGACATGCAAGTCCCGGTCATGGTTCCTGAGGAGTGGGGAACAAAGTTGCTGCAGGAGATCGCCAGCCAGGGTCATCTGCTGGAACTCCCGTTGCTGCGCGCCCTGGCGGAAGCGGCCTTGCGCATTGACGATCAGAAGCTTGCTTATGCAGCCACTGCCGCCGGGTTGACCCGCAAGGGTCCGAGCGAAGCCCGCTTTCTGCTTCTGCGGGCCCAGGCGCTTCCAGTTTGGGAAAGCCGGCGCCGCGACAGCTGCATTGCCGCCACGATTGCCTTGGCCGGTCAACAGCGAGATTTGCTGCTGGTGGAGGAGGCCTCCGCATTGAGGGACCAGTTTCAGAAGAGCCGCTCATCCTTTGGTCCTTTTGACCCGTTTGGCCTCTCCGAGCCGGTGATGAAGCCCGAGCTACTTGGCGCGCTTCTCAAGAGCGAACGGGAAGCCAAAGAGTTTCCCAAAACACGACGGCCTGCCTTCGATGATGAATTCGAGGAAGAATGCCAATGCCCACGCTGCCGCGAGCGCCGGCGGGAGGAGCAAGCCGTCTTTCAAGATTCCGAGGATGAATCCGATGAAGAGCCAGGTTATGATTTCGATGGAGAATTCGATCCAATAACTGGCTTCGAGGATGTCAGGAAGATGCTGGGACTGCCCAAAGGAGTATCGCCCAACAGCCCCGCCTTCAAGCGCGCCCTTGATGAAATGGCGGCAATGCTGGGCGACCTGGATGCTCTGTTTCCACTCCGGCCACGAAGCAAGAACAAGAGCCGGACGCCGAAAGACAAGCCGTCAGCTCCATCATCCAAAAAAAGGAAACTCCCCTCATTCGGACAGCAAGGAAGCTTATTCTGATGAAAGTGCCGCATGACCTTTTTCAAGTTCACCACCGCGGATGAAAATGGCAGGAGTAGCCACGGTGAGCGTATTTCGCGAGCCGTGGGCTTTTCCTGACAATCAAATGCCCACGCCTCCAGAAAAACAGCCGTCGGCGTGGCTACCAAATCCGCATTTTCATAGAAGTCATCTGGATTGATGCCGCAAGGAAGGATGATAATGAACCACTCACACCGTGAAGGATCGATGCTGGAGGATCCCCGCCAAATTCTGGGGGTTGGGCTGGAGGCTACCGACGAAGATGTGCGCGCCGCTTACCTCCGCAGAGTTAAGGAATTTCCGCCAGACCGCGCACCGGTTGAGTTTGAGCGGATCCGCGACGCCTATGAACTTCTGCGCGACCGGCGCCGTCGCATGCATCATCTGTTGCTTGCCGGTAATCATGAGACTGCCCTTTCTTCCTTGTTGGATGGCTGCGCTTTTCCGCGGGAATTCACGACGCCCCAGATATGGCTGGAGGTTCTAAAAGAGAAATAATATGGAGTGCAAACCAGACCAACATTTGAAGGAGGCTTCACCAGGAAACCTGAGAACCTCGCCGGAGCGCATCCTGGCCCTTGACGTAATGAAACCGGTGACTTCCGCAACCGCGGCAGTCGTTCCTGTACAAAAAATAGTTCAGTTTGAAGGTTGGCTGGAGGAGACCTTGGCTGGCGAAGAAGTCCCGCCAGGGATTGCCGCCGAAATCATCGCCGAAGTCGAGGCCCAAGCCGAGATTGGTGCGGAGTGGGCAGCGGTTCCCGGCAGCGATTTGTATTCCTTGTGGGAAGCCATGACAGCGCTTTCTCAAGAGATCAAGCTGCAAGGGCGGGCTTTCAAGCAGTTGAATGAGACAATGGAGCCGGTGGCACACCTGGAGCCCGCGATCGATTTGGCCTTGAAATCCCATGATGAAGCCCTGGCCGAAGCACATCGCATCGCCGGGGAGGCTGCCGCGCTTCGCCAAGACTGGGAGAGGGATCTCCGGCAGCAAGTGGAGCGGGCTGTCCGCAAGGAAGCTTTGGATGTGCTGCTGGATATGCGCGACCGATTGGAACGCGGGCGGCAAACCATGCGTTCTCAGCGGGACTCGCTAAAAACGGCGGCTTCTTCCCGGCGCAGCGTTTGGTCCAAACTTTTCCCTGCATCTCAAAAGCAGTTGCAGCAGCAGACGGAAGCTCTGGCGGCGCTGGAAAAGGGATATCTCTTGAGCCTGGAACGGCTCGAGGAGTGGCTGGAACGCTACAACGTGAGAGAAATTCCATGTCTGGGAACTCCTTTCGATCCGCGCATGATGAATGCCGTCGACCTGGTGGAGAGCCGCGACGTACCAGAAGGGACTGTGCTGGAAGTCTATCGGACGGGATATGAATGGCAGGGCGAGGTTTACCGGACCGCCCAGGTCAAGGTCGCCTGTGCGCCTGGCGCCCACCGCATACCGGCGCCGGAATAACCCCAATACAGACGGCCCGGAAACAAATTAATACTTGTCTGTCCGCGGATGTCGCGGATTTGGCGAGGGGGAAAATATTCAAAGCAATTGAAAAGGCAGGAAGAGAGATGACTCCATCCGATTGGGTGGTCGGCATTGACCTGGGGACAACCAATTCTGAAATCGCCGCATTTCACAAGGGGCAGGTGCGCATTTTGGGGGCTGGTGGCATTAAGATGCTTCCGTCTTGCGTGGGCCTTTCATTGGCTGGGGATCTTCTGGTGGGCCAGGCTGCCAAGAACCAACAACTGCTTTACCCAGACCGCACCGTGCGCAGTATCAAGCGGAAGATGGGTAGCGATGAGACAGTAACTTTGGGGGATAAAAGCTTCACGCCGTCAGAGATATCCGCGCTCATTTTGAGAGAACTGGCCGAATGGGCCTGCCGGGAAACGAGAACTGTTGTCGAAAAAGCGGTCATCACGGTTCCCGCCTATTTTTCGGATGTACAACGCAATGCCACGCGGGAAGCTGGAAAGCTCGCCGGATTGGAAGTAGTCCGCATTCTGAATGAACCAACCGCCGCTAGTCTGGCCTATGGTTTTGGGACCCAGTCCCGCCACACAGCCTTGATTTACGATTTAGGCGGGGGCACTTTCGATGTCTCTATTGTTACTGTCGAAAACGATATCACCGAGGTGCTGGCCAGCCACGGTAATAACCGCTTGGGCGGCGACGACTTTGACGATCTCTTGCTCGAACGGCTGGAACAGGAGTTTCAGAAAAAGTATGGCATCAATCCTCGCGAAGGGCATGCGGCAGCGCATGCGCGGTTGTGGTGGGCTGCCGAGGAGGCCAAAAAACAGCTCAGCTTCGAGCCCTATGTCAAGATACGAGAGGAGGGCCTGGTAATTGAGAATGGCCAGCCAATGCATCTCGAGCTGGAGCTCGCGAGGGAAGAATACGAAGAGATGATCCGGCCGCTGGTGGAATCGACCCTCGACAGTGTCTCCAAAGCGCTCCATGATGCTGCCAAGTCCCCGGGAAACCTGGACGCCATTTTGCTGGCGGGCGGCTCGACCCGGACGCCTCTGGTTTCCCGCCTGCTGCGCGAAAAGACCGGCTTGGAGCCACGCCAGGACGTGCATCCGGACCTTTGCGTGGCCTATGGCGCCGGCGTTCTGGCTTCCCGCCTGGGCGGCCACGCTGTGGAGCGCGTGCTGGTGGATGTCTCTCCTTATTCCTTTGGCCCGTCATACTTGGGCGAACGCGGCGGCTTCCCTTACTCTTACTGTTACCACCCTCTGATCCATCGCAACACTCCCCTGCCGGTTACCCGCACAGAGCGGTACTTTACGGCGTCATATCGCCAGACGGTGGTGAGAGTTGAGATTTACCAGGGAGATGATGAAGATGCGCTCAAGAATGTCCTGGTGGGCGATTTCATGGTGGAAGGGCTAACGCCGACAGAGGAACCCAATGAAGTATTGTGCCGCATGAGTCTGGACTTGGACGGAATTCTGCATGTCACCGCCACCGAGAAAATAACGGGGCTATCGAAACAGGTCCGGATCACTAATGCGTTGCAGGCCAAGACGCCCGAGGAAATTGCCGCCGCAAAGGAGCGCTTGAAAGCCCTCTATGCCACCCGCGCCGTGGAAGAGGCGGATCTGTCTGAAAAATTCGACGCGGAGGATATCGAGGATTTAGAGGCTATTGAAATTAAGGCGGAGGAGCCTGCCGTTGAATTGGCAACCGACGCCATTGCGCACAATCCAGCCCGATCTGCGGCTGAAGCGGCCGCCAATGAACTAGTGGGCCATTCCCGTCAGTTGCTGGGTGCCATGCATGAAGATGATGCGGAGGAGGCAGTGAATCTGCATGAAGCGGTTGCAGCAGCAATAGCCGCCGGGGATACCGAGGCCTTGGCCAAAGCAGTCGCAGAACTGAAGGAGCTGCTCTTCTTTGTGGAGGGACACTGATGGGAATTGAACTGGCCGGGCGCTGCCCCGTCTGCCGGGCGCGCTTCCGGGGAACTATCAATTGCTCCCGCTGTGGAGGCAGTTTGAAACCCTTGATGGTGCTGGCGGCCACCGCCTGGCGACTCCGTCAGGAGGCACGCAAAGCGATTTTCGCTGGCGACTACCTCAATGTCCAGCGTCTGGCCCAACAAGCACAATCGCTGCAAGCGTCTCCCCTGGGCCGGCGCTTGCAGTTGCTGAGCAGCTGGCTAATTGAGCATTTCAATGAACCTCCAGCCGAAAAATAGAAGGGCAGAGAAGCTGCAATTTAGAGGATTCCCAGCGGTACATCATGATCCGGCGCCGGAAAGGCTCGGTCAATCAGCAGCAAGTCTTCCTCGTTGAGTTCCCACCCTGGCCCTTCACTGTTCTCGCGGACGTGCTCAGGCTGGCTGGATTTGGGGATGGTGAAGACTCCGGCCTGGCGGCGAGTCAGGAAGTTTAGGACTACCTGTCTGGGCGTGCGGCCGTGTCGCTCTGCTATCTGACCGAGAATTCGCCCACTGGAACTCTTCGATGAGGGGAAATCCGAGTGCCCAAAAGGACTGTAACCGACCACAGCAATCCCCGAAGCCGCACAATACGGGATCAGTTTCCTTTCAATGCCCCGATCTCCCAGATGGTAGAGAACCTGATTGCAGGCCACCCGTTCCTTCTTCAGCGCCCGTTCAGCCGCTTGCAGCATGTCGAGATTGAAGTTGCTGACCCCGATGAATCGAGTCTTGCCGTCAGCTACCAGGGTCTCCAGGGCACGCATGGTTTCGCTGAGTGGATAGCGACTCTCCCAGTGCAAAAGATAGAGGTCCACGTGGTCGGTCTTCAACCGCTCGAGACTCCGTTTACAGGCCCGGATCGTCCCATCGAAGGAAGCATTGGAAGGAAGGACTTTGCTGACCAGAAAAACTTCGCCTCGCCGACCGGAAATAGCCTCCCCTACCAGCTCCTCGGCCCGCCCACTCCCATACATCTCAGCCGTATCGATATGAGTCATCCCCAGGTTCAACCCCAGGCGCAGCGATTCGATTGCCCGCTGTTCGACAACACGGCTGCCTTCAATCATCCAGGTTCCCTGACCAATCACGGGCACTTCCACCCCAGTCCAGCCAAACTTGCGTTTCATCACAACAAGGCTCCTGTGAGGAGACTCTGTTCGTGCAGCATAAGCGGTCGGCCAGAATGCCACCCTCCATCACAAACCACATCTTCATTGGAGTGTGACGTGAGCATATTCAAGTTCACCACCGCAGATGAAAATGGCTTCCAGCCCACGAAGTGGGCGAAGGAGTGTAGCCCAGGGCAGAGCAGGGGCCTTGACCCCTGCGATGCCCTGGGCTACGTCCCCATGGCCTTTCAGGCCATGTTCATAAAAGCTTTCATGGCCCGGAAGAGGGGCGCCACGTAGCATGAAAATGGGGACATGACGTTCTAAGCGATCACAAGTGTAAGCTCGAACGGGTCATGCTCGTCGTCGTACTCGGAAGGTTCCATATCGAGGGCGACAACGAGCACGACGACGAGGACGATTTTCAAGAGAGGGCCCAAGGGGGGACTCAAGCCATGTGGTTCAGCGGCCAATTGAATCCCTCGACCGCTTGGATGAGTTCATCAGATGAAGCCGCGTAGGTCTCCTCATGAGACACCGCAATGGAAGCAGCTACACTAGCAAGTCCAGCAGCCTCGGGCAACGATCCTGCACAAGCCAGGACTGCTGCAATCGTTGCAAGGACTGAGTCTCCTGCACCCGAGCTGTTTCGAATGACATCACACAGGGCCGGGAAACGAGCCAGGCAACGGCCCTGGCTGGCTGCAATCATCCCCTCTGACCCCAGCTTCAAGATCACATCGCAGGTCAGGAGGGTACTAAGATCTTCCGCCAATCGGGTTTCACTGACCTGGCTTGTGTCACTACCGGCAGCCTGGGAATGAATAACCCGGGCCTCCGTAAGATTAGGGGTGATCAAATCCAGATGTCGCCAGGCGGAAATATTTTGCGGTTTCAAATCCGCCAGAACCTTGAGCTTGAATTCAGCGAACAGGTTTTCCATCGCTCCGATGGAACGCGGCGTGAACAATCCCTTGTTATAGTCTGAAATCACCACCAGATTCGCATGTGGAAGGACCTTACTCGCTGTCCCCAGAAACTGCTCCAATTGGTCACTCGCGAGAGGAGATTCATCCTCTTCATCGAGGCGGAGGTAATAGTGATTCTGGGAAAGGACGCGGGTTTTGCGAATCGTGGGGCGGGAGGCCTCAATGGGGTAAAAGGAGACTCCTGCGTCCCGCAGCAATTGGCCCAGGATGTGCGCATCGGAGTCTTTTCCAACAATGCCAATCAGGTGGGTTTGAACCCCCAGTCGGGCCAGACTCACAGCCACGTTGGCTGCTCCGCCCGGAAATGAAGTCTCACGGGAGACTTCGAGCAAGGGAACGGGAGCTTCGTTGGCCACGCCGAGAGCCCGGCAATCCAGGTAGGTATCCAAAAAAACATCTCCGAGGACGAGAAGGTGTGCCGATGGAAACCTGCGGATCCGGTCGAAAGTTTCTTTTTTGGAATCCATCATTGAGAAGAAAACTAGCGTAGAACTTTACAGGTCGCTTCCCAGGTTCTGCTTAGGAAGGACCTGCTCAGGCAGGGCCAGCTCCTTTTCCAGCAATTCACAGATAATGTGTACTACGGCCACGTGAGATTCTTGAATCCGGGGTGTGATCTCCGAAGGGACCCGGATACAAATGTCACACAGATCGGGGACCTCTCCGCCTGAGCCGCCTGTGAATCCCACCGTGGTGGCCCCTTTTTGCTTTGCCAGCTGCAAAGCCTTCAGAACGTTCCTGGACTTCCCGCTGGTCGAAAACGCGGCTACCAGATCTCCCGGCTTGACAAAGGCATCCACCTGGCGGGCGAACGTATTCTCATAACCGTAATCGTTGGCAATGGAAGTCATCAGGATCTCATTAGAGGAGAAAGAGACGGCCGGCAATGCTTTGCGTTCGATCATGAAGCGCCCGACAAGCTCGGCGATGAAGTGGCTGGCATCGGCGGCGCTCCCTCCATTTCCAAAGGCATATACCGTCCTGGATTCCTGGTAAGTGCGAATGATTGCCCGCACCACGCTCTCGATGGTAGGCAACTGCTCCTGAATCAGCCGGTGTTTCACCTCCATGCTTTCCAACAGCAGATGGCTGATTTCTTCGTGGAACAGATTCACCAGTTCTTCGGGTCGAACATATGCAATGCCGGGCTTTGCCACCACCACTCCTGCGGCCTTGTTGGCAAGCTCGGCTGCCTGAGGAAGACTGGCCCCGGCTGCCAAACAAAGAGCAAGTACTGCTGTCACGCTGTCTCCGGCACCTGCACGGTCTGCGATAGGAACGCGGTTGGCGGGGATCTTTTGCGGCTCCTGGTCTTTCCGAAAAATGGTCATGCCTTCACCACCTTGTGTGACCAATATAGGGGAGTCCAGCTTGGTCCGCAGGGCCTCTCCTGCTTCGGTCACGGTGGTTACCGCAAAACCCAGGCGTTTTGCCGCAGCAATACTCTCGTCGGCATTGAAGGTGAAGAGAGAGGCGCTTCGGTACCAGCTGACATGGTCGGGCTGGGCGTCCACGACAACTTGCATCCCGTTTTTCTGGGATAAACTTTCCACATGGTCCAGCAAATCTTTAGTGACAGACCCGTAGCCCTGATCGTAGATCACGGCGGCTTTGACGCCGCCTGCCCGATCGGAAACAAACGAGGAAAACGCTGGTGGAGTCTGGGGTGCGGTATCCGGGCCCGACAGACGAAGGATTTGCAGCAACTGCTGGCTGGCCGCGAAGATGCGGCATCTCTCAGGCAACCTGCTCGAAGCAGCACCGGGTGGCACAGCGATCTCGACCCCATCAGAGCAAAGGCCGTCCAGGATTTGCCGAGCGGCGATATCCGGGGCGAAACCGCAGTAGAGGAAGGTCTTGCCCCCTAACATAGCGATGTTCTTGGCAACATTAGCCGCCCCACCCGGGACGAGGCGCCTGGACTTCACCTTCACGATCGGAACCGGGGCTTCCGGAGCCAGCCGCAACACATCGCCGTAAATCTCCCGGTCGATGTAAGTATCCCCCACTACCAGGATTGATTGTCTTTTGAATTGATCGACAAGCTCCGAAGTTAACATGGCTCAGGTCGCCCTTCGGCTTCAACCAGCCCAGCCAGTTCGGGCACAGGCCTGATATTCTAGCCGATCTCGAGGAATTCGGCATGTCTTTCTGAAAAGCTCTTGTGCCGGTCTTGAGACTCTGGTAGAGTCATACGTTTTCTAAGCTTATCCCCCTTGCTCACCAATCGAAGAGGCCTTCGGATCAATGAAGCTCGAGAACAAAGTGGCCATAGTAACGGGTGCCGGGGGGGGTATCGGGCGGGCTATTGCCCTGGCCTTTGCTCTTGAAGGAGCGACGGTTGCCCTGGCAGGCCGAACCCGGGCCTCACTTCAGAAAGTGGCAGAAGAAATTCTGGCGGCTGGAGGCGAGTCCTGGCCCTGCCCGATGGACGTGACTGATGCGGAAAGTGTCCGACAGGTCGTCAAAGAGACCTTGGAGCACTGCGGGAAGATTCATATTCTGGTAAACAGTGCCGGTGTATTCATCTACAAGAGCCTCCTTGAAGTGACAATAAATGATTGGGACCTGACACTGAACACCAACTTAAAAGGGATCTTCCTGTGCTGCCAGGCGGTCCTTCCTCATATGATTGCCCGGAGACAGGGGAATATCATAAATATCTCCTCGATCCATGGAAAGCTGGGAGATGCCAACCTGGTTCCCCACTGCGCCTCCAAATTTGGCGTCATCGGCCTAACTCAAGCCCTGGCCAAGGAAGTAGCGCAATACAATATCAATGTCAACGTCATCTGCCCTGGCCAGGTCGCTTCCACATGGCTCGAAGATGAGAGGGAAAGTGTGCCCCCTTTATCCACTGAACTGAAGCCGGCTGACGTGGCGAAAGTGGCAGTTTTCCTCGCTTCCCTGGAATCCGCTATTATGACTGGTTCGGTCATCGACGTGTTTGGCCGCACTAATGTCAAAATCGATTGACTGCGCGTTGCGCGATTTATGAAGAAATCCCCACTGCTTATCATCTTTG
Organism: Terriglobia bacterium; assembly: GCA_041476565.1. Lineage (GTDB taxonomy): Bacteria > Acidobacteriota > Terriglobia > Versatilivoradales > Versatilivoraceae > DATKMG01. Next base: position 9,192 of record JBGOTQ010000081.1, on the reverse strand, counting down.
TCACCGTGTTTCTGGACCTGGTGGGGTTCGGGATTGTCCTTCCCTTGCTTCCCTTCTATGCCCAGCACTTCGGAGCCACTGCGCTGATCGTTGGCCTGTTGTCCACCTCCTTTTCCTTGATGCAATTCCTGTTCGCGCCGTTGTGGGGGAGAATTTCCGATCGTATTGGGCGGCGTCCAATCATTCTTCTGGGCTTGCTGGGGTCGTCGCTCTCTTATTTGATATTCGGGTTGGCGAGATCGCTTCTGATCCTTTTTATCTCGAGGATTTGTGCAGGGATTGCCGGGGCCAACATCTCCACGGCTCAGGCTTACATCGCCGATTCAACCCCTCCGGAAAAACGAGCCAAGGGAATGGGGCTGATTGGGGCAGCTTACGGTCTGGGATTCATTTTCGGCCCGGCCATCGGCGGCATCCTGAGTCATTATGCTTTGAATCTACCCCCGCTGGTGGCATCAGCCGTGGCATTCTGCAACTTCATCGGAGCCCTCTTCCTCTTGCCGGAATCTCTGCAGCCCGAAAATCGCACTTCCCACTCCCATCGGGGATTGAACATGGAAAAAATGAAGAGAGCACTGCAACATCCGCAATTGGGAATCTTTCTCTCTCTTTTTTTTATTTCGACCTTTGCTTTTGCCAACCTCGAGGCGACGTTCGCCTTAATGACCCAAAAGCGCTTCGGCTTCGATGCTCATGAAAACGGTTACCTTTTTGCTTATATTGGAGTCTTGATCACGATCATGCAAGGTGCGTTGATTGGCAGACTGGTGAAATGGGTAGGGGAACGAAAGCTGATTTCGACTGGGCTCTTCTGCATGATCTTTGGCCTGGGACTTCTGCCTTATGCTCCCCATGTGCTCGGTCTCTTGCTGGTTCTGGCGGTCCTAACCTTCGGACAAGGGGTGACCAACCCCTCCCTTTCAAGCTCGATCTCCCAGTTGACCGGTCCTGAAGACCAGGGAGGGATCCTGGGAGTTGGACAGTCCATGGGGAGTTTGGCCAGGATCCTGGGCCCGATTTGGGGTGGGCTGGTATTTGACCACTTGGGGTACCAGTACCCCTATGTGACTGGGGGGCTCTTCATGACACTGGCCTTCATTTTGAGTGTCAGCTTTATCAGACCGAGAGCCGGGGTGACGGAAACCGCTTGATGGAAAACAAAACTCCTGACGGGACTCGACACGACGATGATCGTTAACATCCTTTATCACGACAATTGTTTCGACGGCGCTTCCTCAGCAGCCGTCTTCTATCGCTTCTACCAGGAAAAGATTGATCCGAAGGCCGAATTCATCTTACACGGCTTGACCCATCAGGCTGGACAGCAATTTCATGAGAACTTGTTTGGCGGGGATGAGAACGTGATTGTCGATTTTAAGTATGCCAATACGGATCGTCTCACCTGGTGGTTTGATCATCATTACAGCGCATTCCTCACCCCGGAGGATGAGCAGCATTTTCTGCGCGATCAGAGTGGAAAGAAGTTCTACGATCCCACCTTCAAATCCTGCACGAAACTCATTGCTACAGTGACGTTGCGCCATTTTGCTTTCCAATGCCCCATGTTGGAGGAACTCATACGCTGGGCAGATATCATTGATGGAGCCCAATATGACAGCGCCAAGACGGCTGTTGAAGTAACCGAGCCTGCCCAGATGCTGGCGGCCGTGATTGAAGCCAACAAAGACTTGAACTTTATTCACCAGACTATCCTCCAACTGGCCCACGAGCCGTTTCAGTATGCGGCTTCGGGACCACGGGTCCGCGAGCGTTACGCCCCCTTGGCCAAGCGCCATGCGGAATGTATCCAGTTAATTCAGAAGAACTCGTCCTTTAATGGGCAGGTGGTGTACTTCGACTTGAGCGGCTATGACGTGGAGGGGTACAACAAGTTCATTCCTTACTACCTCTACCCGGACACCAATTACAGTGTCAGTCTCCTTCGGACTCCGACGAGGATGAAGGTGTCGGTGGGCTGGAATCCGTGGAGCCACCGGGAAAGGCGTCACAACCTGGCGAGAATGTGCGAACGCTACGGAGGCGGAGGACATCCCGTAGTAGCCGCTATCTCCTTTCCCCTGGACGCCTCCGAACAGGCTCGCGAGGCGGCTTTGAGTATTGCCCGAGAATTGGCGAATTAGGGTGAAATCAAACGTGCCGTGCGCCATCGAATCTTATACGTTGGACTTCTCTCCGCGTACTCGTCAGGCCTGAAAGGCCAAAAAAGAACAGCCCAAGGCGCGTGATTTCAGCACTACTCGCGATGAGTACCGAAGGAACGTCGCCCTGGGCTCGCAAATTCCTCCCCCCGTCATCCCTGAGGGCCTTACTTCGGACCGTCCAGTGCTCGGTAGTTCACATCCAAAATGGTCAATCGTTTCAAGTAGGTTTCCAGACGGGTAAGAAATTCTGAGTAGTCTTTTTTCTCCCTCGGTGTCCACGTTACTTCCGAGAGTGCCGCGAGCCTGGGGAAGGCCATGTACTCCACGTTCTTCGGAGTGGCCATATATTCAGTCCAGAGCTGGCCCTGGGAACCCAGCACATGCCCGGTAAAATCAGCTGGAATCTCAGTTGGGATGGGTTCATAGTTGTACACTACGTCGAGTGGAAGGTAGTCGCCAATCCCGAGTGGTTCCTTGCTCGCCTCTTTCGACTGGTAATAGTCCAGGTAAGTATAGTCTGTGGGGGCCATGACCACGTCGTGACCGGCTTTGGCGGCGGCGATTCCACCCTTTTCACCACGCCAGGACATCACCGTGGCATTGGGTGCCAGTCCTCCCTCCAATATTTCGTCCCAGCCAATCAGTCGGCGGCCCTTTGCAGTGAGAAATTCGTCCATTCGGCGTGTGAAGTACCCTTGCAGTTCCTCTTCATCCTTAAGTCCCAGTTCCTTGATTCTAGCCTGGGCATCGGGGCTGGCTTTCCACTGGACCTTCACCGCCTCGTCACCACCGGTGTGAATGAACTTGGAAGGAAAGATCTCCATCACTTCCGTCAGCACGTCCTCGAGAAACAGGATGGTGCTTTCCTTGGGGTTGAAAATATTCTCGCTGATTCCCCAGATGGGACTAACCTCCAGCCGGGTAGCGGTATTCCCCAATTCCGGGTAGGCGGCGATGGCTGCCTGGGCGTGCCCCGGCATCTCAATCTCCGGAACCACATTAATGTGTCGCTCGTGGGCATATTCCACAATCTCACGTGCATCGTCCCGTGTGTAAAAGCCGCCATGGGGTATGCCATCGAACTTGGGCTCCGTTGAGGATCGATGTTCCAGATGGCCCACGAGCGTCTCCTTACGCCATGCACCGACTTCCGTCAATTTTGGATACTTCTTAATCTCCAGCCGCCAGCCCTGGTCGTCGGTAAGATGCCAGTGGAAGGAGTTCATTTTTTGCAGCGCTAACAGATCGATGAATTTCTTGACGAACTCCTTGGGCATAAAATGCCGGCTAGCATCCAGCATGGCGCCCCGCCATTGGAACCGCGGGTAATCTTCAATCTGCACACAAGGAACCGTCCATTCAACACCGGAAACTCGGGCCTGTCGAAAAATTTCTGGAGGCAGTAACTGAAGCAAAGACCGGCTTCCATAGTATATTCCTGCCGCTTTGGGTGCACGGATCACAATTGATTTTGTCGTCACCGTCAACCGATAACCTTCTTCTCCCAGTTTCACAAGAGTAGGATCGATTTTCATTTCAATCCTGGGCGCCCCGCTGACCGCACTCCGCTTTACCTCCAACCAATACCCTGTGGCCGGTTCGAGTTCGCGCGCGAGAATATGAGCTTCTGCCAGCACAGCACTATCGGCCACAATGATAGTCCCGGGAGCCAGGCGGAACAAGCCGCTCTGAAAGGTCATTTGGACGGGCTTAGGAATTATGGACGCCTGCCGGTCCAAAGGAAAAGTATCAAGGGGAAAAAGTAACATTACCACAACTGCCATTAAGGGGAAGACGCTTCTTCCACAACAAATCATTAAGATCCTCCTGAGGATTGAGAATTGCGCATCAAGCGTTAGAATCTTGCGTATTTACGGGCTGGGCCTCACCTCGAACAGGCGATATTCATATCCCGCCAGGTCGGTTTCCAGAGATCCATCAACCAGAGCAGAAGAAGATATCCTTTTCTCGGACCTCGTCGTCGTATCCAGGATCAATACATGGGGGGGCACTGAGGTAAACCCTAAGAGTTCGGGCTTAACTGTCCAGACCACGTTCTTTCGGGTGTCTCGACTGGTATTCGAGATGATGACTAGAGCCTCTCCCTCCGAACTGTACAAAGCTCCAAAAACGTCGCTCCAGGCCGTATGAACAGCTCCTGAGTAAGCGCCATGGAAACGATATTGTTCCAGAGAATAGGAGCGGAAGGTCCTGAAGAGCTTCAGGGTTTCATCGAGGACAGGTCCGGCGGCCCCATCGGACCAGGGAAACATGCCCAGCAGGACTAGTTGGGCGATGTTGTTCCGGTTTCGTTCTTGGGATTGATCGAGACGGTAAGACGGACAAGGGGAACGGTGGAGGCTTTCAGCCAGCACCGTCACCACGGGGATTTCTCCCATCTGCATCATCGCTTCTGAGTCGGAAATCTCCTCCATGTTGACAACCAGGTCGGCATAGTTTTCGAGGGCAATGGAAGGGAACTGACCGTAAAGGTGGAGGATCAGCGTCCCGTTGGGTGAGATTAAACGTCGGGTCCAGGCCAGCAGATCCACAATCTCATCGGTTCCCAGATGCAGTTTCGGGTTGTGGTTCTTGTTATTACAGGGAAGCCCCCAGACCCAGTCGTAATAGACTCCATCGAACCCTAGTTCCCGGTAAGCCCGTTCCACGTCTTGTTTCCGACGCTCCAGCCACCCCGACTGGGGGCACATCTGAGCCCCGAATTCTCCTTTCCCCCACGAGTTATGGTAGACCGTCCCCAACTGGTCGGTACTGCGCTTCCATTCTTGTTCGTGGTCTGGATAGCCCTGAGCCTTGGGGTGGAATTCGTGGACCGAGAAATAGGGAACAACCTTCATCTTCAATCGATGGCAAGTGGAAATGACCCTCCGCAGTTCGGCCATCCCTTTTTCGTCATAAGGCGGCCAGCCGCCATCATGCCAGAAGTTCTCATCTTCGGCATAGTCGTTGTGAAGCCGAACAATGTTTGTCCCGCTCTCTGACCATTTCTGAATGTCCGCGTCGGAGGGCCAGGGATGGTTTCCAAAGGAGAGGTGACGCCAGTGGCGGTCAGATTTCTCGACAATTCGAGGCAGTCCCAGGTAATAGCCGAAACTGTATTCCCCTTTTCGAATTGGAAGGGGCAGTAACGAGGACAGGGCGTTCCTGGTCACATCAATGCTGGACCCATCGGCGGCGACCTCAACGGTGAAAGCGCCGATACCTCCTGATCCGGTCAACGCTTTCTCCCAGGTCTCCAGGTCGGAGGAGAGAGTTATGTCCAGCCCTTCCAGGTCCCGGTGGAAGAGTAACAGATAAAGTGGAGCATGATGTTCATGAACCAGCGTGCGGCCCATCTGATCCACCTTGCCAAACCGCGCCGGCGCCTGCATTCTGGGGTCGCTATCATCTGCGGGTCCCACTCTCAGGCCAAACTCGCTTAGATCGGGCCTCACCGAAAACGAACCGATTCCGACGGATTTAGAGGAGAAGTCCTGTCTGAAGAGCAGCTTATGCTCCACTCGGACCGTGAAGGGAGTAAGCATCCAGATCGTCTGATATTGGACAGGACCAGGCAAACGATCGGGAGTGGCCATTTGGCCGGCAAATTCCAATCGCAGGACTTGTCCTTCCTTGGAAGATCGGAAGTCTGTTGATGGAGCAAAGCAGTCGGCCCATGCTCCGACCGTCGTATGAAAAGGTTTGAGGAGAAGGTTCTTTCCCGAACCGTGCGGGAAAACAATCGTGTCCAGAATGCCGCCATTCAGAAGGTCGAATTCTAAGTGCCAATTAGGGCTGTAGACTTTGACTCGATTGCCTGCCTGAGTCTCTAACTTCAAAGATCCCCCGCCAGGTGCCTGAAAATCCGCCACTGTCCCCGGACTTGCCCAGATGTCCAGTCCCAAGCCAAAAAGCCAGGAAAGAGCAGTCAACATCCAAGATAAACGAAATCTCCACACAGGAACTTATCCTCCTTGACTAATCCAGAAACAACTCAATAACAGGAATAGCTACATCCGGTTTAAGGATTGGCAACGACAGGGTCAACGTACTTTTGTCGGTGCCGGCCCATTCGTCAGTCGGCTTTTCGATCCGGACCTCCGAGCCGTCGTTCAAGAGTTGTGCGTACTTGACTTTCCCTGCATAACCTTCCAGATGAAGAGTACCCATGGGCCAGACCAGTAAGTGGACATACAGTCTCTTCCTATCCGGATTATAGGTAAGGAGACAGTTTTGGGGAGCTTTGAATTCAGCAGGGGCCTCGGTGCACCCAAAGATCGAACGGTTGTGCAATTTCATCCAGGTACCCATCTCCTGAAGCCGGCCTGTGGCCCGGTTGTCGAAAGTGCCTCGAGAGGTGGGCCCTACGTTCAACAACAGGTTTCCACCCTTGCTTACCGATTCGATCAAGAGCGCCAGAAGTTGCTGGGTGCTCTTCCAGGTACTTTCGTCACGGTAATAGCCCCACGACCCGGAAAAAGTCTGGCAGGTTTCCCAAGGAATCTTCTTGCCATTTATCTCAGGCCAGGCTTGCACTGCCACTTGCTCAGGGGTTACAAAGTCCCAACCTCCAGGAGTGTCCCGCAAATCGAGGCGGTCGTTGATGATAATCTTGGGCTGTAGCTCGCGGATCAGCCGCAGGAGTTTCTCGGACTCCCAATCGTTTCTTCCTTTGCCGTCCGGCCCGGGATAAGAGAAGTCGAGGAACAGATAGTCGATGGTCCCGAATTCAGTCAACAGTTCCTTGACCTGGTCACGGACATACTCAGCATATTTCTTCATATCACGGTTTTTGTCACCTTGCCGGCGTTCGAGGTTGTCTCGCATCGGATGAAACCTGTCGGTGGTGAATTCCTCATGGTGCCAATCTATCAGGGAATAATAGAACCCCACACGGATCCCCTCGTCGCGGAAAGCCTGAACCATGGGTTTGATCAAATCCTTGCCATAGGGGGTGTTAGTCACTTTGTAGTCTGAGACCTTCGAGTCCCACAAACAGAAGCCTTCATGGTGTTTGGTGGTGATAACAAAATACTTCATCCCGGCTTCCTTGCAGGCTTTGGCCCACTGTCTGGGATCGAACAGGTCCGGGTTGAAGCGGAGGAAGTGTTTCTGGTATTCCTCGTTGCTGATTCGCTCATAGCTCCGGACCCACTCGTGTCGTGCAGGCATCGAATAGAGCCCCCAGTGAATGAACATCCCGAACCGGGCTTGCGTCCACCAGCTTAGCCGTTCCTGCTTCTGTTGTTCTGTTTCTGTCAGACCCTGAGAGAACATGGGCCTGGTGCTGGCTAAACAGAAAAGGATTCCAAGGACAAGCAAGATCCCAGATTGTCTTCTCATGACTGCATTCCTCTCCTTCAGTCAGAGTTTATTCCCAGACTGTCATGCATCAAAATCTTTTCTTCCGTTTGAAGAATTGCTATGTTGGTAATCGGATGGGGGCCTCAGCCCGCCAGCAGTTGCGTCTATTACTTCAATCATGAGAGATCCTTATGAAGAGAATTATTTCCCTTCTGCTTTGTCTGTTGGGCCTCCCTGGGGGGCTCATGGCTGCCAAAGTGGTAGCCCACCTGGTCGACCAGCAGGGCGGGCCGATACCAGGAGTAGAATCGAAGCTGGTGAATACGACAACCGGTGTTGAGAAATATGGAACCTCATCGACCACGGGTGAAATTGTTTTTGCAGACGTAGCCCCCGGCAGTTACAAGCTCATGGGCCGAAAACCCGGCTATGGCGCTGGGGAATCCAAACCAGTTACGGTCACCGATGGCGATGCGACGGTTGAATTAAAGCTCTTGTCACAAGCCGCCATGCAAAAGATGATGGACAAAGCCTCAAACGCATTCAAGAAGAAAAAATATGAAGAGGCGGCCCAGCAATACAATGAGTTGTCGGGTTATTACCCCCAGGACGCCACCATCCTGGCAAACGTGGCCCGATCCTATCAGGCGTTGAATCAACCCGATAAGGCATTGGAGGCCGCTCGACAGGCTGTCAAGTTGGATCCTGCCAGTTTCGGGAGCTTGGAGAAAGAGGTCATCGCAACCGCGACCTACGAGGCGGGGAAAAAACATCTGGCGGCACGCGAATTCCGCCAAGCCATCGAATCGTTCACGGAATCGGTAAAAGCAGATCCCACCTATGGAGCGGCATTCTACGGTTTGGCCCTTTCTTATGCCAATTCTGAAATGTTCCCACAGGCCCTGGAAAATGTACAACAGGCTCTGAAGTTGGAACCCGGCAACCAGCAATACAAGGGCGTAGAAGAAAGGCTCAAGCAGGTCATAGGCTCGAGTCAGAAGTAAGGGCCGTTAAAGGTTCCTCCAGGGAAGGTTGCATCAGTCCAGGAGGACTTGAGAGGCGGGGAGGGACGCACTGACTGGCGGATCCCCTTCCACTCAGTGGCTTTAGCCGCTCCGCTTGAGGACCATGACCGTCATATCATCCGTTCTGGCCGCCTCTTGCCGAAAGGTCGCGAGGTCACTCCAGCAGGTTTCCACCAGTTTTTGAGGAGGAAGGGAATGATGGGCCGACAACAGCGCGACCAGCCGGTTCTCTCCGTATTCCTGGCCAGATGGATTGGCGGCCTCCGATACTCCGTCAGTAAAGAGGAGCAGGACATCCCCCTCGTACAAGACCATACTCTTAGTCGAAAACTCGCTATTGCAAAACAATCCTAGAGGTAGGCTGGTCGGTTCAACGTTCTCGACTGGGCCTGAACGAAACAGCCTGGGGGGACAATGTCCCGCGTTGCAGATTTCAATCTGGCCCGTCTTGCCGGCTCGACCGCAAGCCAGCGTTGCATACGATGAGGCTGTTGTGCTCTCACAAAAAAGGCGGTTGGCCCTGTTCATCATTTCCTCGACAGACAGACCGAGTGAAATCAGAGTTCGGAAGATAGCATGGAGGTGGGCCATGAGCATCGAGGCCGCCACCCCTTTGCCGGAAACATCCCCTAACAGGAAAAAGAGATCACCGGCCTGGGTGGCAATCAGATCGCAGTAGTCACCACTAACCAGTCCTGCTG
>JBGOTQ010000080.1:0-22683 GCA_041476565.1 Terriglobia bacterium | reverse complement strand
GGCTAGGAATTGGATTTCCCAGGCCAAGGAACGTCTCAGCCGGTTCGGGGATTCTGCCTGGTTCCTCCATGAACTCGCCGATTACGTGATTCAACGGCAGTCATAGTTTCTTGTCGTAGTTTTCTCTTGTCCAATGCCGGGGCGAGTGGTATGTTGTCGGCCGTCCCCGGGTGTCCTGGCAAATGTCCGAGTCTATCCCCTCGTTTGGTACCATTCTCCCAAGGCATGACGGTTTGATTCAGTTAGAGGATTCAGGGAGGGTTCCATGCCAGCCGAATCGAGTCAAAGAACTTTCCACTTGGGTTTAGATTATCTCCGGCAAAATCACCTGCCTGAAGCGGCCAACGCTTTCCGATGCCTCTTTAAGGAGGACCCCGAAAGTCCTCTCTATATGTCGTACTATGGGCTGATCTTGGCCTTGTTTGAGCAGAACTACCAGGACGGCATTAATTTCTGCCGCGCAGCTATCCTGCTGGCGGTCTGTGAATACGAACTCTACATCAACTTAAGCAGAGTCTACACAAAAGCAGGCCAGCGCAAGAAAGCATTGGAAACTCTGGTGGAGGGGTTGAAATACGTCGCGAACAAAACCCAACTCCTGGGTGAGATGAAGAGAATAGGCTGTCGTCGAAGGCCGGTACTTCCTTTTCTCCCGCGTGACCATTTCCTGAACAAGTCTCTTGGAAAGCTGACCCATCGCTTGCGTAAGACCCAGGCTTCTGCTAGATACCACTGAACCAAGCTAATGGGACTTCACATGCTCACCCAGGAAGGGAACAAAACGGACGGGGATAATATCCTGATGAGAGATGATTCCCTTGGAATCCTTCTCCACTACTCTCAAAACCTGGTTCTCCAATTCCCCGCCAAGCGGGATCACCAGCCGGCCACCGGGCTTGAGCTGATCGATCAACCGTTGAGGAATATGGTCGATGGCCGCAGTCACCAGGATGGCATCAAATGGCTGATGCTCCGGCCACCCCTCGTACCCATCTCCAATCTTCACTTCGACGTTGTTATAGCCCAGGGCCTTCAACCGTTCCCGGGCTTCCCGACCCAACGCTTCAATGTACTCGATGGAATAGACCTGACTGGCTAGTACCGATAAGACGGCAGCCTGGTAACCAGAGCCCGTGCCGACTTCCAGCACCACATCCTCTTTGCTAACCCGGGCGAGTTCGGTCATTAAAGCCACGATGTAAGGTTGGGAGATGGTTTGTCCGTGGCCAATCGGTAGGGGACGATCCTCGTAAGCATACCGTTCCTCACCTGGAAATACGAACAGGTGGCGCGGAACTTTGGTCATGGCCTCCAGCACCCGCTTGTCTGTCACATCCCGTCCGGCGATCTGCTGGACCACCATCTCTTCCCGTTGCTGATCGAAGGTCTCTTTTGTTTGAAGCATGGCAGTGCAATCGGTCAGGAGAGAAAGGAATACAAATCCGATGATAAAAGGCCCCATCCGTTCCCTAGCTATTTTCATGCGTGAGTGAGAGTGCCCCGCCGGCTCTTTTCAGGGAACAATAATGTCCACGGGAGCCGACTCTCTAGGGTCAACCGTGGTCAGAATGGCTACTGCTTCGTAGGTTCCCCGCCGGATCTCGTTTCTCTCGTTATCCTTGTAATCCCAAGTCTCTTCGAACTTCCATTCGTCCTGGGGGAGGAGCGCGACATTTCGGAGGACGCGCGAGAAAAAATTGCCTTTTGACCAACGCCAAATTTCAAAGCCCGTGTCTTTTTCTCGGACGACAAAGTCGTAGGTCTGGCTAGTATTGAACCGGAAGCTCAGGTAGCCTTCGGTAGGGTTCTTGACTGTGAAAGCGAGCTTGATGCCATCGTCGGTCTTTTGAGTTTCCAGGGTGAGATTAGGGTCAACTCGAACTAGACCGGTACCGAACCTGGATTGTTTCCCTCCGTTCTTCCCTTCGGGTATGGATTCCCCAAATTTCCGCCGATTCACTTCGGCTGACTTCAGCTCGTAGGTTTCCATTCCCCATGGAAAGGTCGATTCGACGGCCACAACTCCCACCCCTCGGTCGAACACCATCTCCGTCCCGGCATTCTGGCAACGCACACAAGCCAGATAGCTCAGCCTATTTTCCACAGGGTTACTCCGTTCGTCGACTGATGATGTAAATCGGGCGTCAGCTTGCTCGCCCACAGGGAACAGGGGCTTTTCCCCATCGGGGGTGAGCTTTAAGAAACGACGGCTAGCCGAGTCGTACCGCACCAGGATGTTGTTCGCGTTTTCCAGGCCGGGAACGAATGGGAGTTGATTGAATACGTAATAAGTCTTCCACTTGATGATAGGGGTACGGATTATCTCCACCTTGACGCTGTCGGTCTTCTTAAATTGGCTCTCGGTTTTGTTATAGATCCAACGATTCCCCAGGTTTAAGGGGAAGTAGTCCACTCCCAAGGCCAGACTGCTGTCAGCCGGCTGGCTTTCCTGGGGCGCGTTGGCATCTGAAACCTGGAAGAGCTCCGAGGTCGACAAAGGAGGGGGCGCCGAGATAGCGGCTGGGTCAAAAAATAAATAGGATACGGCCCCAATAAAGAGGGAACAGGTCGGGATGAAGAACCACAAGCCCGCGGCTTGCCTGGAGCCTCGAGCGTCCGGCTCATCGGCTTTTGAGGGCCGCCTCATATGCTTGCTTCCTACCCCTGGATTACGCGAGCCAATGTCAGCACATTTACCCGCCGGGCACCACTCACTTTTAACAGTTTAGCACATTCATTGACGGTCGCCCCTGTAGTAAAAACATCATCGATCAGCAGAACGGCTTTTTCAGCAACCTCGGCCTTTTCCAAGAGCAAAAAGGCCCCGGCTAAGTTTAGCCGTCGGGCTCGACGGGACAAACCCGCTTGTATTTGCGTGGCCCGGATGCGAACCAGGAGGCGCGGATGAAAGGGAATGTCCACCAAACGGCAGAAGTTCCTGGCGAGAAGGAGCGATTGATTAAATCCTCGTTCGCGTTCCCTGGACTTGTGTGAGGGGACGGGTGCAACCACATCCGAAGAGAATTCCTGCATGTGGAGGCGATATACCGAGAACAGCAGACAGGCCAGAGGCTTGGCTAAGCTCGGGTGAGCGCGGTACTTGAATTGATGGACTATCTCTCTTAGCGGGTCTTGAAAGGCGGAATAAGACCGGGCAAAGTCGAAATGAAAGTAGGTTCTCCGGCAGCTGCCACATAGAGGATAGGTGCTGTGGAGGTTCGAAGAGGGAAAGGCATAGCCGCATCGGACACAAACTTCTCCTTGGGAAGGGGCGACCCGGCTCCAGCATTTCTTACAGACCCGTGCCAGAGACAAATCATCAACTATGGTCTTACATAAAACACAGGTGGCGGGGAAAAGAATGGAAGTGAGGGAATTGAAAGCTGCTCTCAGGGAAACCTTCGGGGACTTTGACTCATCTGCCAAGACTCCTCCAAGACCGGGCATTGAGGTCCAGACTCCGCTCTATTCCTCAAGAAGACCTTGCTCCTGGCGTTCCTGACAATTGATGCAGTGCCGGGTCCAGGGAACTGCCTCCAGGCGTTTTTGCTGAATCTCGTTGTCACAAGAGACACACACGCCAAAGGTGCCGTCTTCCACTCGACCCAGAGCCTCATTCACCAACTGAAGGATGTTCCGTTCGTTACTGCTCTGACTGAAAAGGAACTCCTTGGTGTAAGAATTGGCTGCCTTGTCCGCCACATCCTGGGTGCTATCTCCGTCTGCTTCTCGACCGTATTGCTCAGTCATGGAAACAACGCGATATAGTTCGACTTTTTTTTCCAACAGTTTCTTTTTGTAGTGCTCAAACTTTTTGAGATCCATGAAACTAGACTTCAACCCTCCGTGAATGGAATGATTTGAGTGTCAGAAGCCGCTGCTTGTAAAATCAATTTCGAACATGGCTCAAAGTAAAACTGCTTATTATAACCAACCCCTGAAAAAATACAACAGCTATTTGTGATAAGGAACATGGTGAATCAGGGTCAGCGCTCTGTAAATCTGCTCCAACAGAACCACTCTAGCCATCTCATGAGTCAAAGTCATTCGAGACAAGGACAGCAGCCGATGGACTCTTGATTTGACCCGAGCTCCAGCTCCGTAATGACCACCCAGCACAAAAACCAGCCTCTTGCCTGAAAGGTTTCTGAATTCACCCATCCAGTCAGCCAGTTCAACGGAAGTCAGTTCCTCCCCTTGCGGGTCCAACAACACCAGGAAATCCCTGTCATTGAGCTTTTCCAGCAATCTGGTCTCTTCTTTATCCAGGATTCGTCGGGGTGTATGCCCAACGCCTGGTTTCAACTCGAGCACGGAGAACTCTAGAAAACGCCGGATTCGTTGTGAATAATCAGTGACCATTTGGCTAAGATTTGGATCCTTAGTTTTCCCCATCCAAACGAGCATGATCTTCATGGAAGCTCGTATCGAGGGGCATCCCTCCACAGTCGCTCCAGGTTGTAGAAGGCCCGAGTCTTGGGGGAGAATATGTGGACAATCAAATCGGAATAGTCCATCAAGACCCATTCGGCTCGCTTGTAGCCCTCAATATGAGTAGGTCGCTGTCCGATTTCTTTCATCCTCAATTCGATTTCGTCAGAAATAGCCTGGATCTGGGGAGTTGAATTACCGGAACAAAGAAAGAATGTATCTGTGAACGACGCTATTCCTCTCAGGTCTAAAACCACCAGATCTAGAGCTTTCTTATCTTGAGCCGCTTTGATGACACCTTGCAAATACTCGTCTTTAGTTTCCAATACACATCCTCAACTGAGATAAAGTTTGGCCTTGCCAATATACTCACTTACAGCTTTCGGCACTAACCTCTGAAGCGATCCTCCCTGATGAACCCGCCCTCGAACTTCGGTGGATGAGGCCTGGCTTGAGAAGTCCTTGATGAGATAAATCCTATGCCCGGGGTGAATAGCAACCGTCGCGCCCTTGGGGACTTGAAAAACTCTCTCCAGCAGGGACCGAGGCAATCGATCCCCGACGGATTGGCCCTCAGAGCCAGACCTTTGATAAACTACAAAACTGCAATAGTTAATGAGGAGTCGATAATCCTTCCAGGTGGGTAACTCCAAGAAAGCGTCCATCCCGATCAGGAAGAAGATCTCTGCCCGATCCCCGACCTCTCGCTTAAGCTGCCTGACTGTGTCAATAGAATAAGACTTGCCTGAACCCCCATACTCGAGACTGGAAGGAACCATTTTAGGCTTGCGGAACAGTGCTAAGGCGACCATAGCATGCCGGTCTAAGAAATTGGCGTGGGTTGTGCGGCATTTGTGAGGGGGATTGACGGCTGTCACAAAATACACGGTTTGCAGCCGGAATCGACGAATCGCGGTCTCAGCCATGGCCAAATGACCATAATGAACTGGGTCGAACGTCCCTCCCAACAAGCCAATGCGCAAAGGGGTCATCGGGCAGCTTGAATTCTGAAATGCATCTCGAGGAGGCAATGTCCGCTCGAGTGCCAAGGTTTTCTTGCTGGCAGTCAGATCAGATCGCTGGTTTTTCCTGTTCATTGAGAGGGGCGGTCTCCGCCTCACTCGGCGCAATAGGTGAGGGGGAAAGACCGTCCAGCATTGTGGCTACCTTGTATATCAGCTCCTGGATTCCCACCCCGCTGAGTGAAGAGATCACCAGCAGCTCCAGTCCATTCCGGTTGGCAAAGGTCTGGAGCTTCTTGAGTTTCTTCCGATTAACCAGAGCATCCAGTTTTGAACCGACCAGCAGTGTCGGTTTGGAAAGAATGGCTGGGTTGAACTCCTGAAGCTCCCGGTTCACTGTTTGAAAGTCCTGGACCGGGTCCCGATCAGGAGCCTCAGACAGGTCGATCAAATGTAAGAGCACTCTGGTTCTTTCAATGTGCCGCAGGAATTGAACCCCTAGCCCGTGCCCCAAATGGGCCCCTTCAATCAGCCCCGGGATGTCGGCGACGACGAAGCTCCGATAATTGTCCATCTCCACTACCCCAAGGTTGGGTTGCAGCGTAGTAAACGGGTACGCTCCAATTTTGGGCCGGGCTGAAGAAATGCGGGAGATCAAAGTGGACTTGCCCACATTCGGGAACCCAACCAGTCCGACATCCGCCAGCAGCCTCAGTTCCAACCGGAGATGGCGTTCTTCTCCCGGAAACCCGTGCTCTACACGGCGGGGAGCTCGATTGGTGGAAGTGGCAAAACTGGAATTTCCTCTTCCCCCCCGCCCTCCCTGGCAAATCAGGAGTCGTTCATCCGCCCGTGCAAAGTCATGGATCAGATCACCCGATAAGTCGTCATAGGCCATCGTTCCCGCGGGGACTTGAACAATCAAATCTTCCCCGTCCTTGCCATGACGATCGCTGCCTTCCCCATGACGGCCTCGTTGAGCTTTGAAAATACGTTCGTAACGAAATTGAATCAGGGTATTGTGCCGCAGTGTCGATTCCAGATATACATGGCCACCACGCCCGCCGTCTCCGCCGCTTGGCCCTCCCCGGGGAACAGATCTCTCTCGGCGGAAGGCCAGGCACCCATTGCCTCCGTCTCCTGACCTCACCAAGATTCGAGCCTCATCCAGAAACATTGCAGCACTCTACTTCGGTAAACGGAGCCGTCATTACCCTTTCAGTTCCAAGTGAGAATTTCGTGGCAGACCCGGAAACGGAGCCGTCCAAAAAACAAAAGCCCCTGTCTTCGGCAAACGGTCACCGAAGCCCAGGGGACTCTGGTTCAGGTTCCATTCAGAATGGACCACGAATCACTGAATAGCCGGATAAATATTGACGAATCGGCCTTTGCTTCCTTTGTCTTCGAATTTGACGAAGCCCTCAACTTTGGCAAATAGGGTGTGGTCGTTTCCGAGGCCAACGTTCTTACCGGGCTTGACCTTCGTGCCGCGCTGGCGAACCAGGATCGAGCCCCCTGAAACCAATTGGCCATCAAACCGCTTCACTCCCAGCCGCTGAGCATTGGAATCACGCCCATTTCGAGAACTACCGACCCCTTTTTTATGCGCCACTTTGGTCTCCTGAACGTATAGATGCGAGATTAGGGTACAATCGAGCTGATTTTAATGGCTGTAAAGGATTGCCTATGCCCCCGCGAAACCCGGTATTGCTTCTTGCGCTTGTACTTGAAGACAATTACCTTCCTGGCCTTTCCGTTCTCGACAACCGTTCCTACTACCTTGGCGTTCTGCAGCGTCGGGGTCCCCACGTGTAAGTTCTGGTCATCATGTACGGCCAGCACGCGACTGAATTCAACAGTAGAACCGACACCCTGGCCGAGTTCTTCCACCCGAACCGTCTCTCCTGCTGCTACTTTATACTGCTTACCCCCCGACTCTATAACCGCGTACATTAGAGCTTCCTCCATTCACAAATACAATCGGTTATAATAAACTTGGAATTGCAGGCATGTCAACCGAATTAAAAACAAACGTAAGTCGGCGCAAGAACGAGCTTCGGGGTGTCTGAGATATGGCCGGATCTTCTGCCACAATGGAAGCGCTACTTCATGAGAGGGTGAAGGAAGGGGTACTCTACGAAAGGCTGCCTGCCGGGAGAGTGCGATGCTTTGCCTGCGGACATCGCTGCCTCATCCTTCCGGACCTGCCCGGGATCTGTAAGGTCCGTTTTAACCAGGATGGAACTCTCTACGTCCCCTCGGGCTATGTGGGTGCCTTGCAATGCGACCCTGTCGAAAAAAAACCCTTTTTCCACGGCCTGCCCGGCTCTCTAGCAATGAGCTTCGGGATGCTCGGTTGCGACTACCATTGCTCCTATTGCCAGAATTGGATTACCTCCCAAGCTTTACGTGACTCCAGAGCGGTTTCTTCTGTCGAGGACATTTCAGCCTTAGAGCTGGTTCGATTGAGCCTTCAGCATCACGCCCGGATCATAGCCAGCACTTATAACGAACCGCTCATTACCAGCGAGTGGGCCGTCGAAGTCTTCCGCGAAGCCAGAAAACAGGGCCTCAAAACAGCATACATTTCCAACGGTAACGGAACCCCGGAAGTTCTCGATTATCTTCGACCCTGGGTCGACCTTTATAAAGTGGATTTAAAGAGTTTCCAGGATAAGAATTACCGCAAACTGGGCGGCCGTATCGATGGCGTGCTGGAGACCATTCAGAGGCTGCACCGGATGGGCTTTTGGGTGGAGGTCGTCACCCTGATCGTGCCTGGCTTCAACGATTCCGACGAAGAATTGACCGACCTTGCCCGCTTTCTCGCCGGGATTTCTCTAGACATCCCCTGGCATGTCACGGCCTTCCACAAGGACTACAAGATGACCGATCCGGACAACACCTCGGTCAGGACTCTGCTGGGCGCGTGCGAGATTGGCAAGCAAGCAGGCTTGCACTACGTGTATGCAGGCAATATTCCGGGACGCGTCGGGAAGTGGGAAAACACTTACTGTCCGCAGTGTAATGCTCTCCTCATCGAACGTTTCGGCTTCCGCGTTCTTCAGAACAACGTTCACTCCGGGAGATGTCCCCACTGCCATGCGCCAATCGCCGGCGTATGGGAGTAATTTCAGATTTTCCTTTTTTTCTAACTGATGTACTAACGGAAAACCCCGACACGGCCAGAGTTAGCCGCTGTATAATGAAGCGAAATTGCGGGACTTAAGAAAGGTTCTTCCATGCAAACCCAAACCAGCCAAGACCTGATCTCCAAAAAAAAGGAATATCTTTGGCCATGCACGCTGAACTATTACCAGAAGCCTTTGGTGGTGGGACGAGCCAAAGGGATGCAAGTTTGGGATGTCGATGGTAATTGCTACCTCGACTTTTTTGGCGGGGTGCTGACGGTCAGTGTGGGTCACTGCAATCCGGAAGTGAATGCAGCGATCGAGGCCCAGATGAACCGGGTCCAACACACCTCGACGCTTTACCTTTACGAGCCGATCGTGGAATTGGCTGAAAAACTGGCCCAAATCACGCCTGGCCGGTTGCAGAAGAGCTTTTTCACCAACAGCGGTACTGAAGCCGACGAAACTGCCGTCGTAGCGGCCAAGATGCACACCGGCTGCCAGGAGATTGTGACTTTGCGCCATGGTTACAGTGGCCGGTCGCATTTGGCCATTTCGATGTGCGGCCACTCGACTTGGCGCGCTATCCCATCCTCCGTTCCCGGTATCGTTCATGCGGCAGCTCCTTATTGCTTCCGTTGTCCGTTCGGGTTGACCTACCCTGCCTGTGAACTGCGATGCGCCAAGGATGTGGAGGACGTCATACAAACCACCACCAGTGGGCGGATTGCTGCTTTCCTGGCCGAACCCATTATGGGTGTGGGGGGATTCATTACCCCGCCACGCGAGTACTTCAAAG
The DNA here is from genome assembly GCA_041476565.1 of Terriglobia bacterium. Classification (GTDB taxonomy): domain Bacteria; phylum Acidobacteriota; class Terriglobia; order Versatilivoradales; family Versatilivoraceae; genus DATKMG01. The sequence goes on along the minus strand of JBGOTQ010000080.1, from coordinate 13,360 downwards.
AGGTGGAAAGGATTGTGCGGCGATACGGCGGGTTGCTGATCATTGACGAAGTCCAGACTGCATGGGGGCGAACCGGAGAGGCAATGTTTGGTGTTTCATATTGGGATGTAGAACCCGACTTGATGACTTTCGCCAAAGGCATGGCCAATGGGATTCCCGTGGGCGCTACCGTCGCCACGTCCGAAGTCGCCGAGAGTTTTAATCGATTGACGTTCTCCACCTTCGGTGGAAATCCCGTGACCTGTGCGGCTGCGCTGGCAGTAATCCAGTACATTGAGAAAAACAACCTGCTGGAAAACGCCCGCACCGTCGGCAGGTACTTGCGGGAACACCTGGACGAATTGAAGACCAAATATCAAGTGATTGGTGACGTCAGAGGAATGGGGCTCATGCAAGGCCTGGAGCTGGTCTTCCCGGATAAGTCACCCAATCCCAAAGCAGTGGCCCACATCTTCGAGAAAACCCGGGAATTGGGACTACTGATCGGCAAAGGGGGGCTGTGGGGGAACGTCATCCGATTGGGCCCGCCGTTGATCTGTTCGAGAAGTGACGTCGATGAGGCAGTGGCGGCATTGGACCGTGCTTTCCGGACTTTGAACGAGAGTTGATGAGCTTGCCAATGGCTGCCATAGCTTGAAATGCGGGACAATCTCAACCTCCCACCCACGAGGAGGTCAATCACGGTTTGGCAGACGCAAGTGCCTTCATGAATCGGTACATGAATTCGATTCCCTCATAGAATTCTCTCACACCAATTCGTTCGTCCCGGCCATGCGCTCGAGTATCGTCAATATCATTAAACATCCCTGAGACTCCATAAACAGGAGTCCCGTCACGCCTCAGGTATAAGCCGTCGCTGGCACCTGTCGAGATGACGGGTGCAATAGCGACCTCGGGCCACATCTCCTTCGTGATCCGCTCAGCAGCCTCCATAACCTCCGGCCTGAGGAGGGAGAGAGGGCTAGGGCGAGGTTCATTGATGGGGGACACTGCGATTTCCGGATCGGCCAACACCTGCTCCAGAGTGTGTTGTACCTTTTCTGGCGGGTCGTCCGGTAGGAGACGACAATTTAGTATGGCCCGCGCTGTCTGCGGCAAAGCGTTTTCGGCGTGTCCTCCGTTTAACAGGGTGGCCACACAAGTCGTGCGCATCATGGCATTGTAATATGCTGATGAGCCTGCCAGACGGTCCGCAGCATGCGTATCCACAGGGGTCCGGGCCACCGCAATCAGATCCTCCGTCATTTGGCCCGATTCACGGGCGGCCATTCGCTCAAAGAATGTACGAGTCGTATCGTTCAACTTCACCGGGAATTCGAATCCTGAAAGACGAACTAATCCCTGGGCGAGACGGTAGATGGCATTATCCTTGACTGGCAAGGAGCTATGCCCCCCTCGGTTCTTAACTTCCATTTGGAAACTGACGTAGACTTTCTCGCCTGTCTGGATTTCGAGGAGCACATGCCGTCCATTTCGAACATCGCCACTACCACCATCCGTGTTAATGCAATACTCCGCGTCGATCAGCTTTCGATGATTGGCGATAAGCCAAGCGACCCCGTTGGTATCGCCGCCTGTTTCCTCATCATCAGTGAGGGCGACAATAATGTCCCGATCAGGGATATACCCCTCTTTTCTTAAACGAATTAAGTTGATAATCAAATCGGCCGCCTCGTCTTTCACATCGGTCGTTCCCCGGCCGTAAAAATAGCCTTCGCGTTCCAGGAACTTGAACGGGGCAAATGTCCAGTCTTCAGGGCGTGCGTCGACGACATCCAGGTGCGCCAGAAAAAGGATGGGTCTGGCCTTGCCGTTGCCGGTAAGTCGAACGACCAGGTTGCGCTTGTCGGGAAGGGGGCCAAGCAAGTGAATATCATTGTCCGAGAATCCTGCTCCCCGTAATCGGGTGGCCATTGCTTCGGCTGCCCGCGTCGCACCCAACGCATGGGTAGTCTTGATCTCAATAAGCTCGCGAAAAATATCGCGAGCCAGCTCCTGGGTTGGGTTCAGCGAACTCGATTCCTTCTCTGTGGCCAGGGCCGGCGAGACCAGCGTCACAGTAAGGATGGCCGCAACAGCCAAGAAACTCATAATTGAACACTGCTTATCATCATTGTTCATCACAAAAGTACCTTGTGACATCTAAAAATCACAGCTTGCGAATAAGATTGGCGACCTGATTGGGAAACGCGCCGGTTGGACCACGCTATGTATGGTGTGAAAATGCTCTACTGAGCGGTAGCACAAACCTGATTTCCAGGACGCGGTTTTTTGAAGCCGCCGAACCAGGTCCGGCCAAATTTCAAGCACAGACCTTACAAAGTAGAAATTTGTGCAACAGAGGCTAACGCAAAGCTCCTTACAGCAAAGTGTTTATGATAGCATGTCACGCGGGGAAAACGGGCCCTTCGTTCTCCGAGAATTGAATTTCTGCTGGAAGGGACTCTCGACGGATTATGAACCCGGGTTGGCTCGGCCCTAAGAGGGCTTCTGTCGTAAAGTGCTGACTTTTCGAAGGTAATCGTCCGGACTGATCTCCTTGAACCAGCCTTCGCGAGATCGTTCCCGATAAACAATTCGGTCGATTTTGTAAAGCGGATCTTCTTCGTGGATTTGGAACCATTGGTGACCGCTTGACTTGTCTTCGTAAATCTCGATCACCGTAAGCGTTTTCTGAGCCTTATCCATATGGGCCTGCCTTGGCTTTGCTGGAGGGGTCTAGCCTTCAGGTTCGTCCGCTTTCGTAAGAAAGACTGCGAGGTGAGTAGCGACAGCTCTTTCAGCCTGGCAAGAACTCCTGCTTAATACGGCTCTTCTTCGAACTGTACATGTCCTCCTGGGTAAAACACTCACAAGCCACGCCTCCTATCGCTCACATCTACGACCTACTATTCGGATCAATGCCTCTCTACTCTTAGGAAAGAATTTCGCAACCAACGGTTTACTCTGTGGAGGAATCTGCATTTGGTGACCTTTGCTACTGGACTATTCTCACCCTCTTCGTAACGCGTGGTGATATAATGACGCAATAGAAGATCAATTACAGGCAGCGGGTGATGTTACAAGGGATTTCTATCCACTCCAAAAGCCGTGCGGGGTTTGGATTCTAAGTCGTATGGCTAAGAGAGGCAAACACTCTGAGGCCTGGTCGCCTCTTTCAACACCTGGAATCAAAAGGGGAACATAGTTTTCCCTGGAGTGAGTGATGTCAAAAGATCATACCTACTTAATCTTTTCCGAGGGCCTGACCTTTCTCCGTGACAATCGCCTGATCGAAGCATCCAACGCTTTCCTGCGCGCATACAAGGAAGAAAGTGGGAATCCTCGCTATCTCTCTTACTACGGGCTGAGCGTCGCTCTATCGCAGAAGGATGTTCCCAAGGCAATTAATCTGTGTCGTGCTGCCATCAAACATGCCCCTTACGATCCAGAGTTATATCTGAATCTCTGCAGGGTTTATCGAGAAGCGGGACAGCGAGTGAAGGCCCTTGAAACGCTACGGGAAGGATTAGGTTTCGAACGAGACAGCCCTATGTTATTGATGGAGCTGAGACGGATGGGGATTCGTCGGAAACCACCGCTGGGTTTTCTGGCTCGCCAACACCCTCTTAATAAGAGCATCGGCAAACTCACCTATAGGCTTCGCAGAGCGGCTTCTTCCCCAAAAGGCAACAAAACGTCCCCTGCTCGACTATAAACCCTGGCTGCGTGATGCAACCTCCCGGGCTCATATGCCCACAAGCGTGGTAGGATACAGGACTAAAGTTTACGTCGTTAAGGGAATGGGTTGCCGCGAACTGCCATGCGGGTGAAATCAGCATGGAAGAATCAATCACCGGGCTTCTCTCCGCTTGGTACTGACGCAGGGGAGTCATCAGGGGCCATAGGCTGTCAGAAAGTTAGCAAGCGCATGGACCGCAAAGGCAATTTCACCGGATTCAAAGACCGGCAGATGTTCAAGGTCTGAAAGAGCCTGTTCCAACTTGGCCCTGGCTTTGACAATGGATTCGGTCACCTTCTTTTTCGATGTTACCATCGCATGGTTCCCACTTGCTCTTTCACTGGGCGTTTTTGGAAATTGTGGGCGCAATCTCCCCCCCCCCCCACAGCCCCCGGCCATGGTCTTAGATCTGCGGGATGATTCCGGTTTCCTGCCTCATCAGCCGGAGTGTGGCAGTGTTGCGTCCACGATTGTCTTCACCTGGCAGTCGCCTGAAACGGTTCCGCCAATTTGAAATCCAGCTTGGTTTCTGCGGGAACTTGTATTTCCTTCCCATGAGTCATGGCCTGATAAGCCAATGTTCCTCCTGCACCTATCCCCGCACCAATTGCAGCCCCCTTGCCGCCGCCGGCTATCGCGCCGATGGCAGCGCCAATGCCAGTTCCCAGGGCAGTACGCTTTGCCGTTTGCTTCCCCCGAGACTCTCCCGCTTCCTGGTACGTGCTGCTCTTCAGCGGAATAGACTTTCCGTGAAGGACCAGATGATCTAGCTCCAATTCGAGTTCGCTGGATCCTTTGATTTTTCCGGCTTGTTTGGCGTTAGTCAGACGGATGGCAACGTCTGCCCCCTTGGGAACGATAACCTTGTCTCCAACCGTGATGGGGGCATAGAGCGAGGCTTGGTAGGTGGCTCCCACCTGGCCCGACTTCGAGTTGATGGAATCAATCATCTGGACCCGCACTTCCGTTCCTGCTGGAACGGTTACGACCTTCGGCGGAGCAGGAGGTGGAGTCTCGATCTTGCCTCCTTCCCTCCCCTCCTCCTTCGGTTTTTCGGGCTCATTGGCAACGGCTCCAGCGGCGTTCACTTGCATGGCATCGACGACCTTTCTGACGCCGGGGGTCTCACTGGCCATCTTATAAGCCTGCAAGCGCGCTTCATCACTCGACACGTCCCCGGAAAGGGTCACCTCTCCCTTGGATACGGCAATCTGGATGGACTCGTTTTTCAATTGCTGATCTGAATAGAAACCAGCCTTTAAAGCTTGGCTGATCGAGTCATCCGTGGCTGTTCTGGAGCACGCGGCAAGCCCCAGCACCAAGCCGATCAGCAGTAGCCATCTACTTGGCTGAAAATACGATTCCCGTGACATCGGTTTTCCTCCTCTCACCAAACGGTGGTTGAGATTTTAGTTCGACATTGGATTTGTTTTGACGACTCTACTGCGGCTCCGGCTGTCATAAGGGACAATGACTATTATCCCTCTCCTACTTCTCGGTACGCCGGAACTTTCCCTGGCAACAGCTGCACCCCTATATTTCGCAGTCGATTCTCGAATGAGGACCTCTGCGGGTATGCGCAAAAGGTCATGAAGGCTTTGTAAGCTCGCCCATCATTTTCTGGCGGTATTCTTGTTCGGCCTCACGTGTTTTCCCCAACAATCGCAACGCCGCAGAAGTCACGTGCTCGGCAGTGAAGCCGAACTGCATCAAGATCTCTTCTCCCGGTGCAGATGCGCCATAATGGTCGATACCGATAATCGTCCCCTCATCACCAGCCCAGCAGTGCCACCCGAGCGGGGAAGCGGCCTCTACTGTCACACGCTTTTTGATCGCCTTGGGGAGAACACTTTCACGATAAACCTCTTCCTTGGCCGCGAACAGTTCCCAACTTGGCATACTGACGACGCGAGCTTTGACTCCATAGCTCTTCAGCTTCTCCTGCGCCTTGGTGCAGAGGATAACTTCGGAACCTGTGCCGATCAAGACTACGTCCGGCCTCTCGCCCTCAGCTTCCGACAAAATGTATGCGCCGTTCGAAACACTGGCTTCCTGTGCATGGGTGCGGTCCAGATGCGGAACATTCTGCCGCGTAAGGGCTAACAGCGTCGGTCCATTGTGCTGAACTGCAAAAGCCCAGGCTTCAGCCGTCTCAGTCGGGTCGGCGGGACGAATGACGGTCAGCCCGGGGATGGCCCGCAAACCGGCCAGTTGCTCAACCGGTTCATGGGTCGGCCCGTCCTCCCCCACCCCGACGCTATCGTGTGTAAATACGTAGATGGCTTTCAAGCCGCTCAGCGCCCCCAGCCGGATCGAAGGCTTCATGTAATCAGAAAACACTAGAAATGTTGCACTAAATGGCAACACACCCCCATGGGCAGCCATCCCGTTCACTGCGGCTCCCATCGCATGTTCGCGAACGCCAAAAGCCACATTCCGGCCGGCGTAACCCCACACGCCGCCGACAGCCCCCAGCGTACCCGGTCCGGCTGATTCGGAAGATTGAAAATCCCCCATCCCCTTCAGGGCTGTATTTGTGGAAGGGTTCAAGTCTGCAGACCCTCCGATGATGTTGGTAATGCGCTTGGCCAGCGCATTGAGGGCCTCTCCTCCGGCAACGCGTGTGGCCATCGGCTTATCCGACGGCTTCCATTTGGGGAGATCGGCCGCCCAGTCTTCAGGAAGTCTTCCGCTTAGAATTAGATCGAATTCGGCAGCCTCCTTTGGAAAGTCTTTTCTGTAAACCTCCATTTTCCTCTGCCACTCCTCCTGAGCCTGAGCACCCTTATTAATCGCCAGGCGGAAACAGTCGACAGCCTCTTGCGGCAGGTAAAACTTCTCCAGAGTGGGCCAGCCCAGAACTTTCTTCGTGGCCTGCAGTTCTTCTTCTCCAAGCGGGCTCCCGTGCGCCGAGAAGTTGTCCTGTTTCTTCGGACTGCCGTATCCGATATGAGTCCGGACCAGAATCAGCGACGGCCGTCGCTGCTCGGCCTGAGCCTCCCGGATCGCCCGGGCAATATCCTCCGTGTCGTTTCCGTCCATCACCGTGCGGGTGTGCCAGCCATACGCCTCGAACCGACCCGCGACGTCTTCGGTAAAAACCAGCTCAGTCGCGCCCGCTAGCGAAATGTGGTTCTGGTCGTAGAGATAAATCAGCTTGCCAAGACGCAGATGCCCGGCCAGTGATGCGGCTTCCTGCGTGACGCCCTCCATGAGATCTCCATCACCACAAATCGCATATGTATAATGATTGACAAGACTGTGTCCAGGCCGGTTGTAACGCGCCGCAAGCCATGCCTCCGCAATTGCCATTCCCACACCATTGCCGAATCCTTGTCCTAGTGGCCCGGTGGCTACTTCGATCCCGACCGTATGTCCACGCTCGGGGTGTCCGGGTGTCTTGCTGCCCCATTTCCGGAAGCGCTTGATCTCTTCGAGGGATAGATCATACCCCGTCAAGTACAGCAAGCTATACAACAGCATCGACCCGTGACCAGCCGAGAGTACAAAGCGATCGCGGTCAAACCAGTGAGGATCCTTAGGATTGTGCTTCAGGAACCGGGTCCACAACGTATAACCCATTGCAGCCGCACCCATAGGCAAACCCGGATGCCCGGAATTGGCGTTCTGTACTGCATCCGCTGACAACATGCGGATGGTGTTGATACATAGGGACTCCAGAGTTTGCATATCGGTAGTTGGCACCTTGTGTTCCCTCCTAGAGATCTTCCCGTCAGTTTACTCCAATCTTACGAAATTCTCAAAAGTGGGCAGCCTGATGTTATTTCGTTACAAGCGGGCAAGGATTTCGTTGGCATCGATGATGTCACCAGCGAAAAGAGGAAGCACGAGATAGTGAGATTATTTTGAAAGAAGGGTCGCTAGTCTGCAGATTGCGGGACACTGCAGCAGCATGGCCATCGGGGTTTTGTCGGAAACCGTGGCGGCGTTCCATATGACGCAAGAGAACAGAACGCCGACTGGGCGACGCCAGCGCCTCCTATTTTTGTGGTGAGCGCTTGTAAAAACTCGCCGAGAGATCGTAGAGCGACGGCTCCCGCCGCGCTGCCTGGCGCAGATGTTCCAGCACACTTTGCTTATCGACGTCGCTTCGTTCCTGGCCGAGCTTGAACTTGCCTTCCAGAGACTCTATCTGCATTTCGAACCCGACGATGCCGCCCATCAATGAGGACACATAGCTGTCAGGGAGCTTCGAAAAGTCGTAGCCGGAGCCTTGATAGCTTTCAAATTTGTCAATCAACCTGGTAAGCAAATTGTGCAGGGGGGGTTTTTCGGTGATCGCCCATGGATGGCCCGTAGCGTGAACAACCGCGAAGTTCCATGTCGGTACGACGTCCGTCTTGGCATACCAGGTCGGCGAGATGTATCCGTGCGGGCCGCGAAAGACGATCACGCCAGTATGGCGCCCATCGAACGTCTGACTCTGCGGATTTTGCCGCGAGATATGCCCGCAAATCTTCCCGTAAGCACCTGCCGTACGGTCCAAAATCACCGGAATATGCGTCATCCGCAGCGTCGGCAAAGACGTGACAAGATCGACGAAGGGATACTCGTCCATGAAGTCGTGAAGGAACGTGCGATCCTCCACCAGGTGCGGCTTGGGAATGTATAAGGATGGCTCAACTCCAGCCGGCTCCTGTGCCAGCAAACTGGGACCGCTGGCGGCGAGGGCCGCTAACATGGTTCGTCTGTTAATTTTCATGCTCGTTTTTCCGGATCGTGCAGCATTGCGCCGCGAATCCACTAGGGGTTTATGTCAACTACCGGTGGATGCCCGCGGTCTTCCACTTCGGCGAATTATACTCCAACAAGACGCTGCGGGTGCAGAATTGATGCACATAAATCAAATCACTGAAAATGGGGTCCTCGAGTATAATGCAATCTCTTTTGTAAGACCAGGTTGGGCTGCCTGTTTCAGAAGAACCGGCAGACGACGACCCCGCATAGAAAGTCTCCCCAGAAAGGAGAAGGCGAATGAGAACTGGCCTCTTACTCATGCTCGGGATGGTGCTTATCGCGTCCGTTAAGAAAAACGAGATGGAGAAAATCCCAAGCCATTCCATTCGAATCGCTGTCGTGCAACAGAACGCAAATCCTGGAAAGCCTGAGGAGAACCGGAACAAGGCACTTCGATTCGCCCAGCAAGCCCTGGATCAGGGGGCCGATGTTATCCTTTTCCATGAGGAACTGCTTGTTGGCTATGTCAATAATCTTCGTCAGTTGGCAGAGCCTGTGGATGGTACGACGACCCGAGCGTTTCAGAGGCTGCTTCACGGCAAGCAAGGGCTCATTATTTACGGACTGACAGAACGGGACGGGGACAAATATTTCATTTCTGCCCCAGTAGTCTCAGCAGATGGAGTGCTCGCCAATTACCGCAAGACGCATCTCTGGTGGAAGGATGAAGGCCTTCGGCATGAGCCCACCTACTATCTGCCGGGCGACCGATTGATAACCTTCAACATCAAGGGTTATTCATGCGGCATCATGATCTGTTATGACGGGGATTTCCCGGAGATGACCCGTTCCTACGCGAATCTCGGATGTTCCCTCATATTCTGGCTGAATAATCGCGATAGTCGTGGACACGCGGAAGTGAAGGATTTGGCTTACCGGAATTCCATGATCATTGCCGCTTCGTGCTGTTGCGGCTTAGATGAGACGGGTAATGCATGCAGGGGGGGCAGCAACATTACGGATGCCACCGGGGACCTCTTATCTGAAATCTGGGATCGCGAAGGACTCATTATTGAGGATGTCTACCCCGACAAAGTACCGAATTTACGTGCTCAAAATCCATGGTACCGCGGTCAAAGACCTGAACTCTATCGTTAAGAAAACATTCTCTGCGGACAAGGCGCTTCAGCAGAGGCGATACGGTCCTGCTGCTGGTCCCGGAGAAAGAGTCTTCTCACTTGTCTGTTCCTTTCCTCACAGACCCTTTCTTCCCGCCTCTCCAGCCCGCAGTCGACCAAAGTTCACATCCTGCTTGAAAAGAGCAAGCTCCAGTGAGTTTTGCCAAAGGACTGGTTATGCGAAGGACACTCCGCAAATGATATTTTCCTTAGAAAGAATCGTTCAATTCTCATAGATTCTCTCTGTCTGCCTAAAATAGAATTCAATATAGTTATTGTTCAATCGAGCAGCCCGAAGGAACTCATGAGGTTTGACTTCTATACAGGGGGGCATCGGGGGCGAGGGCAAGCCTCATCAGACCCAAACCATCCACTCCAATCCTTGGTCCGTAGAAACCTAACACAGACAATGCGCCGCCGATCTCTTGAGTGGCAAGTTGGAACAGGCGCATTATCTCTTGATAGATACGATATGCCTGAGGCCGAATCTGGCCAAGAACCACTTCAGCCTTGGCCTCCTCTACCGTCAGAAGAGGAAGTAGTGCAAGGAAGTGTGTAAATTTCGCACCGCTATGACTGCGGTCCTGCAGTTTCATCAGGCGCAGGACACGCTGAGTAGTCCCGAATTCCGGTAAAGTTGTGCCCTGTTCAACCATCTCGACTTGCCATCGAGCCATTGATTAAGGGTCGAAACCGTTCTCCAAAATCAACTCAATCCATAGGGCAGAGGAGACTCTCCACAGGAAATGTTTGGGGCAAGAGATCATTTTCGAGACGTTACCTCTGGTGTTTGTATTAGGTGAAGTCCCGGATCATGGTATTTCACCTGTAGTAGCTTCATATTTAATCAACTTTGTTCAAGGAAGACATCCCAAGAAAAAGGGGTCAAACGATGAAAATTGGCAAGATGTCATGGTTGTTAAGTTTTGTCTTTTTGGCGGTCTGCTCCGTTCCCAATTGGGCACAGAACATCACCGGTTCATTGACTGGCCTGGTAACCGATCCCAGCGGGGCGGTGGTCGTCAATGCCGAGATCGAGCTGACGGCGGTGTCCACCAGCCTGGTGACTAAAACGGTTAGCAATGCAGACGGGCTTTACAGTTTCCAGAATATTCCGGCGGGACCCTATGCGCTGAAAGTCACTGCCCAGGGGTTTCGGGAATTTCTGCAAAGAGGCATTAAGATCTCTTTGGAGGAAAGAGCACGAATCGATGTCAAGCTCGAACTGGGTGAACAGAGACAGGTTGTTGAAGTGCAAGCCGATGCTTCGGTGCTGAATGTGGAAACTTCGGAGGTCGCCGGCGGGGTTGCGCCGGAGACGGTGAATGAACTGCCGCTGATTATGAGCAACAATGGCGGGATGCGTTCGGCAGCCACCTTTATCACGCTGCTGCCCGGGGTCACCTCAGGGACGGGGGGGGATGTGATTAATGCCCACCTGAATGGCGCGCAGAAGTTTGCAGGCGAAAACCTGGTTAACGGGGCATCGACGATTAACCCATCAGGTGGCAATGGCATGTTTGGAGCTGCTTTCGATTTCGCCCAGTCCCCGGAAATGGTCAGCGAACTGAAAGTCCTCACAGCCAATTATGAGCCGCAGTATGGTTCTTCGGGCGGATCCATTTTCATTATGGAAACCAAGTCCGGGACGAACCTGTTTCACGGCAATGCCTACTATTACGGTAAAAACGACGCCCTAAACGCCTCGCCGTGGAATCAACCGAAGCCCACGGACAAGGAACACAATTTTGGCGGTTCCATCGGCGGCCCCGGCAAGCTCCCTTTGCTGTGGTCAGCCAAGAACAAGACTTACTTCTTCTTTAATTTCGAAGGTTTCAGGCAGTCCGGCGGTGTAAGCCGCAACATCCTGTCGATTCCCTCCATGCAGGAACGCCAGGGGGATTTCCGGGACTGGGTAGACGCCGACGGCAACTTGATCCCCATCTACGATCCGGCTACCACACGGACGGTGGACGGTACTATCGTGCGGCACCAGTTTATGGGTTGCGACGGGAAGACCCCGAATGTGATTTGTCCAGACAGGATCCAGAACTCGCTGGCCCAAGCCTGGTTGAAGTACCTTCCCACACCCACTTACCCGGGACCGTTAAACAACTTCATCGCCCTGGATGAACCGGGTAGTTTTTACAATCATACGAATCACTTCACGGTTCGTGTGGACGAGTACCTTGGCGACAAAGACCGAATCTACGTGTCGATCTACCATCGTAAGGCGGGACCGACAACGGCCACGGAGCTCCCCAAGGAGATCAGCAATCAGGATACGGTATACAAGAATCCCTGGATGAACCGGCTCAATTGGGATCACACTTTTTCTCCGGTGCTGTTGAACCACTTTGTTGCAGGCTACCAGGACGACTATTACAACGGAGGCTCTCTGTCTGCCCCGTACGCCGACCTGTTTCCCAAGATCCCCGGTGCGGCCAGGTACACGTATCCCCCTACGCTTAGTTTTGGCGATGGATTCCAGAGCTACAAGGGGGACTCTCGGGCAGGCCCGGAAAAGAACAAGAATCCGGCTCCCGCCTATGTGTTCACTGACCTGGTGACTTGGGTCAAGGGCAAGCATATCTTTAAGATGGGTGGCGAATACCGGTATTCCGCCAATAGCATGGGGTGGACATCAAACGAAGCCGGGTCCTTTTCGTTTGATCGCGGCGAGACGGGCCTGCTTGGCATCAACAGCGGCAGTCCCATTGCCAGCTTCCTGCTGGAGCAAGTGGACAGCGCCAGTGTGCAATGGCAGCCGTATAGCATGTTTTCTATGCGGAATGCAGACTACATTGCTCACTTCGGGGATACCTGGAAGGTCACCCCCAAGTTCAACCTCAATTGGGGGCTGCGCTGGGAACTGCATCCGCCGTTCTATGAGGTCCATGACGTAACTTCCTTCCTGGACCTCTATGGCTCCAATCCCGGGGCTGGGGGGCTACCTGGCCGGGTGACCTTTGCCGGCACCCGTTGGGGCGATGCGAGCTATGGAAAGAGCTATCCCGAGAACGTCTTTAAGAAGGCGTTTTCTCCCCGCCTGGGAATTGCCTATTCCCTCAACCCCAAGACGGTGGTTCGCACAGGCTATGGGATCTTCTACGATGCGGGCATCGTTCCGGGCTGGAGCGGGGGCTATGACACGACGGGTTTCAACTTGACACGGACTTTCGGCAACTCCAATGGGGGACTGTCTCCCGCCCTCCTCCTGAGTCAAGGGCTGCCCACGGACTATCAGAAACCTCCCATTCTGGATCCCAGCCTCAAGAACGGCCAAAACGCTCCGATATACAGGCCAATTGATGCCAATCGTCTGCCCTATACCCAACAATGGAACTTAACCATTGAGCGGGAGTTCACCGCGAATTTTAGTATCAGTGCAGGATATGTGGGGACGAAGGGGACCCGGTTGTATTCCACGGTTGCTCCGATTAATGTGCTTAATCCCAAACTGCTTTCGATGGGCAGCCAGTTGTATGACGAATTCCAGCCCGGCCAAACTGTGCTGGATGGGGTCAAGGTTCCCTATGCCGGCTGGGTGGAGCAGATGACGGGGTGTGCCCCTTCGGTGGCTCAGGCGTTGCTGCCTTTTCCTCAGTACTGCAATTCGATTCAGGGCAATAACGAAAACGCGGGAAACTCCACCTTTCATTCGTTCCAGCTCAAGGTTGAGAAGCGTTGGTCTCAGGGCTTCTGGTTCCTAGGATCCTACACGTTGGCCAAGAGCATCACCAGTTCAGAGCAGACGGAGTCT
>JBGOTQ010000079.1:0-22769 GCA_041476565.1 Terriglobia bacterium | reverse complement strand
GGCTATTCCCCTCCTGGGAGGGGCGGCTGCCGCAGGCAGCTGGGGTGGGTTGTGGCAGTCGTTAGACCCACCCCGGCGTTTCTGCGAACCGCCACCCCTCCGGAGGAGGGGATTTTCATAAGAATGCCCCATGACCTATTTAGGTCAACACGGTCGATGAAAATAAGAGAGGTAGCCACGGTGAGCGTATTGGCGACAGCAGTCGCCGCGAACCGTGGGCTTCTTCCTAATGACCAAAAGCCCACGCTTCCCGCAAACATCGCGGTCAGCGTGGCTACCAAAGCCCGCATTTTCATAAACGACACCACTACAACTTGTCTTCGGCGTCGATCAGTGGTCTTCCTTTCATGTGCCCTGGGACGACCACCCCCAGCAGCTTGAGCACGGTTGGCGCCATGTCAGTCAACTGAGGATCGGTGACATGAATTTTTCGATTGGCGAAAATCACCCCTGGAACGAGCCGTGGAGCGACACAATGGTCACCACTCCAGTGCTTCGTGTTATCTTCGAACACGGAGTCGGTGACTCTGCCTGTAGCACAAGCCCACGAACTGCGGTACCCGTGGTTGAAACCGATCAAAAGGTCCGGTGCGTCATCGGTGTACGGACCCTGGAAATTCGCCTTGGTGTCGATGACCTCCAGGATTGCAGGGGTCCCTGTCTCTTCATCCACCAGACCGCTTAGCTTTGAGATCAGGTCTCTTTTGAGATTCTTAAGCTCAGCACCCTCGGCGACAATTCCCCGGGATTCTCTTCCCTTCCGGTTGATGAAGATCCCTGTGAGGCCCAGTGAGAAAGCCTGTGTTCGCTCCCAATCGACGTCCTTAAACCAGTCGCCACTCGTGCGCTTGCCGTCTTTGAGCGCAAGGTAGCCGTTTTGGTGGAACCAGGCATTGAGGTTGACTCCCCTCTTGAACTGGGTGAAACCATGGTCGGAGATGACAAGTACGACGGTCCTGGAATCGAGCAAGCCCAACACTCGACTTATCAAGCCGTCCATTCGGACATAAAGCTCTTCAATCGCATTCCGGTATTTGGTGGTCTCTTTACCGCGGTTAGCAGGGTGGTTGGAGTCCAGGCATCGGAAGAACATGTGTTGAATCCGGTCAGTCGTGTCGAAGACACAAGCGCAAACTCCTCGGGAGGTCCTTTCCAGTGCCTTGAAAAACATGCGCTCCCGTTCGTCGAAAAGGAGATATGCCTGCTTGAGAAATGCCTCTTCATCAATCACTCCCTCGTTCAACGCCCAGGTGTCTTCGGCCAAACCGAGCGTTCCGTACGGACCCAACAGCTTGGCCAGATAAATCGAATAAATGAAAGGATGGGAGATGGGCAGGGCGGGATTTTCGGGGTCGATGTGAATCGGAGAGACGTAGAGTTCAAAATGCGGCTGAAGACGAATCAGATAGAACAGGCAAATTCCATGAACCTTCATTCCAAGGCCCGGCCGGAATACAACCTGGATCCAAGGCGAGTAGGATCCTGGCTCAATCTCGAAGTCATTCCCGGAAACCTTTACCCTTGCCCTGTTTCGGACCGGGTCCATGGTTAGAGTGAGAGGGATTCTCATTTCTCCGCCATTCTTGACGAGATAGTTTTCCGGTCCCTGAAGAGATGTTTGGATGACTCGACCCTGAATCGAAACCACGTATCGAACTCCTCCCGTTTCCCCCCGCCGGTCATCCGGGTCGCTCGTATAGAAAGAGAAAGTCCCTTGCGACCCTCTCAGGTCGGGAACGCACATGCCGGAAAGGAGTACCCCATTAAACGGTTCAGGCGGGAACGTGATAGGCACTCTGATGATCGAACTGAAAACTCCATTTTCACCCAGAATCTTCCAGAAGGGTTTGCTTTTCTGGTGGAGTTTCAGCTTGGGTTTTCCCAATGGAACTGTGTATTTTCCAAAGGAAAAGATTCTCGAGGCTTTCCCAATTTCGGCGGAGGATAAGACCGGGAGATAAGTGCATGGATCTCTCGTCAGAAAGTCGAAGATGTTGTGATAGGAGGCATCTACACCCGTTGTGAAGGCCGACCACGCAGAAGGAGAGATAGAGGGGTAGGACGTGGCCAGCGGCAGGAAAACGCCCTCCTCTTTGAGCTTTTGGAAATGGGGGAGTTTCCCTTCGGCCATGAAGCGTTCGCACAACCGGGGATCCAGGCCATCCAACCCGACCACAATGACCCGTTTGATACCAGTCTTTTTTCTACGTGACCGGCCCTTACGAAATAACGGCTTCAAGGCAAAACGTAAAGGCCAACTGACCAGGTAAAAAACAGCAAGGATAAAGGTGATGATGAGAACCAGAAATGAGGAGACAAAGACGAATCCCGCGCCGGGGCCTACATAGGCATCGACACGATGGACAGAAACTGCAAGGATAAATGCTGAACAGAGGATAACCTTGAAGAACCTTCTGGGGTTAATCGAACGTCACCTCGGGATCATGGTTAAATAGGATTTGTTCATGTGTAAGGTTGGCG
Source organism: Terriglobia bacterium (assembly GCA_041476565.1). GTDB lineage: Bacteria > Acidobacteriota > Terriglobia > Versatilivoradales > Versatilivoraceae > DATKMG01. The sequence continues at coordinate 20,288 of JBGOTQ010000079.1, read as the reverse complement.
GCTCCTGGCGCTCATTCGATAGTGATTTCTCCCAGGTCATACCAGCCATCGGGTTGGCGACCCTGGATGGCCAGGCGAATTGCCGGTTCACCCGTTCGTGGATCCAGCAGACCAATGCGCAACCGATATGTTCCTGGCTTGAGGTCCTGGGGCACGTAGACCGTCCCGTCATAAACGGCATCGCCCGGCAGCCATTTTCGAACATCCTCAGGGGTATCAAGTACAGCACCCCCTTGATTGGAATGAATTTCCACCGCGAGCGTGCACTCCCGGTAAACTGGGGCCACACCCGCATTGAGCCACCACATGTGGATCGGCATCATCTCTCCCGCCCGCACAACTTTGGCGTATTCGACGCGTCTGAGGACGAATCGGTACCCCATCTGCTTTTGAAACTCGTCAAATAAGCCTTTCCAATCCGGAGGAATGGCAGAGGACTTAATATTGACGGAAGTCACATGCCATCGCAACGCCTGATCCAGTATGTACTTTGCGTCCCAGCCTTTCTCTTTCCAATAGCCTGGAACCCAGCAGCTCTCCAGGGAGACCGGACTTCGTTTCCACACATCCACGATGCCTGCTCTTGCCACCTGTTGCGGATAGACATCCAGCATTTCGGCCTGGAAATATGGATCATTCGAGAAAGTCCGCATGTCGCCCAGACAGTCCAGCCTCCATCCGGCCCCGTGACTGGTCGCATAGGCCAAGGCCCTTTCCTCATCAAAATTCATAAGTAGTGGAGTTTTTTTAAAGGCCTCGAAATAAATATTGATCAGTTGCTTTTGCACCTCGAATGCCGGCATGTAAGGGCTCCATCCCTCACCCCAATACCCCACCGACGAAATGTCGACTGTATCCAAGACTGGATGGCCATCATAGCGCGTGCCTGTTGCAGCAACCAGTTCTCCCCAATAACTCAGATAAAGGGGATCACCGAAGTCCGGCTGCCAGATCTTGCCGTCCTTATCTTCTGGCTTGTTGGCCCGGCGAGCTCCTGAACTCCGGTACCAATCCGGTAACGGATGGCCGGCGTCGTAAGGCATCAGACGAATGGCAAGGGTCTGATGGTGAAGTCTTGCCTGTTCCAGGGCGTGGTCGATGATACTCCAATTGTATTTCCCTCTTTCCGGTTCCAACATCGGCCAAAACCAGCGGCAATAAGCGATTGAAGACTCCGGGAAGTCCGCGTTCCCGGGCCTATCCGGCAATACTTTGGCGGGCCCTTCCTCCGACCACTTCAGGCCTTCATTTACGGCTTGCCCGTTGAACCGTTGAAAGGTCGTGATGCCCATCCCCGGATTGACCAGGACATCCTGGATTTCGACGGGGCGGACGATCTGAGTCGTGCGTTGGGCTGCTCCCAGGCAGGGAAGACTCACGACCAAAAAGACCACGCGGACAAGTTTTGACCTCATTAGAACTCCTTGCAACTGCTGGCTTGGAAAGCCGTCATTGCCAATTGGGTGCACCACCAGGCATGAAAATGGCCGAGGTAACTACAATGAATTCGTACTCTGAATTCTTTGCGGGCATTTCAAAAGGACACAAATGCCCACGATTACCGGCGAGAATGGAGTAACCGTGGCCACCAAAACTCGAATTTCACGAATGAGTACCCCTTACTCGACCCGAAACAGGTGACCGGCTCCAGGGGCAACCCAATCCATTTCGAACCCAAACGCTTCCTCCTTACCCGAATAAGGAGAGATATGAATCAGTTTAGCATCCGTTTTCTTCAGTTTGAGTTTGTAGCGGAAAGAATTCTTGAGGTCCTTGTTGACCAGCATCAGATAGGGCCGCCCATGCTCGTCGATGAATTCTCCCACCAGGAATCTCCCTTGAACCGGGGGGACAACATAGCGTTGACTCATTTCCACAGACTCGACTAATTTGCTTTCGCTCAAAGCCTGGCATTCAGGGGGCACATCTGGATAATGATAGACTCCGGTGCTCTTCAACTTCTTCAGTGTTGGAGCCAGCACGTGAATCTGGTTGTTCACCCGGCGCATCATCTCCCATGAGGGAGTCTTGTTGCCAAATTGATCAATCGGGCCTAACCGGTAGTTCCCGTTCGCCCAGGTGAAGTAGCTGAAATACTGAATGCCGCGACCACCGTGGGCCACGGTCGCATAAGCCTGGAGATGGTAGGTGGCATCCGTGTTCTCCATGTAGTTAAAGTGTGCGTTCGACAAAACGCAGTTCCAGAGGGGAACCCCGGTTTCGACTGAAAGCCTGCGAACTACTTCGAGGTTCGTGTAGAAGTAATCCAACATTTCTCCGTTGACCAGGGAATAATTGTCGTAACTTAGGAAGGGCTGGTGGACCTGATTGACAAGCATCCTCACATATTCCTCATAAGTCGCTACTCCCATGCGCTCACGGGAAACCCGAACTGGGAAGAGATTGACGTAAGGATACTTTCCCGGCATGACTTCTTGGATGAGCTTTGCCACCAAACCCAAGCCGGGCATGGCCCTTGCAGGAGGTTCATCTCTCAGCATGAAGCCAATAACTGCTGGGCTGTGTCCTACTTCCTGTGCCAGCGAAGCCAAATTGCGCCGGACTTGAGCTTCGTCAATAGGCTGGTCAAAGTCATATCCATTCACTCGCGAGTCACTGACGAAAACCTGTAGACCCGCTTTCTCAAATGCAGGCAAATCCTTGACGTTAGCAAACCCCGCGATGTTGATCCCAGCGTCTCTCATCCACTGGAGCTGCTGCGGCACAGGAGGAGTGGGTCCCCAGGACATCACCGCGAAGTCTGCCGGGGAAACTCGCTGTTCGGAATAAATCTCTTGGGCCATTTCCACTGAATCCAATAAGAGCAAGAGCATTCCTAGGGCACTAACTCCCGCCACCGCAAATTGCAGCCTCTTCATGAGAATAACTCCTTCCTCATCATTTACCGAGTATCTTGTTCATCAGCAAGTGAGACCTTTTCCGGCCTGTCAGGCAGCTCTCCGGCTGCGGGTCAGCAAGGATTATACATGGGACTGCGGAAAGAGGATATGCTATAGTGGCTGGGGTAATCCGGTCAGTATTGCACCTCTAAATGGCTGGGCTCGCAATAGATTCCTGAGATGAACCGCTCCATTCTGAATCGAATCCGACTGGAAGAGCGTGAGGTACTTAACGGGCACCGGGCTTTTGTGTTGTGGTTGACGGGTCTGCCTGCTTCCGGGAAATCGACTCTAGCCTATGCTCTTGAACAAGCACTGTTGAAGCAGAGTCTGCGGTCTTATGTGCTTGATGGCGACGATTTGCGCTATGGTCTCTCCAGCGACCTGGCATTCAGTCCTCAAGATCGGTCTGAAAATATCCGTCGAGCCGGTCATGTTGCCAAACTCATGGTGGATGCCGGACTGATTGTTATCACATCCTTTATTTCTCCTTACCGCAAGGATCGTGAGCAGGTGAAAACTCTATTCTCGCCTGATAGGTTCTATGAGGTTTACCTTGACTGTACCTTGGAGGTTTGTGAACGGCGCGACCCAAAAGGGAACTATCAAAAAGCAAGGCAAGGGAGATTGAAAGAATTTACCGGGATCAGTGCCCCCTACGAACCACCACCGTCACCTGCTTTGGTCATTCCTACGGGAGAGATGAATGTGGAAGAGTCGCTCGCACGACTCCTGCAATTTGTCTTGAATCATCTCGAAATCGACTCCCATGATCGAACTTCATCGTGACACGACAGACAGCCATGCAGCAACGATTCACGTCATCATGGATGATCGGGAACGCACGGGCGGCATGGTTGACGTCTTCAAGGAAGCAAGGAGCGTCGAGGTCACAATCGCGCGTCTGTCCGTGGGTGACTACGAACTCAACGGGAAATTCCTTGTGGAGCGAAAGACTCTTTTGGATTTTGCCGCTTCGATCAAGGACGGGCGGCTCTTCCGACAGGCCTGCCGTCTGAAGGCCTCTCCCTTGCGTCCATTCCTCATTCTGGAGGGAATGGCGGCTGATCTTTCCGAAACCGGCATGCGGCGGGAGGCCCTCCAAGGCGCACTGATCACGCTGAGCCTGGTTCTCGGGATTCCCGTTTTAAGAGCCAGGGATACGCGAGAAAGTGTCCAGCTCATGCTTTTCGCTGCGCGGCAAGCTGAAGCCCTTGCTACGGGCGCCCTCCCCCGAAAAGTCCGGAGGCCGCGGGGGAAGCAGAGAGTCCAGTTGGAGATCCTGCAGGGACTACCGGGGATTGGGCCGGATCGAGCCATGAGTCTGCTAAAAGCCTTTGGAAGTGTCGGCCAGGTATTCAATGCCAACCTGGATCAACTTCTGCAAGTGCACGGCGTCGGCCCGGTGACTGCCAGATCTATTCGTTGGGCAGTCAGTGAACCAACGACCGACTATCGGGGGATGAATGACTTCTAATGGTTGGGCTTGAAATCAATGGGACAAGACCGTTAAGAAGGTGCGTGAACTCGTCAATGGTACCGGCCGCCTCCTGGATTTGCTCTTCGGCCTCCCTCCAATTTTGCTGCTCCAGGGCTTCCCGAATTCCAGGTAATGTCTTGACCTGGTAACCCGTGTAAACAGTAAAATAATAATCAAGCGCCTTCTAATGTCCATGCCGACCTTTATTGTTTCATGCTTACAATCACCATCCTGGGACTGGAGACCGAATAAGGAGAAAGGTCCTTGCTCCCGTAAGTGGCCACTACCTTGAGCCCAACCTTCTCCAGCAGATCTTCCATCTCAGCATGAGTGTATAGTTTGATGTCATACTCCATGGTGCGCCGCTGCTCCTTTTCCAGGATGATGCGGAGCGTATGAATCCTCGAGGTATGGGCATTGAAGCTGACGTCTTCCAGAATGAAAAAGTCCGGATCCGCCTCCTCCCAACGACGAGGCTGGGACTCGATCTTGTGTATCGTCCAATCCCGATTGACTGTCTCCAGGAGGAAGGTTCCACCCTTCACCAGGGACTGGGCAACGTTTTCAAGGACCTTGAGATTTTCTTCATCCAGGAAATAGCCAAAGCTAGTGAAGTAGGAAAAGGCGGCATCGAAGCGATTGATGAAATAGCTTTCCCTCATGTCCCCCACCAGGAATTCGACGTTGGTCAGTTGTGCATCGCGAGCACCCTGCCGTGCCATCTCGATGAACCGCGGGGAGAGATCCAAGCCCACGACCTGGAAGCCCCGCTTAGCCAGTTCCAGTGCGTGCCTTCCATGCCCACAGGCAACGTCGAATACCTGGCCGTTTTGAGGGATTCGTGCGACTGAAATAATGAAATCTACTTCCGATGAAGTGCGTTCGGCTGTGAACGTTCGAAAATAGACCCGGTCGTAATCCTTGTTAAACAGATCCTCGTACCAAACCATCTTCTCCCTCCGAATCCGCACCAGCCAGGGCCGCTGAGAATGTGAGAATGTGAGACCGCAGTCTCCGTTGAAGCTGTTGAGGTGCCGGGAAATCCGAAAAGAACGCAAGGAACGAATGATGCGCTCAAGAAATTACCTCGAATCGGCTCTAAAATAAAGTGGAATTCCTTATACAAGCGCATCGCCCGGTTTACTGAAAATCCTTTCAAGAATTGGGGAAGCTTCTATCACGTTGGCTCTTCTGAGAAAAACCTTCAAGGGAGCTCGCCTCATGAGCTATCTCATAAAGCCTGCCTACCTCGAACAGGATCTGCTCGCAATGCTCTTTGTAATAAGGTGTTAATTTCCCCAACCTCGAAAAGATGGACTGCACTTCAGCCTTGATACGGTTTAATGGATCCTCCAACAACCCGAATAACTCCTGGCAGTATTGTCGTCGCAACGAATCGATCTGGCGGTAACCCTCACACTGAAGCAGATTGGTGAGGACTTTAGAGACAACCTCCTGGAGGATTCCGACCCGCTCCTGGTCCCACGGACCGAAGTCGGAATCCTTGTTGGCCAGGACCAGAACTCCGAGCTTCTTCTGCTGCTGGTCGCTCAAGAACAGAAGGAATAGGTTCTTGATATCGCCGGCCTTTAGCCATTGCTCATCTTGTGGCAAGGCTTCTTGGGAATTGATAATTAGATATTCCTGCTCCCTCAAGAGGCTTCCTAAAGAGCTGCTTTGACCGATCTCTGCAGGCAAGACTTGCGGCGCGCCGTTCGAGAGGGCCAGACAAAATATCTGGCCTTTGAAACACGGGTCGTCTGCAGAAGGAAAGAGCACTCCGGAACTGGTTGTAGAGAAAACCTCCCGCAATGACCCGCTTAATTTGTGGAGTGTGGACTCCATCGAATCATCCGCCGAAAAGGATCCGAGAATCCGGGCCTTTTGCGAAACTGCCTCTAGGTTAGCGGAGGCTGTTGCAACATCCTCCTCCAGAGGCGGCTGTCGGATTTTTTCGAGAGGCAATGTGCTCAAACCCTTTTGGATAGCCTGTAGGGAATCATTAAATTCATTGAGCAGGTCCCTCCAGATGCCCTGGGGATTTGGGATGCTTGCCGACTGCAGGTCCAGACTAGCAAGGGCGGAGAAGGCCTGGCCCAGTTGGCGGGAGGCAGATTCCATTCGCTTCCGGGACCTATAAATCCAGGTCGCATTGATTAAAACCAGGGCAAGCATCAAAAGTATTCCGCCAAGCAACCTGAAACTCTGGGCGTCCCAACCTGTATACGAAGCCGAAGTGGCAGCAATAGTGACAGGACGAAGCAACAGGAAGCGAACCGGGAGCCTTGTCACCGGGATAACCTTCAATGCCCATCCGGCTTCCCAAACTAGCGCGTCAGCCTGACTGGCAATCTTGTTCAGGACCGGCTGAATGTCGAATGGCGCGCGCTGGAGGAACCCCTTCAAGTCCCCAGGCACGGAACCCTCTCCACGTTGGTGGAACCTGGCTTGAAGAGGCGGATTCATTCCTAGAATAAGGCCCTGGCTGTCAAGTAAAAGGGCGAGTTCACCCGGCTCTTGGGCCTTTTCCATCAACGGTGAGACGGCTTGATCAAAACTGAACTCAACCACAACAACACCCTTAAACAGTTCATTGACAAAAGACGGGACTGAGCAGTACGCGACCTTATGAGGACCATTGCCGGCACCGGACGGAAGGGTCCAAATCGGTCTTCCTTGAGGATTCTGGTTCAAAGCGGCTTTGGTAAAGTAAGGGAAATCTGAAACCTTGAAATCGGGTCTGAGGAGTCCTTCCTTAACCCTCAGGCGGTAGTCAAACCAGGGAAGACTGCAGAGTAGAGAATCTGTCGTGTAGAGGGTTACTGAACGATATTGCGAATGGGCATCGACGAGGGACTTGAATGTGGGGGACAGGTACTCAGCCAATCGAAAATCATGGAGGATTTCAGGGCTCAGAGTTACAGCAGCACTGAGAAGTAGAGTGGCGTTGCCGTCGTTCTTGGTGGAACCGTAGACTCCAAGCAGGCTATCGTGGTCATACTCCCCAGGCTGAGGAGCCAGCCGATAGCTCTCAGGATTAGAGAAGACATTGGTGACCAAGGCTGCCATGATCCTAGCATCTTTTTCTGTCTGCTCCAGCTCGCCCTCCAGAAGGTTCAGGTAAGCCTGGACTCGCTGGGACAAGGTTATTGACAGGGATGCTTGAATGGATTGAGGGGCTCCGGCTGTCGATCGATCGTGCCTCAGCCAGAAGCCGAGCCAGAGTGCCAGGGCCAGTCCACAAAGGAGGTTCAAAGCCAACAGTATTCTTGTGCCCAGGTCGGACTTTTCTTTGGATCTCATGGCCTTGGACGAGTGGGAATTGCCGGTACTTTATGGAGAGGGGTTTCGCAAATTCTCCCTGGGGTCCTCGGTGACTACTGATATCGGACGCCACCGGGCTGCCAATGCTGGGACAACGGTCATGTTCATGAAAGTGCCCCATGACCTTTTCAAGTTCACCACGGCGGAAGAACATGACAGTCTTGGGGGGAGTGTGGGCGCCGATCGTGGGACCGCTGTCCCCAGAGCGGCGACCCATTTGACCCGGGCGATCGCCGCGACGGGTGACGGCGGTCACCCGCGCGGCGCCCACCTTGAAGCCCGCACTTTCATAAAGAGATCGTTATGTGGTTACTCCTCGATCTTAGCCTCATCGACCAGCATCACAGGAATGTCATCCCTGATGGGATAAACCCGTTTACACTTGGAACACTTGAGCCCATTGCCGTCCGGTGTCAAGCTCACTGGTTCTTTGCAGAGCGGACAAACCAGGATTTCCAGCAATTCCGGGCTGATGGGCATAGGTCACCTCGCTATTTTTCAACGATCTCATCCATCTTGAAATTGAGATCATCCAGGATTTTCTTGTCCACTTTGTATACGGTCGGTTCGCTGCCGGTCTTCGTAAAGACCAAGTCCATGTCGAGCTTGCCCAGAGTGACCTGGATAACCCTCTTGCTCTTGTCCGTCAATTTGATCTCAGCCGTCGGCTTCGAGAAGGCGTATTGGGGATCCTGCAGGTTGGCATGGTCGATGATGTCTTTGGCCTCCAGATCCTCCAGCGGCCAGAAGACCTTGTAATCCAGGATGGCTTTACCTTTCTGAGCCTCTGGTTTCTCGACCTTCCACTTATCGTCGGCCCCTTTGGTGAAGACAAACTCCTTGTCGGATAATTTCACGTCAACCTGGCTGAGATTCGCCCGGTCGATGCGAAGGATTTTTTTGTCCCTGATCTTCTTGGGATCGACATCAAGTTTTTTGAACAGGTCTTCTTTGATCTTGAAAACCTCGGGCTTGGACTCGTCTTTAGCATAGTAAAAGTTGTCAACCTTTTTCCCGATGAGCAAAGTCTTTTTGGCCCGGTTCTCTCCCAGAAACACGTTCACCCGAACGTCAGGGGCATTCAACCCGTAAGTCTTCAGATCCTGGTCTGACGACTGCAGAAAATCCTCCACCTTGGCTAACTCGAGATCACTGAGAATCGAATCAATTTCGGAACGGTCCCCCCTGGCTTGGAATGGCTTCTTAACCACCCAGTTGTCGCCGTTCTTCTCAAAATCGAACTCCTTCCCCTTGATATCAATTGCCATCTCCTTTGCCTGGTCACGCTGGAATTCCAGGACTGACTTGTCCCGGAAATCAAGAAGTTTCTTGTTTGCGTTGTTCAGCAGAGAAACCGGGATAACAACAACCTTGTTCTGACCGGGAACACGTGCAAACACAGAGTACTCCGTGAAGTCCTTCTGTCCCAGATCCAGCTCCTGAGTCTTCCCGTTGGCAAGCTTTGCCGTGACCTTAGCTACCGTCGGATCCAGGCCGTAGGTTTTCCAGTTCGGATTGGGATCGTCGAGGGTTCTCTCAATTCGGGCAGAAGCGAAATCTGAAGCGAGTCCGTCGGCCGCATATTTGTCAGCCTTGGCTTTTACGGGGCTGACAACGTTCCAAACATCTTTGTCTTTTTGCAGAACAATCTCGCCATTCTCTGACTTGATGGTGAGAGACGTGATGTCCTTATCATCAATTTGAAAAAGCTTCTTGGCCTTCTCCTCTGCTTCCTCTCTTTTCTTGCCCCCCTTGATTTCGTAAAAATACACGTAGGCACCGAGGGCCGCAAAAATCAACACAACGATACCAAGATTTCTCCATTTCATCGGCTACCTTCTCCTTATCCAGACGGCAATACCGACAACCAGCACACTGCCTGGCAGGAAGATCAAGCTCAGCCAGAACAGAATCCTGGATCGTGCCATGGTCATCTGAATGGTGCGGCTTTCCGGACTCTTAGGACGAATGGAAATGAGGTCCTCGTCCTCGGCCAGCCAGCTCACCCCATTCAATGCCAAGTCTCCGTTGCGTTGCAGCCGGATGTAGTTGTTGTCGGCGAAACTGGAATTTCCAATCAGGACAACCCTAGCTTCTTTGCCGTACCGCTTCTCTTTGTCATCCCCGGAGACAGTTCCCGTGCTGACCGCGCCAATGGCCACCGGGCCTTTGATATCCTTGCCTTCGTTGTACTCGGCGGACCCGTTTTTGAGGTTTGTCTCGCCCCAACTGTTCTCCGAGGTCTTAAATAGCACTCTCGAGTTAAATTGCGAGTTCGTGTTCTCAACGGTCTTGACGGAACGGGCCATGGGAAAAACCGTCATGGTATTGGTCATGTCTTTGGTTATAGGATGAGTCTCATAGGTGGAGACTAGCGGTGCAGCCGGCCCCATGCCGAACAATTGGCCAAGGCCGCTGGAGTCCACAACAATGTCATCATCCACACCCAGTTTCCATTTCTTGAGTAAGTCGCCCAGCCCGGCGTCTGTGTCAGGGTCCGCCATGATGAAGACCTTGCCTCCTGCGGCAACATACTTATCGATCACGGGGATCTCAGTGGGCAGCAGGGCCACTTTCGGTCCGGCCATGACCAGGACAGCACAGTCGTCAGGAATCGCCGGCTTCTGGGCCATGTTAAGGGGCTTGACTTCGTAGTTCTGATTCTCGATGGCCTTCTTCAAGGTAGAGTAACCTTTGGCCTCCCGATTTTCCAGGTCCGCTTCGTTGTGACCCTGCAGGAAATACACTACCTTATTCTTCTCACGGGTCACTTTGAGGATGGCGTTCGTGACTGCCTCTTCCTGAGCAGACTCAACCTTCTCGTTCTTATCCCCCGAAACTGCGACAGTCTCGCCGAAGCTTCGGACTTTGTACTGCTTGGCCAGTCCTGGATCCTTCTGAGGGTCGATCACCTTGTATTCAATTCTAGCCGCATTCAGACTCTTGTATTCGGTCAGCAGATCGTCCCAAGAGGGGGTGCGTTCCTTGGCAAAATGATAGATCTTGACGTCGTTCTTCAATCCCTTGACGATCTTCGCAGTCTGATCGGAAAGGCTATAAAGCTGGCCCGATGTCAAGTCAAACCGTGTATGGTGTTTCTTACCCAAAAAGTCGATCAAACCCAGGATGCCAAGCACAATCACTATCATGACGAAGGTGTTGGTGCCATATTGGGTCGACCGCTTACCGAAACTCGCTTTGATCTGCTCGAGATTCAGGCCAATCCAAAGAACCGTCAAAGCGGCTCCCAGATAGATCAGAATCTGAGTGGGGATGTTCCAGACGTTTCCCACGTTGTAGTAGAGATATCCTCCGAGGACAAGAAGCGGTCCAAATGCCGAGATGTTCTTGAGCGATTTCATGAGATTTACTGCCTCCACCTAAGCGATTCAACGGATCGATACGTAAGAAACAACCCAAAAAAGATGAGGGTTGAATAGATGATCAAGCTGGACGTGTCGATGACCCCTTTGGCAAAATCTTCGAAGTGGTTCAAAACCGATAGATAGCTCAGCAATTCCTGCAGCGTGGTCCCTCCCGAGCGACCGGACAGGTCGATAACCCAGAGAATCAGGAAGGCTCCAAACGTGATGGTGGCAGCCACGATCTGGTTTTCAGTCAGGCTCGAGATGAACAACCCTAGGGCAATGAGCGTCCCCCCGAGAAGCAATAACCCCAGGTACCCGGAAAGGACGGGCCCCACCCCCATTCGGGGCGTGCTGTAGGCCACCACGAGCCCCATGTATAGCATCGTGGGAAACAGCATGAAGACAAAGAAAGCCAGGGAGGATAGAAACTTCCCCGCGACAATCTGCAGATTCGTGATGGGTGAGGTCATCAGCAATTCCATGGTTCCGCGCCGTTTTTCATCTGCCAGGGTCGCCATGGTAATCATGGGGAGCATGAAGAGGATAATGGTACTGGTGACGCCAAAGAAATTGCGGGTGACCAGAGCAGGGACGTCAATCGAAGGAGGAGGCCCACCATACTGCTGTGACTGCATCATCGCGAACATGGAACGCTCGATGAAGATCGAGAGAATATTGTAAAAGAAGTATCCCGATATCACCAGAAACACGGTGAGCACCACGTAAGCGATGGGTGAGACAAAATAGGCTTTCATCTCCTTCTGGAAAATGGCCAGCACAGTTTTCATTGGCCGCGTACCTCCTCCTCTTTGGTGGTTAGTTTACGGAACACTTCTTCCAAACTCATGCTCAAGGTCCTCATCTCTAATAGGTCGTAACCATTCTCGACTATCTTCCTGGCAATCCTGCCGCGTAAGTCTTTCTTGAGTTCGGTTTCGACCAGAAACGAACAAACCTGGTCCCCGTCTAGCCGGTCGGAGTCGACCTTTAGAACGCCTTCGATCTCCTTAATTTTCTCTTTGACCACGGATTCGGGGCCTTTGACTTCAAGGCGAATTTTTTCGGCACCCTGGTATTGCCGGGTCAGATTTTCTGGTGTATCCACTGCTACAATTCTGCCTTCGGAGATGATGACCACTCGTTGGCAGGTCATGCTGACTTCCGGCAAGATGTGAGTCGAGAGAATGATGGTGTGGTTGCCCGAAAGGCCCTTAATCAACTGGCGGACCTCAATGATCTGGTTGGGGTCAAGGCCAATTGTGGGTTCGTCCAGAATCAGCACCTCCGGATCATGAATGAGTGCCTGAGCCAAGCCCAAACGCTGCTTGTATCCTTTGGAAAGGTTCTTAATCAGCGTCCGGCTATATTGCCCGATGCTGACGCGGTCCTTGACTTCATTGATCCGCTTCTTCCGTTCCGTCGGACCAACTCCCTTAATTTTGGCGACGAAATCCAGGTAGCTGTCGACCGACATTTCTGTGTAGACCGGTGGATTTTCGGGGAGATAGCCGATTCGCCGTTTGACTTCCAGTGGTTTCTCGAAGACATCGAACCCACAAACGCGGGCAGTTCCCTCGCTAGCCGGGAGGAATCCCGTGAGAACCCGCATCGTAGTGGTCTTCCCTGCTCCATTGGGTCCGAGGAACCCCAGGATCTCCCCCTTCTCAACCTGGAAATTGATGTTGTCAACTGCCTTTACTGTCCCATACCTCTTGGTGAGATGATCGACTTCAATCACACGACCTCCTTAATACCTGTTGTTGAACTCCGCGCACAACTCAGCAATCAAACCAACACCCTTCTTCGCATCGCTGTGACTACCGCAGCGTGTCCATTTGTCACAAGCCCCCCATTATACTGAAAAAAGCTTCTGTTTAGGAAGAGTGGAAAAGCGGAATTCGTATTGGGCCAGTCAAACGGGGAACTCCGGAGGGCGAGCGGGTGACCGCTGTCACCCCGCGAAGCCGCAGACAACATGGCAAACGTGGCCTCGCGGAACTCGGCCCTCCACTTGTAACTGACCCACTACCGGAATTCTATGAAAACCATCGATGCTTATGAAAATGCGGTTTTGATGGAGGGTCGCGCTCTGTCGCGACCGTGGCCCCGACGGAGCGGGGCCCTCCAGCATTTTCATCGACCGCGTTGACCTAAAAAGGTCATGGGGCACTTTTATGGAGAATCACGAGGCGAGGCACTATTGGAGAGCGATGGGAACGACCCTTGTCACCATAAGAACCGTAAGGAAAGCAATCCAGCCACTACCCATGGAGGGCCGCATCGAGTTCGGCCCTCCCATAGTAAGCATATTTTCACAGGTCATCCTATGACATCAATCCGGTCATTGGCTGTGGGGCAAAAGATCAGGGTGAGGACCACTTTGCCTGAAGTGGGCCGGCCGAACAAAGTAGCGGGCTCCAAATAAAGCTCAAAGAAAAACAACTGGTTAAGATTGCGGATAGTGGCCAGATCTTTGGCCAGATCCTTTGGTCCGCTCAGAATCTTGTAATCTACGATCCGCCCGTCGTTGCCCACTTGGGTCTCTACGGTGATCGGTTCTTTCAGGGACTTGAAGTTTTCCAACTGCACGAATCGCGACATGTAGAAAGAACTGGCGCGAGGCTCGGTGAAAAGACTCAAAGGAATGTCCTTATCGCTGGCACTGACGCTTGCTCCGGGAAGAAACGTGCCCATCAGGACAACAAAAAACAAAAAGGTCAAGACGACGCCGGAAAACGCCGGTATGGCAATCGGGCGAAGTGCTGCGCTCAGATTGGAAAACACTCGTTCGGCAAAGGGCGGCCGGTTGAGCTTCGATGCTTCAATCTTGACCCGCAAAGCCAGGTCGCTGGGGGGTTCCATACGACGCAATGACCGCATAAGCTTCCGTACAGTCACCATCTCTCGATGCTGCTGGGCGCAATTGGGGCAGCCCTCCATATGACACTCCACCGCAGCGGTCTCCTGCCAGGAAAGAACATCATCTAAATAACTACTTAGAAGCTTGCGTGATTCCCTGCAATCCATAACTACCCCCTTCGCCTCAAACCCACTTGCCTCTCAGGCCAGTTCCAGCCGGCTTCTCTCTGTCTCCACTACCGGTGTCTGCTGAAACTCTTTGACAAAATGCTGAAGTTGGGTCTTCAGTTCCAATCTGCCTCGCCACAGTCTAGACTTCACTGTGCCCAGCGATAGTTTCAACGTCTCGGCAATATCCTCGTATGACATCCCCTCAATGTCGCGTAGAATGACCACAATCCGGAAATCGAAGGGTAGCTTGTCCAACGCTTTCTGCACAACCCTCTCCGTTTCCCGGCTGGCACAATAACTCTCCGGACTCGGCAGATTATCTGGGACCTCCAAATACCTGGGACCATCTTCAGAGGAGTTCAGAGGTTCGTCCAGAGATGCAATAACGTTTTTCCGCCAACGCTTCCACCATCGTTGGCGATTGAGGCTTTCAGAGATGGCAATTTTATAAATCCAGGTCTTAAGACCAGCCTCTCCCCGGAAGGATTTGATGGCTTTATAAATCTTCATGAAAGTTTCCTGCACAGCCTCGGCTGCTTCTGAAGGATCGCCCAAAATCCGGTATGCGATGTTGTAAATCGGCGTCTGATAGAGATGGATTAACGTTTCAAAAGCCTCCTCAGAACCGATCTGAAGGCGATCGACAAAGGTAACTTCATTTTCAGCCAGTTCAAAGCCTATCTCGAGGTTGCTCAAGGCGTTCTCTCCCCTGGAAATGGATAGGGTGGATCTGGAGCTACACTGTTCCCCCTTCTGCCTTATAAAGATAGCAACTCACCAGCCAAAATTCAAGCTACTTCGCCTATAAACTTAGACACCGGAACCCCGCAAAATGTTCCCAATGCTCCTAAGTTCTGAATAGCAAGGGCCTCTCCTAAGGCATCAATCATGGTATACTGGAGCAAGTTGGAAGTGTTAAAAATCGAGATGGCAACCTTTTTAAGGTCATGACTCAAGAACGCCCTCTCGCTTCAGCGATCTCTTTGCTGGTACTGATTTTCTGGGTCGGATCGGCCGCCGGCGCTGAAATAGTCGGAACGATCAGGGCCGCCAGAACAAGACAAGCTATTTCCGGTGCCGTGGTCAGGGCCATCCCTCAATTGCGAAACAGGCGAGAGGTTCAGGCACAGACCAATTCCCAGGGGCAATATCACCTGGAACTGATCCGCGGCAAGTACCGCCTGTTCATCAGTGCACCCAATTCCAATTTTCTCCCACAGTTCTATTCGGAATCCGGACAGGAACAGGGGGACATTATAGACGTCCCGACATACCAGGCCTTCATCATTATTGACTGCTCGCTTGCGTCCGGCGGATCGATTTCAGGCCGGGTCACGCGAGCCTCGGACCACGGCCCCATCGGGAATGTGCGCGTCTCCGCCGAGTCCCCGGACTGGCGCGTTTCCGTGAACACTGACGAGGCAGGCAAGTACCAGTTTCAAGCCCTCCCTTCGGGCGACTACAAGGTCCGGGTCTTGGCCCTGGACGAAAACTACATCTCCGTCTATTTCGACGATGCCTTAACCTCAGACTCTGCGGGCTCTATCCACCTCGAAGCTAACCAGGAGGCCTCCGGCATTGACTTCCAGCTTCGAAGCGGCGGGAGGATCAGCGGGCGGGTCTATGCGCAGAAGAACCGGCAGCCTATCGCTGGTATCAAAATCATCGCTGAGAGGCAGAGTCCCAAAGAGAATCCTTTGTTTGCTTATACCGATGCTCAAGGCTTCTACGAGCTGCAAGGACTAACGGATGGAACCTACACCGTGGAGAGCGGGGCCGCGAAGTCGCCCGATGAGCCATCCTCGTCACGGACCCGGTACCTTACCCAGTTTTACGAAGGTCGCTTCGACAAAGCACTGGCCGCAAAGCTGAGGATCGAGAACGGGAACAACCTCACGGGCGTAAACTTCGCCCTGGTGCAAAGTGGGAGGATTTCAGGGAGCGTCCGTTCATTAGCTTATGGCACTCCGCTCCCCGACGTGGCAATTACCCCCAAGCACCTTCAGAAGGAAATCTTGAATCCCCCCACCCCCAAGAGCGACGAGCGAGGGGACTATTTGATTGAAAACCTGCCACCTGGAGAATATATCCTGGACTCTGTGCTCCCCAAGAGGAGCCGGCGATATGTGGAGGTTTACTACCAAGACAAATTGGGCCCGGAATCAGCCGACAAGGTCTTTGTCGGGGAAAATGGCTTGGCAGAGGGTATTGATTTCAATCTGGTTCTAGGAGCCACGCTCAAAGGACGCTTGAAGATCGATGACCCGGAGTATAAATTTGACCCTATCGCGAGTACCGTCTCGCTGAAACGGGCCCCGCCGGACCTGGAAGGCTTCGGTGAGCGGACCTATCAGCTGGCTCAGGACGGTTCCTTCACAATCGAGGGGACGCCACCGGGGAAATACTCCTTGGTGGCCAAGGTCCTCGACCCGAATCTCAGGCTACAGACCAGTCCTGAAGGAAAACCGCTTGACCTGTGGGAGGGAGAGGTGAGGGAGAGTCTCGATTTCTCCCTCAAGGTGGGAGGATCAATCTCCGGCACGGTATCTACGAAGAGCCCTTTATATACGCTCGACAAGCTACTTCTGGTCTTAATCAGCATCAAGGAAAACTCCAAGTCGTTTTTCAGCCTGAATTCCGACCATTATGCTCTGACCGGACTGGATCCGGGCAAGTATGTTCTGGTCTTGCTTTCCAACCCCGACAAGACGCAGCCCGATAGCACCTTCCAATCAACCCGAGTATTTGACACACGGGTTATCGAGGTCACCAAAGGGAAGGCCACGACTGGCGTCGATTTCCAACTAATGGCAAGCGACAACTAGCCTGGTTGACGCCCCTGCCCTAGGCTACTTTCTTTCGCCCAATTCGCGGGCTTTTCATCGGCAGTGGTGATCTTTGGATAAGGTAATCAGGCTGGCGCGTGGATCTTTGGGGCATGATCCAACACGAATGGCAACTCAACGATGAGCTATAAAGCCCTTGCTTCAGGAAGCACTAGTGCAGATTAAGAGCCCCCGCCGCTACTCGTATGCGAGCGTTACGACTCGGGCTGCCCTGATCTTGACTGGTACCGGCTTCGGCTTGGCAACCTCATAAAACCTGATTTTCTCCACTGTCGCAGCGTTTTTCACCTGGCAGAGCTGGCAGAGTTCTTGATCCTTGAGATTCCAGGCTGAACTGGGGCACCAACAGTATCCTTTACCATGCTTGTAAATCACGCAGTTTTCATCGATCATTCCAAGAGCCTTTCAAGTTAAACGGTTTACAGAAACGGCGACAAGCGGTGGAGTATGGGTATAACACTTTAACCTCCAAATTCCCTCATGTTTCATTCTTCTCCTAGGCCCTTGTCTGACGCGTGGTTCGAGGCAAATGGGGAAACAGTGAGGGAGGCTCGATGGCGAGACAGGCGTAAATATTACACCCTCTTGCGCTTCATTATGTAAAAAGTGCATGAAAGAGCAACCCACGACATACTCGCTTGAGGTCGATAGCTTCCTTCTGTGAATCCTCGAAAACCAGCGCCCAAAGAGGCTTGACAAAGAACCACCCAACCGGCGAACCATCAGGATTAGCGCTCACAAGGTGGCGAAATTCGCTCCTGGCTTGGCATTGAAGAGGGCTGTAACGAAAAAAGGAAAGGGAGCAGGGGTTCTAACTTTCTGAGATGGGCCGCGCCATGTTGGGGCCATTTTTGACGAAGCCTGGTGGAGTCAGAACAAGGAGGGAATTCCTGCCATGGATGTCACTCCGTCTGTCAAATCGGGCCGATACGACTCTTGCGTTCCGGGACCCAAAGAGGAATTGTCTTAGGGGGTCCGAGACCGGTATACCTCCATGACCTTCGACACGTACTCACTCTCTGACGGATTCCTCGATCCTTCGTAAGCTACCAAGGCTGATTCAACATCCTTGTACTGCTTCAGGTATTGAGCAAGGATGGTCGTTCCAATCTCGATGTTCACTTCGGGGTCGAATGGATTCATCTCTGTAAAGTCCACCTCCTCCTTCCATGTCGGGACATGAATCTGCATGATCCCCACTGATTTAGATCCCGAAATGGCAAGCGGATTTCCGCGCGATTCCACTATGATGATCGAAGCCACTAACTTCGGGTCCAGCTTCTTGTTCAGTGAGTGACGAACAATGATCTTACTAAGTTTCGTGACTTCCTCTGTCTCAATATCCAGTGCTTTTTTCAGGAGCGAATGCACGATTCGATCTTGCTTGTACTCTTCATCCGAAACGTAGTCGGCCAACCCGATCTTTCTGACCGGCATGATCGAAACCGACGACGGGGCCAACGGGATTAAACCCACTACAGCCAAAAGAATCAATAACTTATTAATCAGGGTATGTCGGAACAGATGGCCAACATACTTTCCGTTTAGCCCCACAAACATGCTCCGGTGGCATTTGGGACAGAAAACTATCCGCTTATAAAGCAACTTGCGAAAGGCACTCATTCAAATTGCTCCTTTTGTTCCTTCGACACAAACCAGGGAACCAACATGGAATGATCCAGTGCCAGCGGAGGGAACCTTTCTAGCATTAAAAGGGCAAACCGTTCCGAGATTGACCCACAAGACACTCCGCCCGAACCAACTCCAAACAACATACCCTTCCTCAGGAACCTGACATAAGGGAACAACAATTCTGAACGCTTAAGCGCAAATTCAACCGCCGGAGTATACCTTCCGTCCCGTTCTAAGTCAAGCCAAGCATTTCTGCTGCCATCCGGTGCACTTCTTTGACCTCAATCTCGTCGATTGAGGCCTTCTTGATGAAATGGCTGAAGGGTCCAAGGGGGTTATAGTGCTCAGGCAGGGCCAAACTGAATAATCCTAGTGTGGGAACGCCTACGGCAGGGCCCAAATGCATGGGCCCTGTGTCGTTGCTAATGAGAAGATCGCAGTGGCTCATGAGCGAAGCCATTTGTCTGAGGGGTAGCGAACCGGCAACAAGAGTTCGAAAAGAAGGAGGAAAAGCTTCTTCGATTTGTCGAGCAACAGCTTGTTCCCGCGGCCCCCAAAATAGAACGGAATTGATGTTAGTCTCCCGACTCAAGAGCTTTGCCAATTGCGAGAATTTCTCTAGAGGCCAACGTCTTCCGGGAGAACTAGCTCCTAAATACATTCCCACGAGCCTAGCACCTGATGTCATCGGATTTTGTTCGAAGAACAATCTGGCGAATTCCTGATCCGGAATTGGCAAGTCCAAACGGCAGTCAGGCTCGCCAGCATTAAGCCCCAGAGCTTTGAGAGAAGCTAGGAAGACTGAACAAACGTGTTGGGTTTTGTCCTCGATAACCGGGTCCATATTAAAACAGAAAGAGAGGAAGGCGGCTCTTGTCCTTTTTAATCCCAGCCTCATTGGTGCGCCGCTATACCATGTCAACAGGTTTGTCTCGCGGAAGCTGTGCAGGTCCAGAACCAGATCAAATCCCCGTCTCCGGATATTCTCGGCGAGTCTGAATATTTCCCCCAGCGCCGCGAGTTTGCTCCCATCCCTCATGGACACACGATCCACGGAAATAACCTCGTCGACTGCTGAGCACATTTCCAGGATAGGAGCACAGCGGTGACCGACCAGTACGCTGATTTTGGCCTGGGGTAGATTACCCCGCAGAGCCTTCAGGGTTGGAATGAGAAGAAGGAGGTCTCCCATCCTGGCAAATCGGATTACTAGGATACGAGGGGCTTCCAGACCATGAAATAGTCTCCGACCCAAGGCGGTTTCTGTGCGATCTTCATTCACAACGGTCCAAGGTCCCAAGCCCAACGTCCCAGGTGCAAGGTGCGACTTTGGACTTGGGACTTTGGACAATGGACTTTCTGGCTTAGGTCAGTTTGAAGGCTGCCTTGCCGAGAAAGCGCGCTTCATTACCAAGCTCTTCCTCGATTCGGAGCAACTGGTTGTACTTGGCAATCCGGTCAGTACGGCTGGCAGAGCCGGTCTTGATCTGGCCGGTATTAAGGCCCACCACCAGATCGGAAATAAATGTATCTTCTGTTTCACCGGAACGATGGGAGATTACGGCAGTGTACCCGTTGTTCTTGGCTAGTTCGATGGCTTCGATGGTCTCAGTCAGCGTCCCAATCTGATTCAACTTGATGAGGATCGAGTTGGCGACTCCAGAATCGATTCCCTTCCTGAGCCGCTGAGTATTGGTGACAAACAGAT
>JBGOTQ010000078.1:0-22820 GCA_041476565.1 Terriglobia bacterium | reverse complement strand
TAGGCGGATTCTTGACAAATGAGTGAGTTTCCAGGTGGATGCGAATCTGTCGGCTTTCCTCAGAATTTGATTTCTTCACGCTTCCTAACCCGCTACGGTGCATGCAAGTTTGTCCTTGAGACCTGTACTGAAATGTGGTAATGTGCATTTAATTGATGCGTTAAGAATGATTCAGGGGTATTTCTGTCGATCTGATGAAATTCCAGTATCATTGCCATCTCAGTTACCTAGAACCCCGGTGATCGGGGAATGTCTAGCAACTTAAGATACTCAAGGGTTTTGTTTCCTGTGCCTGCTTGCCCTGCCCCGTCTAAAGGGAAAGCAGGTGGTTGACTACAGGCCCCACAGAAGTGGGTAAACGTCGTGGAACAAAGTCGTACAAGAGGTCCAAATAGAAGAAGGCCTGAGGAGGATTTTCTCGTGAACCGAAAGCTTATCCGTCCTTCCTTGGCGGAAATTAAAGACAAAATGACTGTGCGTACTCAGAAGAAGAAGGCCGCACCACAGGAGCAGACCAATGCCGAAAGCTTTTACTATCTCAAGCAGATGCAGAACAAGACACCGATGGTTGTGGTCCTGCAGGATGGGCAAGAGCTTCACGGAATTATCGAATGGTACGACAAGAACTGCATCAAAGTGAACCGCGACTCTGGCCCTAACCTTCTGGTTTTTAAGCACGCAATCCGCTATATGTACAAAGAGCACGAGGACAAGACTAGCGATGAGTGAACTCTCGAGACAGTTCCTTATTGGAGTTTTGAGTGCCGGCTCGAGAACAAGGCGGACGAGATAGAAGAAGAAGCACTCCCAATCAACCCTCGCCGAGCAGACCTGCCTCGTGATCATTAACTGTCCCCATTTGGCAATCCTTGGCCAGACTAACTCCACCCACCGGATGCAGGGCCTGTCGGCCCTTCGAAAGAGAGTCCGGTGGCTATTTGCAGTCCTGATCCTGAGCAGTTGCTCCATAAAAGAAAGGACCCCTCCACCTCCTCCACCTATTCATGCTTTCATCTCCAACCTGGGCAGCAATACAGTCTCTGTAATAGATCTGAATTCCCTTCGAAAGATCAAGACCCTCTCAGTTGAGAAGTCTCCAGTTAAGATAGCTGCCTTTCGTGATACCAGACTTCTTCTTGTCGCGAATGCAGGATCCAGCTCGATCACGGTCATTGACTCCATCGACCTCGCAGTCATTAAGACCATACCTGTAGGCAGAGCCCCGTTGGACATCGCGGTTTCCTCCGACGGCCGTTTTGCCTATGTGGCCTGTTATGAGTCCAACCAGGTCTCGGTTATTGACTGCAGCACCTTAAGAGCGATTAAGAGTTTTCCGACGCGGGCGGGCCCCAATGTCTTAAAGCTCACATCCAAGGACACGCGCCTCTGGGTCAGCCAGTTTGTCGATGGATCTCTTGGAGTCATTCACCTGGAAGGCGATGAGCGGTTCGAGCAGATTCCCCATCAGGAGTCTCCCATGGACATGATCCTACTCCCGGATGGATCCAAGATGTTCGTCAGTAATCCAGCCAGCGAAAGGGTCACTGTGTTTGATGGACACACCTTAGAGAAACTGGGAGAAATCACCTTGGGAAAAACACCCATGCATATGGTGCGCAAGCCTGACGGGGGGGAGGTTTACGTAACCAACTTCGATAGCGAAAGGGTCGACATAATTAACACGGTTACTAACACCCAGAACGGAAGCTTTCCAGGTGGGCGAAACCCGATTTGTGGTGTCATCTCACATGACGCCTCACGCTTGTATGTTTCCAACTTTGGCTCAAACAGCGTCTCTGTTCTGGAGCCTTCAACTCGCCAGGTCCTGGCTTCAATCCCTGTAGGTGTCCATCCCGAACATCTCTGTTTGTCACCTGACGAACGTTACTTGTTCGTGCTGAATTCGGGATCGGACGATGTTACGGTACTGCGCACGGACTTTGTGAGATCCGGGAATGCATTGCTGACCGTTATTCAAACAGGTGCCAGGCCTTCGGCAATTGTCATAAAGTAACGAGGCGCCGCTCAGCTGCACGAGTTCCAATTTCCACATGAGCAGATTGAACCGAAGAGACTTTGTGCAAGCCATTGCTGCTGGTCCTCTCTTGTTGTTGGAGACAGGGGGTCAGGCAAGCAAGTCCCTGTCTTCTGCTGACACAGTGCTTGGGAGAGTCGCCGCCAGCCAATTAGGGATGACCTTGATGCACGAACATGTGTTGGTCGATTTTATTGGGGCTGCCCAAGTCTCCCGGGACCGGTATGATCCTCGAGAGGTCTTTACGTCCGTCCTCCCGCACCTGCGAAGGCTCTATGGAGCAGGTTGCCGTACCCTAGTCGAATGCACTCCCGCTTTTATTGGCCGCGACCCCGCACTTTTGGCGTCGCTCTCCGAAGCCTCCAAGCTGAATCTCATAACGAATACGGGCTATTATGGAGCGGCCGACGACAATTTTATTCCCGCTTGGGCATACCAAGAGCCCGCGACCCAGTTGGCTGACCGCTGGGTGAAGGAGTATGAAGAGGGCATTGAAGGGACCGGGATCAAGCCTGGGATCATCAAGATCGGGGTGGATGCAGGAAGGTTATCTAAAATTGACGAAAAGCTTGTAAAGGCCGCCGCGCTCACTCACCTCCATACTGGACTGACCATCGCTTCTCACACCGGAGATGGGATTGCCGCTCTGGAGCAATTGGACCTCCTGAAGAAGCTGGGAGTTCGCCCGAATGCCTTTATCTGGGTACACGCCCACAATGAGCCCAATTGCGAACTGCAGTTTCAAGCTGCAGCGCAGGGATGCTGGGTGGAGTTCGATGGGATCAGTCCAGCTTCCATGGATCTTCATCAGGAGCTGATCAGAAATATGGTCGACCGCAAGTTGATTCATCGAACACTGATTTCCCAGGATGCCGGCTGGTATCATGTCGGAGAACCGGGCGGGGGCGAATTTCGCAGTTATGATTTCCTGTTCAACCGATTCCTGCCAGAACTGCGCAAGCGGGGTATCTCCGAATCGAGTATTCAACAACTTCTGGTTGGGAACCCAAGACAAGTCCTGACTGTGAAAATCCGAGCATTGGACAAACACAAATGAACAAACCTCTTCAACCCTTGAAAGCGTATAAAGACCCTGAATTTATCAACTCCCCGGCGGCCCGCTCTGTGCGGCTTCTCTCTGAGTATCTCAATCCGTACCGCCGATTCCGTCAGGAAAAGGTCCGTGACACCATCGTATTCTTTGGCTCCGCCCGCGCCATTCCCAGGCAGAGGGCGGAAAAGGCATACCAAGAGTTGATAGATGCCGTGCACAGATCATCGAGCCAAGTTGATCCAGGACAAGTTGAGGCTGCTCGGGTCCAATTAGAACTGAGCCGCTATTATGATGATGCTGTCGAACTATCCCGGCTCTTAACCTCGTGGTCTTTGTCGATCGCCAGGAATTCTCATCATTTCGTTGTCTGTTCAGGCGGGGGACCTGGAATCATGGAAGCCGCGAACCTCGGGGCCTATCTGGCTGGAGGCAAATCGGTCGGGCTCAATATTAGTCTCCCGCTGGAACAGTTGCCAAATCCTTACATCACGGCAAGCTTGAACTTCGATTTCCACTATTTCTTTATGCGGAAGTACTGGTTTGTCTATCTGGCCAAAGCTCTCATCGTTTTTCCGGGAGGATTCGGGACGATGGATGAGCTTTGGGAATTACTGACTCTAATCCAGACAGGGAAAATCACCAAGAAGATGGTGGTCCTGCTCTATGGGAGTACTTACTGGAACGAGGTGGTAAACTTCCAAGCGATGCTCCGTTGGGGTACGATTGCGCCCGAGGACATTCAAATCTTTCGTTTCGCAGACACACCCAACGAGGCCTTCGAAATCGTAAGAGAAGGCCTGGAACGATATTACGTCCGTTCGAACCGGCACGAAAGGCCCGTCAAAAAGCCTGACGTGCGACTTTGAATGCGGTCGAAACCTCCAACCATTCTGGCGGACGCTACCGCTTAGTCTTATCAGGCTGGACGGGGAGAACAATCGGCTCACCCACAGCAGTGAATTCGAGGTGATAGGTCTCCCCTTTTTTTCGCTCTTTGAGTGAAAAGTAAAGGTACCCAGAGACAGCCTTTGACGCAATCCCTTCCGGTAGCCCCTTTTCTGTCAATTCCAGCTCCATTGTCCGTCGATCCTGGTCGGTGGCCCCCGCTCCGGAACGCCCCATCCCAACCCCAACTCCAACCCCGGTATACACACCCCCTCCGCGCCTAGTTCCAGTCACCGGATCATAGTATGGGGGGCCTGATTCATAGCCAATTGTCGCCGATGGATAAAGCATCACATCCCTGTCCGAGCTGGCGGCCCTCTGCAAGCTGGCAGCAATAGCCTTGGGATCAGCTGGTCGGCCCACAAGTTCCTTGGTGCGTGAGCGGAGGAGAAAATCGCTGTGGCTGAGGTCAATTGACTTGCCCTTGTCCGGGAAGACCGCCACCTCAACCACGAGGAATCCTCGATTCAGGTCGCTGACGAAGTTGCCTCTCACCTGCTCAGGCGTGAGCAAGGCCACTCCAAGAGTGATTCCGTTTTTCGCTTCGTATTGCGGATAATCAGCGCCACTCCTCCGGGGCTGGATTCCGCCTGAGGTCCCAGCGATGAGATTGAAAGTCAGAGATAGAAGAACCAGAGATCGAAGACCCGTTTTCATGGCGTCACCTCCCGGGGTTCCCGACTTAACATGGCCGAGATTTTGAGCGACTTTCCACTGAGAATGTAGATCCGCTTTTGGAAGAACCTATCACCTTCCCCCTTCAGTTCCAGGTCGTAAGCCCCGGCGTCCAACCAGATGCTTTTCAAGTCCCGCACCATCTCGGCATAAGCTCCGTCAATGTAGACCTCCGCGTCTTTCTCTGAACTGTCCAGTTTGATCTCGCCCTTCCCCACACTCTGCGCAAATCCCGGTATTAATCCTGGAAAATATAGAGGAGACCAAAACCCAGAGTAAGGCCACCATGGGTAACCAGCGAAGTCCCAGCCGTAATTGGGGTAAGAGTAAGGCCCGTAGAAGAGCGGCGAAGAGAACCGCGCATAGCCGGCCCCTACTGAAACACCACCAATTTTCACTCGGGTTCTCGATCCCACTTCATAAACTCGGCTTTCGTCTTTTCCGGACGACTTAAGTTCCGTTTGCGTCGGGTCCTGGGCAGAGACCACGGGGCTTGTAACGGCAAACGCAAACCACAAAACCATAGCGCTAATTTTGTTCCGCCCGAATTTCAACTGGAACCTCCATAGGTTTGGACTGGCGAAGATTATAGTATCGCGCACTGATGTTTTCAACTGTGCTATCGTGTTTAGATGACTGGGTCTCACTGCAAGTTGGCTAGGGTCAAGAGAACATCAAACCC
The DNA here is from genome assembly GCA_041476565.1 of Terriglobia bacterium. Classification (GTDB taxonomy): domain Bacteria; phylum Acidobacteriota; class Terriglobia; order Versatilivoradales; family Versatilivoraceae; genus DATKMG01. Next base: position 17,429 of record JBGOTQ010000078.1, on the reverse strand, counting down.
TGCACTTTCCCGCATCCCCTCCTCGAAGAGGTGTCTTTGCTCTTTCCGTAGGTTTCGTCTACTTCGCGGACTAAAATAGAGCATGAAAGATGTAAGAATCGGAAATTGTTGTGCAATATTTTGGGGTCTTCATTTAAGTTTACACCACCCCTAGGTGTAGCTATAATATCTCGAAATTTCTGAGGTAGCTTCGATGTCTCGAGACCACGAAACTGTCATTATCCTGGACTTTGGCGCTCAATACACCCAACTGATCGCCCGCCGAGTCCGGGAGGCTCATGTTTACTGTGAAATACTCCCCTTTAATGCGCCGCTCTCGGCGATCCTCAAGCGACAACCAAAAGGGATTATCCTCTCAGGGGGTCCCGATTCTGTCTATGGGGAAGAAGCCCCCCACAGTGATAAGACTCTTTGGGCCCATCCCGTCCCCGTATTAGGTATCTGCTACGGGTTCCAGTTGCTGGCTCATCAACTGGGTGGGCAGGTAGAACGTGCGCAGAAGCGGGAGTATGGGCTGGCAGAACTGGAAGTCCGGCAACCCGGTTTACTTCTGGACGGAATCACACCTAGGTCTCCAGTCTGGATGAGCCACGGCGACCGCATCATGAGATTGCCAAGTGGTTTTGCTGTGTTAGGCCTGACGGCCAATTCCATTGCTGCCGCCGAGAATCGCGATCGCCATATCTATGGCGTACAGTTCCATCCGGAGGTCATCCATACCCAAGAAGGAAAACAGATCATCGAGAACTTCCTCTTCAAAGCCTGTCACTGCCAAGCAGACTGGACACCCACCTCCTTCGTAGACGAATCTGTTCGAAAGGTTCATGAACAGATTGGAGACAAGCGGGCAATCTGTGCCCTGAGTGGAGGGGTAGACTCAACCGTAGCAGCGGTAATGGTGGGTCGGGCCATCGGCGAAAGACTGACTTGTATCTTCGTCGACAACGGAGTCCTCCGGAAGAATGAATTCTCCAAGGTTCTGTCCAACCTTAAGGAGCGGCTTCAGCTTCAGGTTATCGGCGTGGACGCTTCCCTGCGGTTTTTGACAAAACTGGCCGGCGTGGTGGACCCCGAACTAAAGCGGAAGATCATCGGGAAAGAATTCGTCAGGGTGTTTGAGGAAGAAGCGGCCAAGTTGGGAAGAATTGACTACCTGGTTCAGGGCACTTTGTATCCCGATGTGATCGAGTCAGTTTCGGTGAGGGGGCCGTCAGCCACCATCAAATCTCATCACAACGTCGGCGGCTTGCCGGAAGAAATGAATCTGAAGTTGGTAGAACCCCTGCGGGAACTCTTCAAAGATGAAGTTCGGTTGATAGGAAAACAGCTGGGTTTAGGTGAGGAGATCATCCAGCGCCAGCCATTTCCCGGCCCCGGGTTGGCAGTGCGAATTGTCGGTGAAGTGACCTCTGACCGGATTCGGCTCCTGCAAGATGCCGACGAGATTGTGGTCGCAGAAATCAAGGCTGCCGGCCTATACACCAAAATCTGGCAATCATTCGCAGTTTTGCTGCCAGTCAGGAGTGTCGGGGTCATGGGGGATGACCGTTCCTACGAATATACGATAGCGATCCGAGCTGTCCAGTCGCGAGACGGGATGACGGCGGATTGGGTGCGTCTGCCCTACGATGTCCTGGAACGTCTTTCCAACCGGATCGTCAATGAAGTGAAAGGAATCAACCGGGTGGTCTACGACATCAGTTCCAAACCCCCGGCAACCATTGAATGGGAATAGAATCAGGATAATCGCTCAAGACGAGAATAGAGGCACCGTTTAGACCTTCTCCCTTTTTCCATACTTTGAGGAACGATGAAAGATAACCAGTTTGTTCACTTGCACCTTCACACGGACTATAGCCTGTTAGACGGTGCCTGTTCTATCGACCGGGCCATGGATCGAATGCAGGAACTGAGTATGCCAGCTGTCGCTGTGACCGACCATGGCAATTTGTTTGGCGCGGTCAGCTTCTACGAGGCCGCCCGCAAGAGGGGAATCAAGCCCATCATCGGCTGCGAGGTATACATGGCCCGAAGAAGCCACGCCGAGCGCACCAACTACGAGGGGGAGAAGAGTAATCATCATTTGGTGTTGCTCTGTGAGAACAACACCGGATACAAGAACCTGGTCAAACTAGTGTCCGCCGGCTATCTCCAAGGATTCTACTACAAGCCCAGAATCGACAAGGAACTCTTGGCCAAACACAGTGAGGGGCTACTGTGCCTGTCGGCTTGCCTGAGTGGAGAGGTATGCGACAGCCTGGCCCACGAAGAGTATGAAGCCGCCAGGAAGGCGGCCGGAGAGTATCTGGAGATTTTCGGGAAAGACCGCTTTTTCCTGGAAATCCAGGACCAAGGGCTGGATGTGGAGCGACGTATAAATCCACATCTGTTACGCCTGTCCAAGGAGATGGGGGTGCCCTTGGTCGCCACTAATGATTGCCACTATATCAGTGCCGAGGATTCCCGCGCCCACGAAGTGCTGCTATGCATTCAAACCGGCAAAACCATGAGTGACACCAGCCGCATGCGCTTCTCTACCAATCAATTTTATATTAAGTCGCAGGAAGAAATGCTGAACCTCTTCCGCGAGGTTCCGGATGCCTTGGCTCAGACTTTGAATATTGCCGAACGCTGTAATTTCACATTAGAGAAGGCCAGTCAACCGTTTCCGCACTTCGAAGTCCCCGGCGATAAACCCATCGACGACTATTTTGAGGAGGTGGTCTGGCGAGGGTACGAGGCCAAACTCCCTCACCTCACTGCCATGCAGGCCAAGGGTTCCCTCCGCAGTCCCCTGGGGACATATGAGGAGCGTCTGAAACGGGAAATCAGCATCATTAAACAAATGCGGTTCCCCGGCTACTTTCTGATCGTTTGGGATTTCATCTCCTACGCCCGACGCAACCAGATTCCGGTGGGACCGGGACGCGGATCGGCGGCGGGGAGCCTCGTCTCGTATTGCTTGCGGATTACCGACATCGATCCCATGCAGTATGGACTGTTGTTCGAAAGGTTCCTCAATCCCGAACGGGTATCTTTGCCAGATATAGATATCGATTTCTGCACGAACCGCCGTGGCGAAGTCATCAATTACGTCACACAAAAGTACGGGCGTGACAATGTCAGCCAGATTATCACATTTGGGACCATGGCAGCCAAAGCGGCCGTTAAGGATGCCGGTCGCAGCCTGGATATACCTTACGCTGAAGTCGACCGGATCGCCAAGCTCATCCCCAATGACCTGAAGATCACACTTGACAAAGCCCTGAATGGGTCTGAAGCCCTCCGTGAAATGATTGCTAAGGACGAGCGAGTGAAAGATCTCTTCGACATTGCCAGGCGCTTGGAAGGCATGTCTCGGCATGCATCTACCCATGCCGCCGGGGTGGTCATTTCTCCCGTTCCTCTCACCGAGATTGTGCCCCTTTACAAGAGCAGCAAGGACGAAATCACGACTCAGTTCCAAATGAACGATCTGGAGAAGATCGGCTTGCTCAAAATGGATTTCCTCGCGCTGACCACACTGACCGTCCTGGATGGAGCCATTAAACTCATTAAGGAGACAATTGGGGAGGTTGTCGATCTGGAACAACTACCCATGGACGACTGCAAAACTTACGAGATCTTCTCTAAGGGCCTGACCAATGGGATCTTTCAGTTTGAGAGCAGCGGGATGAAGGATATCTTGCGGCGGTTCAATCCTGAGAAATTGGAGGACCTCACTGCATTGAATGCCCTCTATCGTCCAGGTCCGATTGGCGGAGGAATGATCGATGATTTTATCAAGCGAAAGCACGGAGAGAAGCGTGTCGAATACGACCTTCCCGAACTTAAAGAGATCTTGGAAGAAACTCTAGGAGTGATCGTCTATCAGGAACAGGTTCAGCAAATAGCTAACACACTGGCTGGATACTCGCTGGGGGAAGGCGACATCCTGCGCCGGGCCATGGGCAAGAAGAAACAGGAAGAGATGCAGGCACAACGCGAAAAATTCATTGCTGGAGCGAAAGCCAGCGGCTTCAGCGAAAGAAAGGTCGTTAAGATCTTCGACCTAATGGAGCAGTTCGCCGGGTACGGGTTCAATAAATCCCACTCCGCAGCTTACGCCCTGCTGGCTTATCAGACTGCGTACCTGAAGGCTCACTACCCCGTTTGTTTCATGTCGGCCTTGCTCACCAGTGAAATCAACAATACCGACAAGATCGTGAAATACATCAATGAATGCCGGGATATGGGGATCAGGGTCCTGCCACCCGACATCAACAGCAGCCTATTGGACTTCACTCCGGCTGGAGACGACATCCGCTTCGGCCTGGCAGCCATCAAGAACGTGGGTTCAAATGCCATCAATTCCATCTTGGAAGCGCGGCGAAGGATTAAGACCTTCCGTGGCCTGTTTGAACTGTGTGAACAAGTCGACTTGCGCGTCGTGAACAAAAGGGTTTTGGAGAGCTTGATCAAAGCCGGTGCCTTGGATTTTCTGAGACATTTCCGTTCCCAGATGTTTGCAGTAATCGACAGGGCTATGGAAAGTGCCCAGCGAGTCCAAAGAGACAAAGAATCGGGACAGCGAGGACTGTTCGGACTGGGAGCATCGCCATCTCAACTTCACGATGGCAAGGTTCACAGCCAGGATATTCCAAACCTTCCGGAATGGCCCGAACCACAGCTTTTGAGCTATGAAAAAGAAACTATCGGTTTCTACATATCCGGCCATCCCCTGTCGAAATATACAAAGGACCTGGAGGATTTTGCCACTGCTACGACCGAGTCTCTTGGAGAAATTGCTTCGGGGACGGAAATATTCATGGGGGGACTCGTTAGCGCCTTGCGCTTCTTGAAAACCAAGAAGGGAGACCGGATGGCAGTTGTAATGCTGGAGGACCTGGCAGGTACGGTTGAGGTGGTAGTGTTCCCGGAACCTTTTCAGCGGTGCCAAGGCTTGCTGAAGACTGATGCTTCCCTGTTTATCCGGGGCATGCTGGACGTGGAAGATTCCGGAGCTCGCAAGATCCTGGTGAACGACATTTATCAGCTTGAGGGGTTACGCGAACGACTGGCCAAGTCCCTGACAATTCGCTTAAATCTAAATGCCCTGAAAAAAGACACGGTGGGCCAATTACAGTCAGTTTTTGAGAAGCATCCTGGAGAAGCTCGAATCATCTTTGAACTTGAATCTCCAAGAGAGTATCTGGTAACCTTGAAACCCAACCAATTCGTGAAGGTCCAGCTAGGTTCTGAATTTATCGAGGAGGTTGAGAAGATCTGTGGGGTGGGAGCAGTTCAGTTTTGAGCGATGACAGGGTTGGGAATTGATGATGACCGATGAAGCTGGTACCCAGCGGGAAGAAGTTGTTTCTCTGGAGAAGCAAATTGAAGAGCTCTCCCGGTTAGTTCCTGATGACAATACCGCCCAGGAACTTGAGCGGCTGCAACACCGGCTGGAGAAATTGCGCCGGGAAGTATTTGCCAGACTGACTCCCTGGCAGAAGGTGCAGATAGCCAGACATCCCCAACGACCGCACTTTCTGGATTATGTCCCTCTGATTTTTGAGGATTTCTCCGAACTTCACGGTGACCGCCGTTTTGAGGACGATTCGGCTCTGCTGGCTGGTATGGCCTTGTTTCACGGGAGTCCCTGCCTGGCTCTCGGAACGCAAAAGGGCCGGGACACCAGGCAAAAGCTCTTGCGGAATTTCGGCATGCCCAAACCCGAAGGCTACCGCAAGGCAATGCGACTCATGAAACTGGCTGAGAAATTCTCCCGCCCCGTGTTCAGTTTCATCGACACTTCAGGTGCTTATCCGGGGATTGGGGCCGAGGAACGCGGACAGGCTGAAGCCATCGCTTACAACCTCCGGGAGATGGCGCGCCTCAGGGTCCCAATCATTGTGGTAATCACCGGGGAGGGGGGCTCAGGTGGGGCTCTAGGGATTGGTATCGGAAATCGGGTCTACATGACCGAACATTCCTATTATTCCGTGATCTCGCCCGAAGGCTGTGCAGCCATTCTATGGAAGGACCAGGCCAAGGCCGAAACCGCAGCTAATGCGCTAAAATTCACGGCCGTGGATCTGAAAGGGTTCAACATCGTTGACGATGTCATTCCCGAACCGTCCGGCGGTGCGCATGTCGATTACAAACAGGCGGCCTCTCTTATTGACCAGCAACTGTATAGGGCACTGACCGAGTTGAAGTCGCTCTCATCAGAAGAGCTCATAGAACAGCGTTATAATAAGTTTCGCGCCTTCGGCGCATTCTTCGAAGCCTCGGGCACCATGACGGTACGCGATCGATGAAACCAGAAATTAAAAAATTAAAGTCTTGCCTCTACTCAAAGTCGAGTGGCCCCTCGGGATTCTTTGCCCGCGAGTCCGTTCAGCCAACCAAGCAGGTGTGCGACCACCCCGAAAAGAAGATTAATTGGGCAGTTGCAGTATGTGCCGACTGCACCATCTACGTCAATCGTACCATCCCCCAGGAGCCCGAAGCCCCAACTCAACCACCAAAAAAGAGAGCTTCCAGAAGGGCCAAGTCAACAACGAAGTCCTCTCTTTGAAGATTGGGTGTAAGGCCAGCGTTTCTCCGGCTCCGAATGTGGCTCCCAATGCTTATTTAATCTTTCCTCTCGCAATCCACATTTTAACTCTGATCCTCTGTAAAATGCCGTCGGTCGAAATATTGCGTATAGCTGGTGCTGAGCCATTGCAGAGCCCGGCTCAGATTCGGCTCCAATGTTTCCAACAGCGAACGGTAGTGATTGGTCATCAGGGTCTAGCCATCGGTCCGCAACGGATAGCACATGGCCAAATCCGGCAGTAGGCCCAAGAGCCGGGAGCGTCGTCCGCACTGCGGAGAATGGGCTTGGCTGATTGCCCTGGGAGGTAACATGGTAGAGGGTTCCCGGGAACTCGATTCTAAAGGCTCGCACCGTACTCTCATCCGAATACTCCTGAATGCTGTAATTAAGTCTGACCCCAAATCGCCCACAAGTCCTTCCTCTGTTGTCATCTCGAGGGCAGCATAAGACAGCTAAGTAAATCAAAGAGATTCAAGTTCTCCAGGCTGAGATTTTCATTCCCGTCCAAACCGAAACCCTATAGAATACAGATTAGCTTGCTCGAAAGTTCTGCGCTATGAACTACCGATATCGCCTAAGTAGTGTCTCTTTTGGCGGGCCATTGACCCCCGTGGTCAAGAAGGTCATCATTGCCTGTGTTTCTGTCTTCGTTGTCCAACTGATTGCCGGCAATTCCATCCTGGAATTCTTTGCGTTATGTCCACTCCTGGTGGTGAAGCGATATTACTTTTGGCAGGTGTTTACCTACATTTTTTTGCATGGGGGTGTTACTCATCTCCTGTTCAACATGCTCGCGTTGTACATGTTCGGCTGCGAGATGGAACGCTATTGGGGAAGCAACCGCTTCTTCCGTTATTTCCTGATTACTGGTATCGGTGCCGGGCTTTGTGTGTTCCTGATCCCCTCGAACTACACGACTTTCACCTTGGGTGCTTCCGGGGCCATTTACGGTATCCTGCTGGCATATGGATTCACGTTTCCGGACCGGATTATTTACATGTACCTGCTCTTTCCAATCCCCGCCAAGTACTTCGTCATGATTATGGGCGGTATTGTTTTCCTATCGACTCTCTCCAGCGCCAACTCCGGGATCTCCAACATTGCTCATTTGGGGGGCATGCTGGTAGGTTTTGTCTATTTGAAAAGCAGGTCAGGTAACCTGATCTACCAATTCAAAGAGTCATATTTCCAGTGGAAGCTTCGGCGGGCCAGAAGGAAATTCATGGTTTATCTCAACAAAAAGGATCGCCAGAAGAACCGGGACGAAAAGCCAACGATCCATTGATCGATTTTGCGATCGAGTCTCCTGGACTGCCTCACTGCTTATCCGGGACTACGTAACTGGTTCGTGTCCGAACTTGGTAACGAGGATTCTTGACAACGACTCGGATCCGATGAATGGAGTCGTCCTGCTGGTGATACTTAGAGTAGTAAGCAAGGCTAAAGGTACTCCTCAATTCCTGGGCGACCTTGGAATACTGTCCTGTTAGATCAGCCAAATCAGCAACCAGAAACATCTTCCCGCCAGTTTGCTCAGAGAGCGCCTGCAAGCGTTCAGTCTGGATCTGGTAAATTTCCTCCAGAAGTGTCAGGCTCTGCTTCGCATTATGCAGATAGGACGGCGGATCGCTGTTCCCTGGATTCCGGATATAGTCTTCCAGGAGATCCTTCTCCTGGTCTTTGTTAAGAACGGTAATTGGATAAAGCACCGAATCGGATGCAGCCAGCAGGCGACGGAGATCCTCAAACTTGGTTTTGCTAGAATTTTCCATACCATCCGTCAATATGACAATGGCCTTTCTTCCCCCTTTGACTTTGCGCAACTGACTGATGGATTGGGCTACTCCATCGTAAACGCGCGATCCCCCATGAGAATATGTCGATAAGCCATGAATCATGCGCTTGAGGACCTTTCTATCACTGGTAAAATCCTCCACCTGCCGGACGTAGAGATTAATCTCGCTTACTGCAATCCGGTCGTCCGGGCGCAGTTCATCCGTGAAATTGCTGGCGGCCTTCTTGATTAGACTTAGACTGGTACGAGTGCTGACGCTGGTGTCCAGCAATAGCACCAGATGAAAGGGGCTCTCTACCGGCCAGAAAGAAGAAATTTCCTGCGGAACATCGTCTTCGTAAACCTCGAAGTCCTCGCGTCTCAAGGCGGTTATGTTGGTTCCGCCCTCATCCAGCACAGTGACATTCAGAACTACCAGGTCCACGTTGACTTCCAGCGAAAACTCGCCTTCAGGCTTCGCCTGGCCACTTTGACTCTGCGCTAACGCCGGAAGATGAACAAGTTCCCTCCAACTGAAAACAAAAAATCCAATGGACCTTAGAAATTGCCGCTTATCCATGTTTAATCCAGGTTGCCCCAGACAATCTAACCCTCATTAATTATACAACGCCTGGACGTTGCCAAATAGTGAACGAAAAATTGAAAATGGAACCTGCGAGGAATGCGGACTGCCCGATTACGGTAATTTGCGGGTCAAAACAAACCCTGCCGCCGGGAGGAATGTTACCCTGAGGCCCAACGACGAATTCGAGTGGAAAGAGGCCTCAACTCTTCCTCGAATTACCGCGGCTGCAAAGCAGCTGACTGGGCCGGCATGGGTTCCGTGCCTGCATGAGCCAAGTCCCACCGCCATTTGGCCAATTCGGCCTTGAATGCCGCCATGTGCTCTGGTCTCACCGGGGTCGAGGGCTGAAATTTCAGACTCAGCGGATTGACAAACCGTCCCATGCGCGTGACCCGGTAGTCCAGATGAGGTCCTGTGGCCAAACCGCTGGAACCCACATAACCAATCAGTTGGCCCTGCTTCACCTCCGAACCTTTATGGATTTCAGGGGCAAATTTGGAAAGATGTCCATACATTGTAGTCAGTCCATTCCCGTGGACAATCTGAATGAAACGGCCAAATCCTTGTTTCCACGCAGCGAACTGAATCCGACCATTGCCGGCAGCAACCACAGGAGTCCCGGTTGGAGCCGCATAGTCGACACCCAAATGCGGTTTGTAACATTGAAGCAAGGGATGAAAGCGGCGGCGTGAAAATGTCGAACTGACCCGGAAGAATCGGAGCGGTGATTTTAGGAATTCCCGCCTTAACGATTTTCCTTCGGCACTGTAATAATCCGCATGGCCGGACGGATCGACAAAATAGTAGCCTGAATATACCCTTCCATTGTTGGTCAAATCAGCTGCAAGAATCTTCCGGTATTTCACAAACTTCCCGTCAAGATAGAGCTTCTCAGCCGCAAACCGGAAGTGATCGCCCTCCTTCAGTTCGGTGTTGAAATCGATGTCCCAAGAGAATATCTCGGAAAGGTCCAGAGCTAGCTGGTCTTTTTCGTCGAGTTCATTAATGGAATGGAACAAGGAGCCATGAATGCTTCCTTCAATGTAGGAGACCTGAGTTTGGTATTGAAAGGGGCGGAGCTCTGCTTTGTAACCTTCCTCGGTTCGATAAACGTTCAGGTATTTGTCCAAGTCCACATCATACCGGAACACTTGCAAGGTCCCGTCAGCCAGTTTCTCCAGTTCAAAATGATTCCCGGGGATCAGCTTTCGCAAGTTGTAGATCGGCTTTGTCGTCACGATCAACTGATGAATTAGCTCCTGTGGAAATTCGTAGGAAGCAAGAACATCACTAAAGGTCATGTTCTTCTTAATCTGGCCCTCAATCTTTACGACCAGGGATGTTGCGGCCGGCGGTTGTTGGATGCTGGGAGCTTTCGGAAAGGGGATGACGTCTTCTGAGTTTGGGGACAAGTACTTGGGCAAGCTAGCAAACAACGCCATTCCGACCAGAATCACGTTTGTGATCACCAATGGTTTATTTTCCTTATAATTCCAGCTATTTTTCAGTCCGAGCCTGGATACAATTCTCTTCCACATTCATATCCTCCATGTGATCGAACTGCGGGTGGGAACTTAAGCCATCAACTTCAAACCAGTTGTAGGACAAGAGACTAACAAAATAAGTTTGGGCGCTCAAGGAAAATGCCTGTTTGAAGTAAATCTTCCAAAGCCAAGTCACTCTAAATAGAATATTGTAGGTGGGGGAGAGTATCCCTTGTAGTCTTAAATTCTTAGATGCCTTTAAAAGTGTGACAAGGACTAAGATTCCAGGAGGAACCGATGTTATCGAGAAGGCTCCGCATATTTGATATTTTTGTCTTGATCCTTGTCGCGTTGGGTTTGTCCAAGGAAGCCCATGCATACGTCGATCCAGGCACTGGAAGCTACTTGCTCCAGATTCTCGTGGCTGGGTTCCTCGGCCTTCTGTATGCGCTGAGAATTTACTGGGCTAGGCTCAAGAGCTTCCTGACGTCGAGAATCTTAAGGTCATCTAAGAAGGACGATTGATGCCAGGCTTACGTGTGACTCAGGTCCTGCCTTCCTCATTCCGAGACCCTGCAGGGTTTCTGTTTTATCGAGACACTCAACTGTTCCGGCAGGTCAATGCGATTTACCGCGAGGACTATGACCATTTCATGGAATCCGGCTTATGTGAACACCTGGTAAAGGCCGGGCTCCTGGTCGCGCATGAGGAAGTCGACCTCGATCGGGCGGCCACCGGTGATGCTTATAAGGTGGTCAAGCCTGATACTATCGATTTTATCTCTTATCCTTACGAATGGTGTTTCAGCCAACTTAAGGATGCGGCTCTCCTCACGCTCAGGCTTCAAAGAGAAGCACTCAGCAGGGGGATGTGCCTCAAAGACTCGAGTGCGTACAATGTCCAGTTCCTGAAAGGCAAGCCGGTATTCATTGATACTCTGTCTTTCCGGTGCTACCGGGAAGGCGAGCCATGGGTTGCCTATCGCCAGTTCTGCCAACATTTTCTAGCACCATTGGTGCTGATGAGCTATCGGGATTTCCGACTTAACCAGCTCTTGCGGACGTACCTCGATGGAGTTCCCTTAGACTTGACATGCGCGTTACTGCCGCGGCGAACACTGCTCCGATTTTCTCTCTTCACTCACATCCACCTTCACGCCAGAATCCAAGAACATTTCCTCAACAGAAAAGTGAATCTTAAGGATCATCGGGTAAGTCGCAGGAGCCTGCTGGGTCTACTTGACCATTTGGAGTCGGCTGTCGCCAAAACTTGGTGGCACCCCCCTAAGACTGAATGGAGCAATTATGATGCGGCTTCCCTTTACGGACAGGAATCATTTCAGCACAAGCTCCAGTTGGTCGTTGAGTTTGTGGACAAAGTCACTCCCAGACCCAGGATGCTTTGGGATCTGGGGGCCAATATGGGCACATTTAGCAGGGTCGCAAGCGACAGGGGAATTCCAACTATAGCTTTTGATGCTGACGCGGCTTGCGTGGAGCGTCTTTATAAAGAATGTGTCAAGAAGAATGAATCGTACCTTCTCCCTCTGGTACTGGATCTTACTAATCCCAGTCCCAGCCTAGGCTGGGAAAATCAGGAACGGATGTCCTGGCTCGAGCGCGGACCGGCAGATGCTACCATCGCACTGGCGTTGGTTCATCACCTCGCTATCTCCAATAATTTACCTCTCACTAGGATTGCCGAGTTCTTTCACAGGGTCAGTCATGCATTGCTGGTTGAATTCGTTCCGAAGGGCGATAAACAGGTGGAACTCCTTCTCTCTCGGAGAAAAGATACCTTCCCCAATTACACTCGACAGAACTTCGAGGAGGCATTCAGTCGCCACTTTGTCATTGTTCGTGTCGACCCTATCAGAAATACGGAAAGGGTTTTGTATTGGATGCAACGGAGGTCGGACTGATCTCTGTCTACCTCTAGGAGTGCTCTTGAGGAACCAAAGAAAACCAAAATACCGCAAGACCCAGTTCACGGACATCCGGCCCTATTCCCAGGCTGGCTGGCGAAACGGCATCCGGCAGTTCAAAGGTGATCATGGTTCGAGCGGAATGACTGAAGAATTCGGCGGGAATAACCAAGGATTTTTCTTGAATGCCAGGCCTGTCGATTCCCCACTCTCCGGCAAACCGACGGTTCACCAGGATTCGAATTCGTTGATGTTCAACCTTCTTCTTGACCCAATAAGGCATGAGCTTGGCTCTTAGCAACACAGTCCCCGGAGGAGAATCGTGGTCTATCCCCAGCGACGCTCGTTTCCCGTCACTCCAGGTAAAATCGCCCTCCGACCGGCGGCTCCACCCATCTCCCAAATAGATGCTACCATTCCCGGACCGGTCAAGCCGAATAGGATCCCCCCACCTATATTGAGGGGTGTCCTTGAGCGTATGAAATCGGGCCAGCTTTATTCCCCCCTTTGAACCCAGAACTGCGTACCCGGTCACTTCGTTGTGGCCTTCCCGGTAGGCCCAATCGGGAGTAATAACTGAGAACCTTTCTTCTCTTCCGGACCAATAGGTTTCAGTAACAGCCCGGATAGCCCCATTGATGGCCAGCGCCAGATAGAGAGGCTGGGATCTGTCATTCGAAGGGCGTCGGATTCTTCCGGTCAGGTGAGTCAGGACTAAAGAGGCTTGGGAGTCGTGGCTGTTGAGGTACCCTTGATGCTCCAGTTCCAGTTGGCCCGCGCTATCCTCGATAGGCCCTGCCTCTTCTGCATCTAGACCCAGCAATTCTCGATAGGGGCCCATCTCGAAATAGTCCCTCCGCTCTGTTCCTGGACTGAAGAGCTCGAGCTTCTGCCGTATGGCCTCGACTCGTCCATGCAGATCAGAAGAAAAAGAGAGTTTCTCCCCTTGCTCGGCAATGAAGGTCTTTTTACTCCTCCGCAGCGAAGAAGGGCCCAGAGCAGAGAACCCATCAACCTTCCAGGGGAGTTTTACCTTGAGAACCTCAGCAATCGTCGGGAGTGTATCAATGGTCTCAACGTTTGCGTCGTCTATCCGGCCTTCTTTCTGGAAGGGCAACTTTACAAAGAAAGGCACATTCAGAATATCCGGAAAATTGCTTTGGGTCGCCTTGCGGCGGGAGTCGTTAATTCGGAAGCTGCATCCATGGTCTGCTACAACGATGATCAGGGACTGGTCATAGAGACCAGTCGAACGGAGGCGGGTGATAAGAGTGCCGAACAACCGGTCCACTAGACAAATCTGCAACATATGTCTTTGATATGCCTCAGCCACAGCCCAGTGGTCGCTCCCCCAGAGATCCCATCTCTTGTCGCTGTCCTCGAGGAGCCCCCGGAGCTTAGTAGCTTCTAGAGAATACTTCTTTCCTGATGGCAGGAATTCCCAAGGGGCATGGGGCAGAAGAATATGCAGAAAGTGCAAGGTTGGCTTTGCAGACGGCACGATGGAGTCAACGAATCGGGTGAATTCTCCAGGCCGGTTGATCCATTTATTCAATTCACCGTAGTCTATAATTTCTCGCTTGTCACTGCCCATTGGATTTCCCGGGGGCGCAAAGTCCCTCCAAGAGGTTGAAATGTCCGGGAGCCAATTCGTCATTTTCCGGGGAAGAACCACATATAAGTAAAGTACCCCCAAGTCCTGCACCCAACCGCGTATTCGATGGAAGGTCGGGTCTTGCTGCTCCTCCTGGCATAAGCTTTGAGGGCATAGACGGGTGTTGTTTTCTTGAACATGGAACCTGTAGGTGGCAGCCAGTAGAGTAAACAGGGTCAGAGGGTAGTCTCGCGCATTGGGCAAGAGTCTGAGACTGGGCTGCGGGTAAAGCCCACAGAGGATGCTGGGAACCGAGTTCAAGGTTCCATCGGTCACTGCGGATGCGTTCCGAAACCAAATGGCCTCCTGGGCTAACGCTGCAAAATTAGGGAAGTGTTTTTGGTCAATCTTTTCCCTCTCATCCATCAAGGAACTCAATGGAAACTCATCGAAAACGACCATGACAATGGGAATAGGTTGACCTATTGGGATTGAGAACGTGGCCCCTGCTTTTCCTGTACCGAATACCTGCTTGCGGATCGGCTCGTGACTCAGGAACAACAAGGGGAATAAGAATACCGAAGGGAACAGAAATAGCAGAGACCATCGGGGAGTTCTGTATTTCAAATACAAACAGGCGCCTACGCTCCCGATCAGCAAGGAAATCAAACACCAAGCCCAGCCCGGGACAACAGCGACTCTCTTTGAAACTGGCAGAAGGACTAAAGAGATCAGAAAAGCAATGAGAAACCCGTGGAGGACACGCTTGACTTTCGATCCAAAGAATCCTGCCACATATTCGATAAGTGCGAGGACCAAAGGGAAGCCGAAACTAAGACTGGCCACAACCCATCCTATCTCGGCCGGCTCTGACCGGCGAGCTGCCAGAAACCCTGGGTTTTGCAAGACAAGGCCGAAAAGGGGTTGAGCAATGGCAAAACTCGAGAGGACAAAAAGGTCGGCAGTGTCTTGGATATATAGGGTTTTCAGGTGCATTGCAGAGTTGACGTGACAGGCAATTCCTGCTGATTCTACCGAGAAAAAGCCATTGATCCAATTGATTTATTGTGGAGAATCCTACTCCCTTCTTAGCTCCAAAGTTGGGAATTCCTGCAGTTGAGTTATAATGTTCTTCTGAATTCACGTGCGGGTACGGGTGCCCGCCCGGATCATCCAAGAAAGACACACATGCATCTTGTCGCCGACAGCGTCGAAGGAACTTTTCAGCTCTTGCGGGAGAAGCTTGCCGGTATTGTCCCCGAGTTCGAGTTGCGCTTGAAGGCTGAGTTGATCGTGGAGATAACTCGGCTGAAGGAGGTGCGCAATGCAGTTATCCTTGGGCACAATTATATGGAGCCTGCCCTCTATCACTCCATTCCCGATTTCTCCGGCGATTCTCTGGAGCTCAGCCGCAAAGCCGCCCAAACCACAAAGGATCCTATCGTCTTCTGTGGGGTCCGTTTCATGGCAGAAACGGCCAAGATCCTCAACCCGCAAAAGACGGTGCTTCTGCCTTCACTCGAAGCAGGATGTTCCCTGGCCGGCAGCATTACCGCCGAAGACGTCCGGGAACTTAGACGGCAGTATCCAGGGATTCCGGTAGTCACCTACATAAATACCTATGCTGACGTGAAAGCCGAAAGTGATATTTGCTGCACATCAAGCAACGCAGCGGCTGTGGTAGAGTCCCTTCATTGCGATACGGTTATTTTCCTACCCGA
Source organism: Terriglobia bacterium (assembly GCA_041476565.1). Classification (GTDB taxonomy): domain Bacteria; phylum Acidobacteriota; class Terriglobia; order Versatilivoradales; family Versatilivoraceae; genus DATKMG01. Next base: position 1,765 of record JBGOTQ010000078.1, on the reverse strand, counting down.
TGAATATCTGGCGGCGAATGTGGCCCGCGAAACCGGGAAAAGCATTATTTTCCCAGTAAAGCATCCCGTCAGGCTTCGAGATCGCGAGAAAGACTTGGAATTCTCGATCATCGGCTGGCATGGCAAGTGTGAAGTCCACGAAAAATTCACGACTGACGACATCCAGAGAATTCGGAGGCAATTCCCTGATGTCCTCGTCTTGGCCCATCCGGAATGTAGCCCTGAGGTAACTGCCGCTGCTGATTTCGCAGGCAGTACCACTGCAATGATTCGTTATGTCGAGAAATCCAAGGCAGCTCGTTACTTGCTCCTCACTGAATGCAGCATGGGGGACAACATCGCCGCCGAGAACCCTGATAAGGAAATGCTCCGGCTGTGCAGTGTTCGGTGCCCGCACATGAACCAGATCACCCTAAACGATACTTTGCATTCACTGTTGTACAACCGTTACCAGATTGAGATTCCTGAAGATATTCGAACTCGGGCCAGAAAGGCTGTAGAACGGATGATGGCCATTGGATAGGCTCTCTGTCATGAGAATAGAAGCTCTGTAACTGCATGGCATTCTTTGCCCTTTAGGCCGGATATGAATGTCTGAGGCGGGAAAGGATTTCTTACTACCTGCAGGGTCCAATTTCTTGACCTTGGTTTAGTACCATGGCTATGGCAGACTCTAATATCAGCTTCTCTCGCCACCCCGCATGGTTGAAAGTCCGCTTTCCGGGTGGTGAAAATTATCATGACCTGAAGAGGCTGGTTCGCAGCCATACCCTCCATACCGTTTGCGAAAGTGCTAACTGCCCAAATATTGGAGAATGTTGGAACAAGGGCACTGCCACCTTTATGATCCTGGGGAATATTTGTACGCGTCGCTGCGGCTTTTGTGCAGTGAAAACAGGGCGGCCACAAGGATATGATCTGGAGGAACCACTACGGGTCGCTAAGGCTGTTCAGTTGCTTAAGTTGCGCTACGCGGTAGTGACTTCCGTAGACCGGGACGATCTGGAAGACGAAGGATCGCATGTCTTCGCACAGACTATCCTTAAAATCAGGGAGCTGAATCCCGGTGCGAGGGTGGAGGTTTTGATTCCTGACTTTAGACGATCATTTCGGAACCTGGAAACGGTCATTGCCGCTAACCCTGACGTTTTGGCCCACAATTTGGACACGGTTCCCAGACTCTTCCCCAAGGTCAAACCGAAGTCTTCTTACCAGCATTCATTGGATCTGCTGCAAACAGTGAAGGCCCATGCCTCCCAGGTCAAGATCAAGACCGGTTTCATGGTTGGACTTGGCGAGGAAATCGAAGAGATCTATCGAGGAATGGATGATCTGGCAGCTACAAAAGTAGACATCCTGACCATTGGTCAGTACTTGAGACCCTCGCTAAAGCATCTCCCTTTGCTGAAACACTACCATCCGGATGAGTTTCAAGAATTCAAGCAAATCGGGGAAGCTAAAGGCATTCCTCGTGTCGAGGCCGGCCCTCTAGTCCGCAGCTCGTACCATGCTCAAGAGCAGGTCGAGGGACTTCTCGCGAGTGATCCGACCAATCCCTTCCCCCTGATTTGAAGTAGAGATTGGCCTGAGGTTGTTGCCTCAGCGATCCAGCCGGACAATCAAGCCTTCAATCCCCTGTTTCTTTAAATCTCTCAAGGCAATTGAAGCCTGCTCGTAAGACGCATATTCACCGGCATATACTCGATACAAGACTCCATCCAGCGATTGGTACTCTCTAATCAACACGGGGTTGAATCGCTCCATG
>JBGOTQ010000077.1:0-23107 GCA_041476565.1 Terriglobia bacterium | reverse complement strand
CTCAGCCTTCTTCGAACTCATCCGCTCTATCTTCTCTAATTCCCGCATTCGGGCAACCTTAGGGGCAGAACCGCCGCCTTGAAATTGAGAAGCCATCCAGGCTGAGACGACAGTCTTGGCAAGTTCAGGGCCGATTACGCGCGCACCCATCGTCAGGACCGTTGCGTCGTTGCTTTTGGACAGCCGTTCGGCCGAATACACATCGTGGCAGACTCCGGCAAAAACCCCCTCTACCTTGTTGGCGATCATCGCCATTCCTAATCCTGTCCCACATATGAGAATGCCACGGTCAAATTCTTTGCTGGCCACACGCTTCGCCAGATTGTATCCAACGTCAGGATAATCCGCTTTCCGGTTTCCAATGAAATCCAAATCCTCGACTTCGATATGTAAATCTCTAATGTGCGCCAGGATGGTTTTCTTCAACTCAATCCCTGCATCATCACAGTCAATTGCTACTTTCATACTGTTGCAGCACCTCCATGTTTGGATTGTTAAGCAGTCTCTTCACGGTCAAAAATCTCCTCTGATTTCTCACCCAGAAGGTTTGCCCCGCCCCCCGTCAGATCATCCGCTACTGGCTTGCCGAAACGCCGCCGGTAGCACATCGGTGTTGTCTGAACGACCTTGCGAAAGACCATTCCGAAGTAACTCTGATCACAGAATCCAATTTCCTGGCTGATCTCTGAAATTGACTTATCGGTGGTCGCGAGCAGGACTTGGGCCTTGGCAACGCGGAAATGGTTCAGGTAGGAAAGAAAAGACTCACCGGTCACCTGCTTGAAGAAGCGCATGAAGTAAGAGGCACTCATCGCGCAAATCCTGGCAGCGTCTTCCACCGTAACGGGGTCTGCGTAGTGACGATCGATCCAAACAAATAGCGGGCGAAGACGCATGATGGATTGCTGCTTATCGCGGAAAGTCTTTCGAGTTCCGAGGTAGTCCGCGTAGTGGTTAACCAGCAAAATGAGAACCATTTTCAGGTAAGTCCTGACGGCAAGGCGAGCACGACTGGAGGTGACTGGAAACTCGGCGTACATATCCTTGATGAGTTCGAAAATCCGGGCCGGAACCGTGGTTTCGGCTGGAATCACGTGAGGAAAATCGGCGTTTTGTGAGTAGAAGGGCATCAGGTATTCGACGTCGTCACCGTTTGCGGTCGCGGTTCTAATCAATTCGGGCTTGAAAATGAGGACCACTACTCTGTCCTTCACGCCGTCAATTCTAGCCAGTTGACGGTGATAAAGGGTGCTGCCGATCATCACCAGGTCGCCTCCCCGTACAGTGAATGACCGATCTTGAATCTGGAAGGATGCCTCCCCGGAATAGACATAAACCAGTTCGAAATAGTCATGACGGTTCATGCGGACACCGTGGTGGTGGCCACATTCGAAGAAGCGGATATCGGCTGGAAAGGATGGGTCAAATGGCCAGACGTGCACACCCTGAGCATTAATCTGCGGCTCGATGAGGGGGAAGTCCAATTCCCAGTTGAATTCAGTTTCTGTGCGCATGTGCACCTTTGATACTGAACCCTGTAAATGGTCCAGAGACGAAGAAGCCTCCTCTATCAGAGGAACAAAACCACAAGATCCTTACCGAATTAAAGGTTGACAGTCAAGTTGAAGTTTATTGAGTCGAGTGAGGTAACAGGTCAGATTAACGAGGAAACGGCTCCGTCAGGAGCCGAATGTTTGTAGCAGAGCAGATGAATTCCCTTCATCTCGGCCGTCTCAGCGGCGCGGAATGCGAGCTCGGCTTCTGCGCCGCTGAGACGGCGGGTTTCTTGCCAGGTCACCTTCTTCTACAAACAGGAGGCTCCTGACGGAGCCCCCACCTATGACACCTCCCATTCCTTGAGAGAATCAGTGAACCTTTCACGGCAAAGGAGTGTCCTGGATTCAGTCAGCCGGTACCCTACTCAATGCCGGTCGGATGACTTGATGGCAATCAAAGAGATTTGCTCCAAGGTGGGGTACCGGCCTTCTTCATCCGGCTTTCGTTCCGCTGCCTCAAGCTGCTGAATCGTTGTTCTGGCCGGCGGCGGCCCCTTGAAATACTTGGAATAGATTTGGTTCATGGTCTGAAAATCAGCCAGATCATCGAGGTAAACGTTAGTGGCCGCTACCTGGCTGAAATCCATATCTGCCTCCTCCAGGTTATCGAGCAGGTTTCGCATTGTCTGACGAAGTTGGTGCTCCGTGGAAGAGGCGAAGATCCCACCGTTAGGCCCTGGAATGAACCCGCTCTTTGCCGAGCAATAGAGCGTGTCACCTGCAAACACGCAAGGGCTGGCAGTCGGACTGGGAGCCATGTTCTTTGGCCGCACGGCCCGGCGCTGGCTGAGGTCTCGAACTGCGACGCCGGTGTATTCAATCTGAGAGCCCTCGGGCAGACTTGAAACTTGAATTGTGGCGCGAGCCGGCGTGTTTCCGAACTCGAAACGCCTGGCATAGTGTTCGTTCATGACACCCATGGGTATTTGCTTTGTGAGATACGGGTTGACGAACACCAGGTGGCTCATTTTCAACCCGGCAGCTTCGACCACGGCCTTCATGCCATCAAGCGCCAGGTCCACCTGTTCGCCTGGTTCCGCCGGGATCTTTCCAGTGCGGAGATCTCGCCCGCGCATCCCTGAGACAAACAATCGATCATGGGTCAGGATTCCCGGAGAGACAGGTTCGCCGGGCTGATAACCAAGCACGCTGATGGCCTTCTTGTTTGCCAGATTTCGAACCGCCACGGCATTAATCTCAACCGGAGTACCGGGTAGCCTGGCGACGCCCAGCGTCGCACGTGCGGGTGGAGTCTTGGGAAAAAATTCGGCGTACACCCGGTTCATCTCAGCATATTTCCCAATATCCTCCAGGTAAACATGGGTGTAAACCACGTGCTCCATGCTCAGCCTCGCCGCTTCCACCACAGCCTTGATGTTTTCCAGGGATTGTCGAACCTGATCTTCGAAAGTCGAGGGCATGAGCCCGTTGGGGGAACGAGCCCCTTGCCCGGAAACATAAACGTAGTCTCCCACTGCAATGCCCGGAGTGTAGGGACCAATTGGAGCCGGTTTCGAAGAAGGGACAACCGCGCGGATTTGTGCGCTGTGATCCATTTGGAGCAACAAGGCCATAATCAGTCCCAAGATTCGTATCATTTTGCGTACTCCTTTTAATTGCACCTTAAAGAAGACCAATTTCAAATGGATGAAGCAAAACGCGACTACGACGTAACCTTCTTGCTGGCATTGCGCAAGATTTCACGAAGCCTCTGCCCAATGATCAGCTCTTCTCCATCCTGAAGCGTCATGGAAACAATTTGAAGTCGGTTGAGGAGGTCCCTTGACTGTGCCCTTTTTGGCCCTCCCTCGTGGACCCCGGAGACCATGCTGGGATTGCTTGCAGTCAAAACCTCGATACGGGGTTCCCCCGCACGAAGTTGCTGGTCGCATTGCGCCACGGTCAATCCAAACAGTTTTTCGTCCCAGTTGACGGTCAGAGTCGGGTAACGGTTCCCCTCGGCAGGAATCTCGATTTTGGTTGTCACACCGGGAACCGTCTCGACAAGCTTGACGATCCTTTCCACTCGTCTCTTCCATTCCTGGTTAAGCTGGGCGAGGTCCGTGTGAGACCATGCTTCAACAGCAGCCAGCACGCCAATGATCTCTTCCTTGCCGACTTTCATGGCACGGCAAACGGCTCCTTCCCACGGGCTGCAATTAGCCAGCGCAGCCTCGATCAAATCCTTGCGGCCCAGCAGTAATCCGGAGCACTGCGGAGCCCGCAAGCCTTTTCCTCCACTGAAGCAATACAGGTCGATGCCCATTTTAGCGTACAAGGAGAGATTCTCGAAAGGAGGGATACCGGCAGCGTCGTCCAACAACAACGGGACCCCAGCCCTTTTCGCGATGGCGACAGCCTTCTCCAGACGATCACCTAACCAGGTGGTGTAAATCATGGCCGTTTTGTCCGTGATGGCTGCCTGCAACTCTTCGAGTGAGTGGGCTAACACCAGCTTTGCACCAGCCAGGCGGATGGCACTGTCAAACGCGATCCGTCCCCCCAGCATCACTACTTCATTCTTGAGCCCGGTCGTTTCAGGCAACTGCCAGATTTTTACCGGGTCAGCACCAGCGATACAAGCAGCCGTGGCAGCAGCCATTGCCCCTGCTGCCCCCGAGGTCGCCATCCCGGATTCAGCCCCGGAGATCGCGGCCAGCCGTCTACCCACAGCCCTTTGCAACTCAAATATATCCACGAAGTGCTGTGAGGCGGCATCCATGGCTTCGCGGACCTCGGGCAATTCGAGAGAACCACTCAGGTAAGTCCAGGTTCCCCGTGCATTAATGAATGGACGGACTCCGATCCTGCGATAGACTTCGATGCTCGGGGTTTTCCCGGTTGCTGAAGACAGTCTCTCGGCCAGCCCACGGGCCGCAATGGCCCCAAATACGGGAGCTGCAGCCACCCATTTCATAAACGTACGCCGATGGGTATACATCAATTTCATGAGATTCCTCCTCTCCAAGCGCTCATGCACACTCCATGGGAGTCTCGGCACCACCAGAGTTGGAAGCGAAGGGCAGCCAACCCCGCGACCGCCATCATACCGAAACCGATATCGTCCACGGAGCAATTCCAGTCAATACAAAAGATTGCTAAAATGAACCGAGTCAGTGATTGGTGGTGGCTCCTAGCGGAGCCAGTTTTCTCCTATTCCCCCTGTAAATGACCCAGTTCGCCAAAAATGAACAGACAGTTCTGGCGGCGACCAGTTTGAACGTTAGTCTCATAAACCTACAGTCGGGCGTAAAGTCAATGAGCCATCCGGGTTTGTTTTCTGATGACAGGCCCATTGAACCGGATACAGCGATCCCTTTACTTCAAGTTCTCCCTTGAGCTTCAGTCCTCTCCAGTCTGTTCCTCTGGGCAATACGAACTGGGCTTGGCGTACCTTGTGAGGCAGAGGATATCCGGGATCCAGGCCACCACCGACATTGACCTTTCCATCCTGACTCGAGACTGTCACTCGCAAGATGCCGGGGACGCCGGCAATCCCATCATTTACAAATCCAATCACGAGACCGGGAGATGCTTCTTTCTGATAGCTCCATATGAAGGACGGCCTGATCCGATAGCCGATGGCACGCGCGATCCTGTCGATGCCGGCCGGGAATTGCTGGTAGTAACGCATGATGTTAGCAGGATTAATCTTGTGCCAGTTCCAAAGTGACCAATAATTAGCACCCACATCCATGACGTGAGTAATGATATTATCAGTCATCGGGACCCCTTCATCAATCCGGAGAGATTCTGGCCTTCCATCAGACATCCCCACTTCACAGATTGAGGCAATCCATGGTGGGCGGTTGCTGAGGGCTTCGATCTGCTCATTCTCCACAAAGATGGTGTCCGTGCGCAGCCAGTTGTGGGTACGGATCGTGCGGTCGACCAGTTCGGAATTGCCGACGTGGCTGAAATCGGGCTGTGTGTTGGTCACGAGCGGCGTCTTCGACCAGTGCCCCAACTGAATTTCGAACATGTCCAGCCAGGTCCGTTCCGCCGTCTGGTAGTCAGGGAACGGAGTGTTAGAAAATGGCCAGGTGTGTCCTTCGCCCCAGAACCCATACATGTATGTATCCATGAATTCAATCAAAGGATGGCCATTCCATTCGGCTGCCAGCAGGCCGTCGAATTCCTCAAATGCCTTCTGGAAGAAAGGATCATCATAGCGAGGTTCGGCAAGGGTCTTCCGGTGGCGGATCTGTTTGGGGTCCCCTTTCCACTCTCCAATCAGTTTCACCATGGGGACCTTTTCCAGTATGTAATCGGGCAGGGCCGGCTCGGGAATATCGGGGTTACTCAGGAAGATGCGAAAAGCAACCCGCTTGCTGTATTTCCGGGCCAATTCCAGTGTGAGTTTCAAATGTTCCGGGAAGTCCAGCCGGCCGCGCTGCTTTTGCATTTCGCGCCATGTCAGCCGGATGTAAAACTTCTGCCCCATCGGAATTTGCGCGAGTTTCTCAAGAGTCTGGGGCAAAGTTTCTCCGTCTACTTTAGGCGCGCCAAGATCGCCGGAAATATAAGTGATTAACCCCTTGCCAAAGCCCGGCACAATTTCGTCAGAGGGTGTGGTAGCCATCACCATCGAACTGCCGGGCACCACTTCCTCAGGTGGATATTGCGGAAAAGGCCCCTGGTTGAGCCGGTCCTTCACAAGAGGTCCAGAACCAAAATCGTATTTATCCCAGTTGTGGGTGGGCACGAAGCCGAGGATTTGATTTCCCCCGCTGCTGCCCATCAATCCAACAAGTCCACCGGTCCTCAAGAAGCCTCTGCGGTCCATGAAGTAGCCTCCGCGTCGAAGTTGAATCCAACTATGTAGAGTACAGGGTCCACCCAGCCGAGCCGGTCCTGCCTTTCATTTTTGACTTCACACAACGGTTGTCCCCCCGGGTATCATTCGAGGCAAAAGTAGGCGGCGAAAAATGGAGACACCCAAACCGTCATTCCATGACCTCTGCAAACAGAACTAATCCGGTCTTACCTCGAGGAGGAGATGCTTTTGAAATTCGACGTTCAGCCGTGCGACGGGGCCTCTGGCCACTCCGAGGTCCCTCCCATTCTCGAAGTCAGTCACTTGGTACGAATTTTCGCTCAAGCCTCTTAGCTCGATTTGTCCCTTCCATTCGGGGGCGTAGAATGCGTAATAGATCTTGCCGTCCTTCTGGATGGCATGGGTTTCGGGCCTGTCGAATCCGATGTCGTAGAGCGCTCCCAGGTATTTGCCATGGGGAAGCATTTTTTCCTTGTAGATCTTGATCCACTTGTCCCAGGACTGCACCTTTTCGGGGGTCAAGTCCAGCTTACCCCGCTTGGCCGAGCCAACTGGCCAGGTAAAGTTGGTGCCCACAACTCCTCCGATGCCGACGGTGGAGGCAAAATCGTTACCTCCATCGCTCATGTCCACGTGGTCTCCAAAGTAGGCAACTCCATCGCCCATTAAGGCCTTGAGGGTTTTGCCCTTTAGACGAATTTGCCATGAACTCCCGGGGTCTGAGGCGACTGACATATTCATATAGGGCATGGTAAAGAAGGAATAAGCTGTGCCGCAGGGGCAGAACTCCACCAATGCGTCGGGCTTGATGTCGCGCGCCGTATCGTAAAGTGCCTTGAAGAAGGTGGGCATTGCTTCCACAGCGGCTTCGGGGGACAGGTGTTTGTGTAAAGGGTTGTAACAAGGTGGTGCCCCATTCATAAATTGACCGTCCAGTTTCAAGCCGTCAAATCCCCACTCCTTGAGGATTTTTACGACCAGGGCCTGGTGATATTCAACCACGGCCGGGTTTGCGGGGCAAAGGTACCAGGAATTCCAATAGCTAATCTTCTGCTTGGAACCGTCAGCATTCAACAGCAATTGCTCCGGATGTTTTGTGATCAATTCAGAGCCGGGCTTGACGGCCAACGGCGCCCACCAGAGCTGAGCTTTGAAGCCCTGGGCATGAATTCTATCGACCATGGCCTTAATGTCCCGATCACCGTTAGGGAACTTCTGCTTGTTGATAAACCAATCTCCTTCGACAGTCTGCCATCCGTCATCCAGCGTAACCCATCCAAAACCGAGTTTCTTGACGATCGGCAACGCGTTATAGACTTGACCAGGAGTAAAGTTCCTTCCAAATCCCCAAGCGCACCAGATGGGCGCGAATGCGACTTCGGGGGATGGCCTAAACTCAAAACCCTGCTTGACCATGAGACGGCGGTATTCCGACAGGGTCTGAAAATAATCCCCCTGATGGACAGCCACAAAGGTCCGGAATGTTTTCAGCGTGCCGCCGGGTTTCAGAATTTCAGCCCGCTTAAAGCTGACCGCGACTGTGGCCTGTTGCTGGCTTGGCATGGCGACAGGCAGTGAAACCAGCTTGGGCGACAACTCCAAATGTCCCACTCCGATTCCTACATCCTTTCTCCATACATCGACGATCGGCGTACCGCCACCGTAGTCGGAGTCATTCATCCCCAGGTAATTGTCCTGATTGAAACCAACCTTTAAGGGAAGAATCCAATCAGGCCGGGATTCGTAAGAACCGCTCTCGTAAGACCAGAATGCAGGGTTAGTCGCACTTTGCGACGACGTGATGGAGTAATGATGGTTAGTCCAACTGCTAACTGAAAGGGCTGTGCCGCCTGTGTTGGTGTATTGCACCTCGAAGAGAGCCATATACGGAAAGTCCTCATAGCATGTGACAGCCACGGTCTTCCTCAAGGAGGGTGCTATTCCAGTAATGATGAAGCGCTGTCCAGAGCCTAATTGATCATTTACAGTTTCGCGTTTCTGGTCATCCAATTTGAAATCTTCAAGGTTGTTTCCTGAAACCGTGATGAACTCCGAGGGCGCAAAATCTCCAACACGGATATCTTTCCCATCAAATCGGGCTACCACACGAGTATGCATGAGCCGATTGAACTCGATGCGAATATGCTTACCCTCGACCTTGCCCACGGGCGATCTTGGCGTTTCGCAGGCCGTCAAAAGGCAGAGAAGAACAGACGACACATATAAGATCCCAAGCCTTAATTTCATGCCACTCCCCCTGTAGGGAAACTGAGATCGAGAACTAAAGAAGCTGCCCGAGCAACTACCGACGCTGTCTTGATTCCTCGTAACATCTCACTCGAGTTCAAAATTCAAGAGCCATTATTGTAGTGGATTCGAACGGCCACGGCGAGATTGCTTGGAGAATACCCGATTTGAGTTGATCATTCCCACCACACCACCAGGCCTTTTCGGATCTCGGGGATTACACAGCTCATCTTGCCGTTTTCATACACCCCCTTCACCTCCTCAACTTTTCCCAGGAAGGGCAAGATGTGCACACTTGTGCCGGGTGTGGCAGGGAAGGTGATCTTGACGTTTCGTTCCGGGGTTTGCTCGGTGACTTCTTTACTCTTGAGCCCCCTGAAATTGGCAAAAAACACATGAGTCTTGCCATCCACGCGGGTTATCTGGGTCGCGATGAACGGTGAGGCTGTGATCTCAACGGCTGGCTTGAATCCGGAAATCTCCTTCAGGTTCCCGACGAACTGGGATTTGAGTTTGTCAAAGGAAGCGCCCTGGTAATTTCCCCCAACGGCAAGGAGGTCGAATTCTTTGCTGAGTTCCTTAAAGTAAGTTCTGCCTGGACAATTAGACTCATACAGGTATTTCGGTTGGGTTGATCGAGAGGCTCTCTCGTTCGGGTTGTCGATCCCCAACAACTTGTGAAGCGGGTTTGCGGTTCTGGCTTGTCCTTTCTCGTCGTAGTTGCCTGTTTGGCCGGTCACAACAAGGGTCTTGCCCAACTTTACCAGTGATGTCAAATCGACCAACTCCTTTTCGCCCAGGCATCTGACCTCCGGCAAGATCAGTATTTCCCCTGTGAAGTTGCTGAGGTCCCTGGGCGTGACAACTTGAAATTCCAAGTGCGCCTGCAACAACAAGGACATGATTCCCCTGTAAGATTCCATGAACTCATGGGCAAAATAATTGCGAGTCTGCGGTGAGAAGTAGACCCCCAAGGGACGAATTGGATAGCGGGGTAAGTAAAATGTTCTTTCATGCTCAGCGATCCACTGGAAGACGAGTTTGCGAGTCTCCATATCATTGGACCCAGACATCACGTGACCCTTCGCATCCCAGACATTGGTGCCGGCCATAAGTTGAGCCATGAACAGATTCTTCATGGCCTCCTTGGGATCGATGTTCTTTTCCCCATCCCAGGAGTAATTCAGCATCCAGGAGGCCTTGCCGCCTGCGAAGGCCCTGAAGCTATACATTCCGATCATATGTCCAAACCAATCCAGCGGGGTCTTGGAGGCAGCCATGTGGTTGCCTGAGTCGTATTCATATTCATGGGCTATGACGTCGACCACTTCGTATAACTGATAGACATCAGTCCCGACGCGCACTGCCGGTTCTTCGATCCCTGGATAGATCTCGGCGATTGTCATGCACTGTGGATTGACGGCCTTGACAGTGACGTCAATTTCCTTCATGAAGTTCGTGAGGGAATGGATCCGAAAATCAATCCATCGACGGAACGCGGGATCTTTGAAGTCACCTAATTTGATATCCTTCTTAGCATTCAATCCGGTCTCCTTTTTGAATGCCGCTACGGTATAGTCATCAAAACTGGCCCACGTGTCTTCCCAGCCGTCGAAGTGGGTCATCCAATAGGGAATATCCACATAGACTCCATCGATCCCGGTCTCGGCGATTTGGCGAACCTGCCCCATATAGATCTTGCGCCATTCTATGGCGTAAGGGCTGATCCATACGTCTTCATCGCCTTCCCTAATCCAGAAGGCAGAGCCACTGCCAAAGATGGCAGGTTCCCCTGTAATTTTCCGTTGTACCCAGTCAGGATGGTCTTTGTAGAAACTGTGTTGGCTCTTGGTCGCGTTGGCAGTAATACACTCCAGCCCGGCAATATAAACAAACGCCTTGTTGCCGGTGCCATGGGCCTTTTCAGCAACTGCCCTGATCGCCTTCAACTTCTCGGCAGGATCCAGGAAGCTCTCGTACCGTCCCGGAATATCGTTGTCCGTCTCAATGCCAAAAACATGAGTTTCGGTGGCACTACGAACGATTCGATCGACATTATCCAGGCTGAGGGAGTGTCCGCCGATCCTGACGAAGTGAGTCCAGTTCTGCTGGGCGGTTAACGTGTTTCCATATAGACCTTCCAGAATCAGACTAAACAGGACGGTTTTGCAAAGTTGTCTCAGTCGCATCGTCATAGACACTCCCATTCATTCAGTGGCTGTTCGAGCTGATATTTCTTCCTGGGCCTTTAATTTTTCGTATGTCTTGAGGTTCTTCAGGGCGTCCTCCGTTTTTCCCAGACGCCGGTATGCTCTCGAGAGGGAATAAAATATCCGGCTATTCCCTGGCTCCAGTTTTGCAGCAATCTCCAGGTGGGAGGCGGCCTCTTCAGCGCGACCTTGAGCCAAGGCCAGATTACCCAGTTGGACATGGGGTTCGGGCAGGGCACCGTTCAGTGCAATCGCTTTTTTCAGGAGACCCACTGCCTTGGACTCAGTTTCAAGATCAGCTGCGTTAACCGGATCGAGCAAGAATCGTCCGTACTCCTGGTAGATCTTTGCCTCTTTTGGGAACCGTTTGATACCTTGCTCAAAGGTCGCGATGGCTTCGTCCTTAGACCCACTGGCCGCCAGGGACAGAGCCAATCCCAAGAGTGCTTCGAAGGTGTCGGGATTGAGTTCCACCGCCCGATGATACGATTTAACAGAGGCGGCAAAAAACTTGAGGTTATATTCTGCCAACCCTTTTAGCAAGTACGCTTCTGAGGAGGCTGGGGCAACCTCAACAGCCTTTTGAGCGGCAACTAAGGCTACTGCGTCGCGATGAGACTCGACAAGAATCTTGCCCAAGTCAAGATAGTGAATTGCTCGTCCAGGTTCAAGGTTAATGGCCTCATCCATGGTGGTGACTGCTTCTTTGAGTCTCCCTTGTTTATAGAGGCACCAAGCCTGCAGATTGTAAAGGTCCCCACTTCCGTGGTTTTCGAGGATCAGTCGCCGGACCAGGAGCAGGGCCGTTGGATCGTCTGGCCGGGCTTTTAAGACACGCTCTAAGTTCTCTTTGGAGGGCTTCAACTGGCCTGATTGATATTGGTTAGAGGCGAGGTTCCGACGCGATCCCGTGTCCGAGGGGTTGGCTTTGAGGGCCTTCTCCAGATAAAGAGTCGATTCCTCCAGCTTCTGCTCCATTCCGAGGATACTCCCCAAGGATGCCAGGCAGAAGGCATCAGTTGGAGCCAGTTCCAGAGCGCGGCGCACTTCGGTCTCAGCGCCTTGAAGGTCACCTCTCTGCGCCATCTGCAAAGCCTGTTCCGCACGAACTCGGGCCTCGGAAGTCACTTGATCGGCAGGGCTGAGTCCAACGGTCGAAAAGGCCAACAGGACCCAGGACAGATTCAGCACAGGCGGTATTCTCCTTTCCCAATGAACAGGGAATGGGTCAGTAGAACGAGACAGAGGAAAAACCCGCCTCACGGAGGACAACAATCCGACGAGCAAGAGTCAAGGTGCTTGCCACATTCTTGCCGATTTGAGCTACAAGAAACAGGGGGAATTAGCGCAAGAGATCGCTAACGCCCCCTGGCGAGAAAGGTCTTTTACCAGACAAAGCGTATTCCTATCTGTCCATGCCGGGATTGGTTGGACTGGTTGGTGATTAATCCGAAGTCGGTACTTCCAAATGATGTATTGGGCATGCCAAACCTTGGAGTGTTAGTAAAGTTGAAGAACTCGGCCCTCAATTGGAGTGACATGTTCTCACGGAACTCGAAGGCCTTGAAGATCGAGAAGTCGAGATTGCGGATCCCTTGAGTCCGGAGGTCAGCGAAATAACGAGGCGCATTGCCGGGGACCTGATCTCCTGGATCCGAGAAAGCTGATTGGTTGAAAAAATTGCCGTTGCCATCGACAACAGTTAGTACGTCAGCACCTCGAACATCTCCCTGCACGTTCGGTCGCTGATTACCGTCGGCTAGGCGCCCAGAGTCCATATGCGTTCCAACGGGATTCCCAGACTGAAAAGTGACAAAGCTGTTTATTTTCCATCCCCCGATAGCGGCATCCAATCCGCGATGCATGTTCTTGCCCAGAGGTTTCCCTCGTCCTACCGGTAATTCATAGCTCACAGCGAAGGCCAGGCGATGAGGGGTGTCAACCCCGCTGGTAGACTTTTCAGCTTTGAGATTGGTCAGGTCCTGAAGTTCCCCGGTCGATTGCAGGTTGCCAACCCAGGGATTGAAGCCCAGAGAGTTGTCGTCCGTCATTCTGGAGAACGTGTAGTTGCCAGTGAAATTCAAACCGTGGGAGTAGCGCTTTTCAAAGCGAAGCTGGAGCGAGTTGTAGCGCGCGTTGGCAATGAACTGTGGATAACCTCCAAAGCTTCCAGCAAATTGCGGGAAGGGACGCAGCAGATAAATGCGTTGGATTTGTGGATCATTGTACGGCGAATCAGGCTCATTAAAGGTGGCATTGGGGCCCTGGAAGAAAGGGAGGAAAGGGTTGTCCACTAACTCAGCCAATCCATCATTGCCGTATTTTTCACGATTCGCCCGGTCAATGAAATTCCGGTTCCGAGTGCCATCATAACCATTGAAGGGCAGGTGGGTGCTGCGACTGGCGGAGTAATTCACTTCAATCAACATGCTTCCAGGCAACTCCCGCTCAATTCCAATGTTCCATTGGTAGATTTCTGCATTCCGGAGACCATTGTTCAGGTTATAGCCATTGTCAAAGCCCCATTGGCTCAGTTGCCCATATTTAGCGCCTGGCGGCCCAACAAAGCCAATGGGGAAGGGATTGGAAAGGGAGGCATAAGGAGTAATGCCACCATCCTTGGAAAAGTACATCAGGACGTTCTTGTACCACGGGGTACCGACGTACTGGAAGTTGGTGGCCACGTTAAATCCATAATACAACCCAGCCCCACCTCGCACGACCGTCTTGTCGTTGACCCGGTAGGCAAAGCCTAAACGGGGTCCCACATTATTGCGATCCACGTCGGAAGTCCGCTGACCAGGACCCGCCAGGACGCTGGTCCCTTTCAACGGACCCAGTCCTGGAACATTGACTCCCGTATCTCCTTGATAATCGGCGACGACGAGCCGGTTGTACCGCTCAGTAAAAGGGGTACTCCACTCATAGCGCAAACCCATGTTCAAAGTAAGGCGCTGAGTGATCTTCCAGTCATCCTGAACGTACATCCCTTGATCTTTGGACTTGTCAGCAGCCGGTGGCTGGGTGCCGACATGCCCGTCGGTTCCCCAGCCCAAAAGCAAAGACGCGAGACCATTCCCCTGGCTGTAGTCCGGATTAAACACGTCCTGCATGGTGGTTGTACGCCCAAATACAAATTGCCCAGTGGGGTAGTCCGGCTGCCAAAAATTGTTAAAGAAAATCCTCTGCTCCCACCCGAATTTCAGATTGTGGCCTCCGGCAACTTTGTTGAGCGAAGAAGAATACATCCATTGAGTCTGTCCCTTGACGGTATCGGTACAACACGACTGGCCCACATGTGCGTATTCCTCGGGTCCAATATCTGGGAAGCGCGTCAGCCCAAAGTAGCCATTTAAATCCGGTGGGAACCCCACCTTGGCAGGATCGTACTGTGTGGCACTTTGATGCTCGTAACTTCTATCAACTCCCAGTCGATTGGTCCAGAGAATAGATGGAGTAGGCGTCCAATTGTGTTCAAGGACGACATTCTGGTTGTTTCCAATGGAAGTTGCCCCGTCGAGCACCGTTGGATTGTCACCCAGGGAGGGGTAGGGGTTATCACCCGTTGAGTGGGACCGGCTGTAACGGCCGGAAAACCTCGTTTTGTCCGTCATTAGATAGTCGAGCTTGATATCAAACTGGTAGCTCGGGTAAGAGCTGATGAACTTCTTGGTATAGTTGTTCCGACCTGTCACAGCATCGCCCGGACCGGTCGGGTCCGGGTATAAGCTCATGATATTTCGCGCGACGGGATCAATCATTGAATCGGGGATAATGTTGCCGGCAAACGGCGCCCGGATCCAATTTCCACTGGCGTCCTGGTGTGCATCGAAGGGGTTGTAGACCTGCTGCACTGATCCATCATCGTTGACGGTCTTTGAGAAGTCTCCCCTTTTCTCTGCCGCGGTCGGAACCGTCGTGGTGAAAGTGCCTGGATCATCCTCGCGAGTCTTGAGAAAGTCGAAGAAGAAGAAAGCTTTTTGCTTTTTGATCGGACCTCCGATCGATCCTCCCCATTCATCTTTCTTGTAATCTCCTTTGGGTTGCCCATCCCGATTAGAATAAAAGTCGTTGGCGTCAAAACGCGGCCTTCGGAGGAACCACCATCCGCTCCCATGGAAGTCATTGGTCCCGGATTTGGTGACGATGTTAATGACGGTTCCTCCGTTGTTTCCATATTCTGCTGAGAAACTGTTGTTCTGAACTTTAAATTCCTGAATGATCTCCAGTGTGGGCTGGTAATTGACGATGGTATTGCCGCCCTCGCCGCTTTCGGGGACTGTTGATAGCCCCCCATCCAGCCTGACCTCGGCTGTGGCATTTCGTTGCCCATTGGAAACAAAGTTGGTGCCTCGAATGGCGTCAACGCCGGCTCCTGCCACCTCGGTCACACCCGGAGCCAGAAAGGTCAAATTAGTTAGAGCACGGTCTAGAAGAGGCATGTCCACGATGTAACGGTTGGTCACCTCCGTCCCCAGTGTTGCGCTCACCGAATTCAAGAGCGGGGTCGCCGCAGTAACATCTACCGTCTGAGTGACCTCGCCTACCTCGAGTATAAAATCCAAATCGGTCTGCGAACCAACCCGGAGAACGATCTTGGAGCGGACCACCGTCTTAAAACCTGCCAGCTCGATTCTCATCGTGTAAGGAGCGGGTGGCAAGCCATTGAAAATATAGCGGCCCATCTCATCGGCGACCGCCTTCTCTGACACGTTGGTGGCTTCGTTCTTGATGGTCACACCGACGCGTGGAACGACTGCTCCTGTCGAGTCCTTAATGGTGCCTCTGACCTGAGCTGCATTGGCGGCCTGGGCCATAAGTTCTGCGGGCAGCATCAATAATCCCATTGCAAGGAAAACCAACTTAACCCTTAAGAATGAGTGTGTCACTTCCCCTCCTTATTCAAAACTCAAACTCACTGTTGGAATTTCTAAGGTCTGACTTGTGTAAGACTCACCATTAAAAAGACTACGTGAGGGAGAGCTGCCATTCTGCCCAAAAAGAGGAAAGCCCCCTCAAAATAAACAGACTGCAGAAATGACTGCGCCCCTCTTCTCTCGCCACAGAGAAAGACCCAGAACGAGACCTTTCCAGATCAACCTAGAAAGACTGAGTTATTTGTGCTGTCTTAATTAAAAAAGGTTCGGATATGCTGTAAACTCAAACGTTTTTCATTACCCTTTACATTCAAATGTCGCCTTGCTTCCAGGAATTGTCAAGTGAAAACTGGGTGCAATCAAAAGTGGCGGGCAGCGAGGAACCGCTTCGCGGTTGCCTCGAGTTCGAAAATCAAACGTCGGCATTAGATTCAAGAAGGCGTTCATAGCACCGACCCCAGCCTGGTGAATTGAACCGATCCGGGGTTCCTGTCCATAGCACCCTTGTTTGTCGAGCTTTTTCTACCCTTCAGTTTTGATTGCACCCAAGGTGACTTTAAGACTAGCCTGAAAAGGCCATTCTACAAGATAATAAGGAGCGCTGGACCGTAGGAACTGAATCCTTATCATTGATAAAGAATCAATTTGCCCTTGAGGATAGCGAAGCTTGCCATTAGTATGAACGGTTGGCCGGGGGCGGTTTTCCTGGCGTTCACTTGAAGGCATACTCTAATTTCATTGGGTCTGAACCAATCAATTGCCCTAACTGAAGGAATTTTTCTAAGGAGATGTGGGTTATGCAATTCTCTGATATTAGCCCAACCATGAAGGCGGGACATACTCTTGCTGCAGCGGACCGGATTCTTATCGGCCCGGAACCCGGTAAGCTTTTGGAGAAGACGGCAGCTTTGCTGGCAGCCATCGCTCACAGCAATTGCGCTTCGCCGCTGATCTGCCAAACGATGATTCGCCTCGGAATGAACTTCGCCGGTCGCGATGCAGAAATTGTCGGTTACAGTACCGGGGAGGTTGAGTCGGCATTCAAGCGAGTGATTCAGTTCATTGCCCAACTGGACCCGTCATTGAAAAACGCCATGGGCCTGGCGGTTGCCCAGGTACTGGCAGATATGAAATCAGTGAATCGTTCAGACAGCCTACCGGGATTGCTGGCTGAGAGGATCGAGGCCCATCTCGACCCAGCCGATCCCGCCGGCTCTTTCCTCTGCCTGTTCAAAGGGCAGGTTCGGACTGGGGTCTATTGGAGGATGATTGGAGAGGGCTACGCTAAATTCGGAAATGACTATGCTCGCGGGTTGGAGTACTTGCGGCATATTGGATTCTGCCAAGTCTCTACCAACCCGGTTCTGGCAGCCAGAGCATTCGACGAGGATCCAGGCCTCACTGAGGAGTTGAAAGAAGAGGTCCTCAAACACGAAGATTGGATCGAACATCCGGAGGCTCATGCTGATGCCATGGCATTGGCAGCCACCCTCATCGCATTGTGGCCGAACCTGGCCATATTTCGTCCCCTTGCTTTGCACACCGGATTAAAGGATTTCATGGTGAGTTTCCAGTTGAATCCTAATATTGCTGATGACGCTGATCTGAGTATTGCTGACGCGAAAAAGGCCTACCAATTGGCGGCTAGTTATCTGAAGCGTTATGACGAATGGTTGGGCCTTGGCGGCAGCGCCGGACACATCGGGCCTAACATCGTCTTCAAGGTAGCCGCCAGCTCGCAAGCCGCCCGGTCTATCACTCGTGAACTGAACCGGGACGGTATTGGGACCAATAACACCGTGGTGTATTCCGTCGGGCAGGAAGTGCAACTGATTGTAGATGCTTTTACGGGCAAGGCCAAAGCCATTCAGATGGGAAGGCCGGTCACACGGACTTATGAAACCAACATGGGTGGCCGATTTGTAAGCCATCTTAGGGAAGTGGCTGCGGAAAAAATATTCCTCGATGCGGCGAAGAAGATAGGCCCCTCCCGAGCGCAGGCACTTCTTGACGCATTGGCCCGATCGCTCCAAGTCGAGGCTGCGACCTCTGCAAAGTTGGCCGATTCAGCGTTGGCTGAAAGGATACGCACGATCTGCTCCTTCAAATATCTGAAGAGCCTAGAGCAGGCTGACTTCTTCGCGGCTGCTAAGGCAGCAGGACAGGAGCCGGAGGACATTCGTCAGTTGGAAGAAGACCTCCGCAAGGCGGGCACTTTGGTGGCACGGCGGGTACATGGGGTGTTTTACAGTCAGAAGAACAGGCCTCGATGGGTCCGCTACCTGCAAGAGACTTACAGCTTGTCCGGAGAACAGGCAACCGAAGTTCTGGACTCCATGGATGTCTTGCCGGCCTCGAAGCGGATTTCGGAAGATACGCTCCATGCGCTAGGAGGCCGAAATATGTGTCACACGGAGTTTCCGAACCAGGCCCGCGCAGTTCAGCTACGATCAGAACAGCCGGGTTTTTGCTTGGAAGATTTCCGGGAGTCTGTGGCGGCCAATTATGAGGCTGGTGTCTTCGACCGGCTCTCGACTTGGCGAGACTTCGGCCGCGGTTACAGCCTGACCTCCGAACTCAAGGAGCTCCTGTTGCGAGTGGGTCTGGAGGAGGCCAAGGATTGGGCGGTTGATGGAATTCCGCCAAGGGGCTGGCCGGAATTTGGTCCCGTGGTTAAGACAACAGAAGAATTTCGGGCGGCTTATACGGCATTTAGAACGAAATGCGTCTCAATTGCCAGGGAGGTGGCCCACAAGGATGCGGTGAGGCGTGAAAGTCTGACTGGCAAGGTCGAGGCAAAGTCATGACAAGGCCCCTGAATCCGGCCAGACTGCAGACTGTTCCCGGCCTACATATCCTCCCGCGATCCTTGGTTACTACCGATGATGTCGAACTAGGGCTGGAGCACAGCAACACAGGCTATCGGCTGGCGGTTCTAGCTCCGGCGGGATCCAGCTTCTTTCAAGAACTGGAAGGGAAGTCGCAAGACGTGTCAGGGGACACCCTGCTGGTAGGGGACGCAGGTCCGCGGAACCTGGCTGTGTTGCGTAACCGCCTGCCAAGGTTGCGCCCCCAGCTGTTGGGATTACGAACCTCAGCCGGCCTGGGTGATCGCCTGGGGCTCGCCACTCCTGGGCACGTGCGGGCGATAAGGTTGGCAGGAGGCGGGTTAGCCCCGATTTTTGCCCAGCAGTCCATCCGTGAGATGGCTCGCACCGGACGTTCGCCTCAGCAGGTCATGGATGACGCAGTTTGGGGCATGCTGGCCGAAGGGTGGTGTGAGGGGTTTGGGGCTGATGCCGATCATCTCAAGACCTCGGCCGACATTGATGCCTGCCTGGCCGCAGGATTCACTTTTTTTACGCTCGATCCGGGTGAACATGTCAACAACCACGCGACAACCGCCTCCAGGTTAGAACTGCAGTCAATGTTCGAACTTCTTCCCTGGGATCAGCTAGAGGATGACCCGAAATCACTTTCGGGCCGTTACCTGAAACATTCATTTGGAGCAGGTCCCCACAGCGTCGATTTCAATGAAATCACCCTGCTTCGCGCTGCCGTCAAGTACGGAAAGGCGATCGCTCACGTCGCCTTTATGTACCGTCACTTGCTAAGGCAGGCAGGGGAAGGGTCCTTCGAGTTGGAGGTTTCTGTGGATGAAACAGAGACCCCTACGACTCATGCCGAACACGTGTATATCGCCACAGAGTTGAAGCGGCTGGGAGTGAAATGGATTAGCTTGGCGCCCCGCTATATTGGCCGGTTTGAAAAGGGAGTGGACTACTTGGGGGACCTCGCTGCTTTTGAAGCCGATTTTTCTGTCCATGCTGCTATTGCCCGCCAGTTAGGTCCTTACAAGCTCAGCCTGCACTCAGGCTCGGATAAGTTCAGCATCTATCCCATTGCCGCAAATCAGACCGGAGGGCTGGTTCATTTGAAAACCGCCGGAACCAGTTACTTAGAGGCATTGCACACCATCGCCTCGCTGGATACGGATTTCTTTCGCTCGATCTACCGCTTCGCTCGGCAAAGGTATGAAGAGGATCGAGCCAGTTACCATGTGTCGGCCGAATTGGGGAGGGCCCCCTTGCCCGAGGCATTGGCTGACTCTGAATTACCTGGTCTGCTGGAACAATTCCACGCCCGTGAGATTCTGCACGTCACCTTCGGCTCAGTGTTGACTACCCGCGGATCCGATGGGAGTCGGCGTTTTTATGACCGATTCATGGATTTGCTGCGTTCCCACCCTGAGGCCTATGCAGCCAATCTGGAAGCTCACTTTCTTCGTCACCTCCAACCATTCGTGGGATCCAAATATGAGTTTTCTTGAACCGCCGTCACCCACCTGCAAATTGGCAGTGGCTTCGTTGGACGACTTTGTTTTCGGTAGAGCCCCGAAGCCCCTGATTTGCGGACGAGGTGTCACGATCGGTACCGGCGAGGTCATTCCCGAAATCAACTTCACACTTCCAACGATGGAAATCAACGAAGCGACCTGGCCGGAAATACGCCGGGAATATACTGAAATGATGGAGGGAGTGTGTCGAAGAGCAGTCGATCTGGGTGTTAAAGCGCTGTTGGTGGAGTTTGAGACCCTGCCTTTGATGACGGTGCGACCGGCTTGGGGTGCGGAGATTACCCGACTCCTAGCCGACATTCTAAGTGATTACTACAAAAAACACGGGCTTGGCAACGCTTTGCGATTGACTCCCAATGATACCAGGGACCACCAAAGACCTCCCCTCATGCGGCGTGGACCTTACTGGGAGGGCATGCAGGAGCTATTTCGTCGGGCGGGAGAGGCGGGGGCCGATTTATTGGCCATCGAGTCCACAGGCGGCAAGGAAGTTTGTGACGAGGCCCTGATGGAAGTGGATCTGCGCACTCTGGTTTTCGGCTTGGGCGTCCTGGCTGCAAGGGACATGGAATTCCTTTGGAAGGAAATTGTGGATGTTTGTCGGGAATCCGGGATTATTCCTTCCGGAGACACAGCCTGTGGTTTTGCCAACACTGCCATGGTGCTGGCCGATCGGAAAATGCTCCCCAAGGTTTTTGCCGCAGTGGTTCGTGTGGCGGCCGTGCCACGCAGCTTGGTAGCCTATGAAATGGGTGCGGTCGGACCCAGCAAAGACTGCGCCTACGAAGGCCCCTACATGAAAGCGATTGCCGGTGTCCCAATCTCGATGGAAGGCCGCAGTGCGGCTTGTGCGCATTTGAGTGCAATCGGCAACATCGCCCAGGCAGTTTGTGATTGCTGGTCGAACGAGTCAGTGCAGAATGTTCGCTTGTTGAGTACGAATGCTCCGACTGTGTCCCTGGAACAACTGGTTTACGACTGCCGATTGATGAACACAGCATCAGCCGCTTCTGCGGCTGATGCCCGAAGACTCCGGGACTGGCTGGTGGCTTCCGATGCCTCACTTGACCCTCAAGCCTGGGTGTTGAGACCAGATGTGGTCCTGCGGCTCTCCAGGCAGATCATGGAGGAAGATAATTGCTACCGCCGTACTGTGCGGGCAGTAGTTGCAGCTTTGGAAGAAATCAAACACGCTTCCCAGGATGGGGCCTTATTACTTCCAAGCCGGGAGGCGCGCTGGTTGGGAAAACTTGAGGAACAGGTTGCTTCCCTGCCTGATAACGAGGGCCAGGCTATGGAGGAAGCTTTGAGAGGCCCGAAGGCGGACAAATTCCTGCCGGTAGAGTATGGGTTTTAGGCTCAAGCTGACCTCGACCGCAAATTGACCCTTAAGGATGGGGCTAATTAATCCCCGAAGTGGAGATGATTAGAAAGTCAATGGATCTAAATAACTCCATATCGACCACTCCCCTGAGACAAAGCGGGGGAACTGAAATATCAAACCCTAACCTTGGCTATGTATGCACCGGGTACCAGTGCCGGTTGGGGAAATCTCAAAAACGGGCAATGACCTGGCTCGGACCACACGGTGAGCGGGAAGACTATACTTTTGAGGATCTGGATCGTGAATCCTCAAAATTTGCGAATGTCCTACAGGCTCTGAACTACTCCCGCGGCGACGTTCTTTTTACTTACCTGCCGAAGATTCCCACACAGTATTTCGTCCTGCTGGGAGGTTTGAAACAAAGGCTGACGATGGGACCCCTCTTCGTGAATTTTGGGGAAGAGGCCCTGCTGGACCGTCTTGCAGATTCGAACGCCAAGGGGGTCGTCACACGAAAAATCGGCTTAACCCGTCTGCAGCACATTTGGAATCGACTTCCATCCTTACGGCAGGTAATCCTGGTAGATACGGACCAGCATCTAGCCGACAATATCCTGAGCTACAAACTCCTGATGTCTGAGGTCAGCGATGACTTCCAAATCCCCCTGACATCCCCGGGAACCCCCTCTTTGTTGCATTACACTTCCGGTTCCACTGGCAAACCAAAGGGGGTTTTGCATTGCCATGGGAGCCTGCCCTCCCAACAACAAACAGGTCGAGAAGTTCTGCAATTGGTCCCGGACGATATTTTCTGGTGTACGGCCGACCCTGGCTGGGTAACGGGAACCTCCTACGGCATCATCAGCCCCTGGAGCCTTGGCGTCACGCAAATCCATTACGGGGGTGGATATGATGCCCAGAAATGGTTTGAGATTCTGGAAAAGGAGCATGTGACGATCTGGTACACCGCTCCCACCGCCCTGCGAATGCTCATGCGCGAGGAGGAACAACTTCTGGCGCAATATGACCTTTCCAAACTTCGCCACATTTTCAGTGTGGGAGAACCATTGAATCCGGAAGCTTTCTTCTGGGGTCAGAGAGTGCTTCGAAAAGACATTCATGACACCTGGTTCCAAACGGAGACGGGGGCCATCATGATTGCCAACCGCCCGGAATTGCCGGTGCGTGCGGGATCGATGGGAAAGCCCGTGAAGGGGATCCAGGCGGAGATTCTGGACGAAGAGGGCGGGATTCTGGCGGAGGGGAAAGAAGGTCACCTTTGTCTCAAACCGGGTTGGAATTCGATGTTTGTAGCCTATCTCAACAGGGAAGAGGACTACGCCAGAAAATTTCGCCATGGTTGGTATTGGAGCGGTGATCTGGCGCGCCGCGACGCGGAGGGATACTTCTGGTTCGTGGGGCGGAGTGATGACGTCATCAACACGGCTGGACATCTGGTGAGTCCTTTTGAAGTGGAGAGCGCCTTGCTTGAATTGCCTGAGATTGCGGAATCTGCCGCAATAGGGGCGCCTGACGAACTCCTCTTCGAAAAAGTCGTGGCCTTTGTGGTAGTGCGCCCGGGAATTCAATGGACCAAAGAATTGGAACTAAGAATCCGGTTGCACATTTCCAATAAAGTCTCTACCACTGCAACGCCGCAGGATTTGGTGGTAGTGAGCGAGATCCCCAAGAACAAGAGTGGAAAAATCATGCGTCGTGTGTTGAAGGCCCGCTATTTAGGCTTGGATGCGGGTGATAT
>JBGOTQ010000076.1:0-23213 GCA_041476565.1 Terriglobia bacterium | reverse complement strand
GGTGGCAATTGTGTGCACAATCCCGGAGCAATGGTTCGCAAGTCCTGCTATGAGCGATTTGGGCTCTACGACGAAACATTTACCCGCGCCCATGATTACGAATGGTGGTCACGGCTAGCGGGGAAAGCCAGCTTCAAGCATGTCGGGACTGTCGTCGCTAAATATCGCTGGCACAGTTCCCAGCTTTCTTCTCCCTCACCAGAGAAGCCAGAGACTCATCGATTTGAAGCACGCGTCGTCCATCTGATGATGCAGCGTCACAGTTTGCAGGAGCTCTACCCAAACATCGATTGGAAACACTTGCCCCTAGAACAGGCAAAGGCGTTGGCCTATTTGATTACAGCCCATCATCTGCTGCGCTGGAAGGACATCACCGGTGCACTGGAGTATGCCCAAAAAAGCTACCAGCACCATCCACTTGAACAATCTTGCAAGCTTTTGACAGATCTAAGGTCGATGGCGAAGGAAACGGATGGCCACAAGCAATCTCAGCATAGCCCAGAGGCGAGCGCCACCATCAATAACGATTTCCTTAGAGGGATGCAGCATTGCGAAAGAGGTTGTTGGGCCGAGGGCTTAGACTGCTTTGAGCGACAAATCGAACTGGAACCTCGCAAGCAAGGTCTGCACTTCCAAAAGGCCTGTTGCCTGAAACAACTCGGAAGAGCGGAAGACGCCAAGCTGGCCCTCCGTACTGAGCTTGTCATCCAGCCGAGATATCCCGATGCATTGAAGCTACTCACTGACCTCGAGAATGAGACTGCACTGGCAACTTCCCCGCCGAAAGACCTCCAACCAAGCGCTTCGGTGTTGTACGAAGAAGGAAACCTCCACATGAAGCAGGGTCATTGGGCAGAGGCGCTGGCGATTTTTGACAAACTGCTTCAGATAGAAAAGTTGTTTCCGGGAGCCCACTATGCCAAAGCAATCTGCCTGGATCAGTTGGGACAAATAGGAGAATCGGAAGAAGCGGTGCGTCGCGAGTTGGAGTTCACTCCCAGCAATCTTGACGCTCGCAGGCTGTTCCATGCTTTGCGGAAAAAAAGAAAATCCGGGCCGCATTTGGCGAAGGAGAATGTTGTACCTGATTCATGCCTCCATAGCTCCTATATGGCCGGAGACTCGAAGAGTGTACGACTCTCTCAATTCAAGCCAGGCGCCAGTACTTCTGCAGGCGAAGATACCAGTGTTCCAACTGGGAATGACTTCTGGCGATTGTTCGACCAGGAAGCCATCCGCAGTTATTACCAGCCACCAGCCGGAAACATGGAAAAGTACATTCAAATTCAGCCAGTCGCTTTGCAGAGTCCGACAATCTCGCCTTACCTGGCTCTCAAATCCTACTCTATCCGCGATTTCGGCATGGGCTTGCCCGCGGCAGAATCCATTTTGGAACACATTCTCCGAAACAAGATGGGAAAGGCATGGCAACGAGACGAGGGCATCTGGTTGCGTACTATTATTGTGCAGGTGAAGTGCGAACTTCGGAACAGAGCCACAAGCAATACCTTTGACCAAGTGCCGCCTAATTCGGTAGAGGACATTGACCCAGAATTTGCCCGAACAGAAGGGTCCCAGCGGATCGCCGACATCAAAGCCTATGCGACTCGCCTGAAGAGAGGGGAGAACCTTGGACCGGCTCTATATGTAACAGGGGCCGTTCTGAACCGATTAGGCGCCAATACTGACCCGCATGCCCTATTCATGATGGATGGAGCTCGGCGATTGACCGCTACTGCTCTGACCGGACAGAGCAGTGTGGTTGTATGCGTGTTGGTTTCCGAGGATGAGTACTCTGCCATGCTTCGACCAGCCGTTGTCGACCGATTGCGGGATCAGATCAAAGCGCTTGGGTGGTTTCCTAACTATCAGGTCATCCCGTTAGTGGGAGTGCAAGGCCAGAGGACCCTGCAACGTTTCGACTTGATGGATCTGTCGCTACTCCGCGACCAAGTGGTGTTGGACTTTGGCTCCAACTTGGGACAATCCGCCCTCAAGGCAGCCTTGGCGGGTGCCAAACAGGTGGTGGGTATTGAGGGGATGCAAGACACTTACAAACTAGCAGTTGAAATCGCTAATCTAAGCGGACTGCAGAACGTACGGTATCTGAATGTTGACTTCAACCACCCAAAATTCGACCAGACCATTAATGCCACCATGCCAAACCAGGTGGATTATTCTTTTTTCTTTTCCGTCTATCGAACCAAGGAATTGAATCAGCGCGACAGGCTATTTCAATTCATAATCGACAAGACTCACAAGGGAATCTTCTTCGAGGGACATGCGCACCCAAGAATCGACACCCTCGAATACTATGATTGGCTTTTCGAAAGTTTCGGTCTGACTTACCACTTCTTGGGCAACAGCGAGGGAACACTACGCCCTCTCTTTTTCTTGGATTTGTCGTCATCAAAGAAATTACATGAAGGAAAGTCAATTGTAGTTAATTCCAGAAAGCCAGAGAAACTCCCGACCCCGGAGCCTGCATCTGTTACCCCCAGGAGCTATGTTAACATTGGCATGGTGACCTTCAACCGCATTGAGTTCACCTGCCAATCCATTGAGGCCCTGATAAAGAATACGCAATTCCCGTACGTTCTGACTGTGGTTGATAACAATAGCACCGATGGAACGCGGGTATATCTTCGGGAGTTGAAAGAGAAGGGGATAATTAAGAATCTCTTCCTCATGTCAGAGAACATGGGAGTTACAAAGGCACGCAACATTGCGTGGCAGCTAGAACCGGCTGCCCACTACTATTTGAATCTCGACAACGACATTGTCATTCAGAAAGCCAACTGGCTTGAACCTATGGTGGAAGCTGTTGAGAAAATTCCTCAACTCGGTGCTGTAGGTTACAACTTCGAACAAGCCAGTTACCCTCTTTCTGAGATCAACGGGTGTCGGATCCGCATCAAGAAGGAAGGGAATCTGGGCGGAGCCTGCTATTTCATCCCCAAGAGGACCGAACAGCTACTGGGATACTGGTGCGAGGATTACGGACTCTATGGCGAAGAGGATTCCGATCACAGAATTCGGCTCAATTTGGCGGGACTACTCAATGCTTATATGGAAGACGAATCGGTTGGAATCCACCTGCCCGGGGGAAGAGCCAGTAAGATTGACCCCTTGACGTTGATAGCTGATGATCCTGAGGAACTGAAGCTACATCGCGACTATCGAATTTGGAAGGACAACCGGCGCCGGGAGATGCAAGCTCGCGGCGGACCTCTTCATCGCAATTGGGTTGCCTATAAACAAGGAACCCGATCTCTCTACGTTCCCAGAGGGGTCTTCCTGGGGCTCGCTGAAGATAATGTTCAGGTGTTTGACCAAGACGAAGCCTACATCTTCCTCCCCGTGTCGGGAGAATTCCCTTCCCTGATTCAGCGGAAAATCATGGCCTGGGCTAGCACTCATCTCCAATGCAAAGGTGAAGGCCGATTGATCCAGCAAAACGGGCGGTCCCTATTGCGAATCGGAAAGAAATTGGAACGTCGTGGGCCCTCTCTAACCTTCGCGGAGAAAAGATGCTCTCAGGGGCTGAGGCAAATGCAGAAGGGGAATTGGACAGGAGCTTTGGCCTCTTTCGACGCAACTGCAAAGCACGAACCAAACCGAATGGGCTTGAACCTGGATCGCGCGGTCTGCCTTTTACAACTAAATCGCTTCCAGGAGGCAGAACAAGCGGTCCAGCTTGAACTCAAGATTAATCCAGGAGATTCAGAAGCTAGCGCCCTGCTTACAAAGCTTAAGAGTCGCCCTGGAGGCACTTCGTCACCAGAAGCCGTGCCTCCTTCCTCAGACGAGAAACTTTCGGGTTTGTCGCCGCATTCAAATGCGAAAGGATCCGCTCACTGTCCAGATGAAACGGCAAGCCACCAGGAGCACCGGTCTCGAGTGGTGCAAATTGACGATTCCGTCGATCGGCCAATCGAATCTTCAATCATCATCCCGATCCACAACCAGTGGGAATTCACCAGAAATTGCCTGAATTCACTCTTCGCCAGCACCCCTTGTGGCGCGAAATACGAGGTCATTGTTGTGGATGATGCGTCGACGGATGGAAGTGCGGAGAAGCTAGAAGACCTGTCACTGAAATATCCGAATCTACGAGTCTTGTCTTTCCCTCAGAATCAAGGCTTTGCCAAAGCGTGCAATCTGGGGGCTGAAGCAGCGACTGGAAAGATCCTCGTTTTTCTCAATAACGACACGGAGCCATTGCCAAATTGGCTTGAAGCGCCAATCCAGCGATTGGCGCAGGACACCAGCATCGGAATCGTTGGAAGCAAGTTGCTCTACCCAGATCGGTCGATCCAACACTGTGGGATTGAATTCTGCAGGACCGTCAATCCGGAGTTCCCCATATGGCCACATCATCGCCACCTGCGCACCACTGAGGATGACGTTGCGGCCAATAGCGCAGAGGAAGTTCAAGCCGTTACGGGAGCCTGCCTCTTTATTCCCAATGCGTTGTTCCAGGAAGTGGGCGGATTCCCCACCGAGTACCGGATGTATTTCGAAGACATCGATCTCTGTCTCAAAGTCCGACAACGGGGGCTGCGAATCTTCTATGAACCGCGGAGCGTTGTCATCCATTACGAGAGCAAGTCCAGCTTCAGTAGAGAGATTGTAGATTCGCTAAATATTGAGTCCGCCAGAATATTCTTTGCTAAATGGGGCTCTCAGTTCCCGACTCTGGGACTTCCACCGTGTGACCCAAGCTGTTCAAGTTCACGTGTTCCTATCCTACATGCAATATATGCGAATCCCGAATTGGCCAAGCTATGCGAGAGAATGTACCGATATCTCAAAGCGGGCAAGACGGCAATGGCCCAAGGGATCTTCCGGAAAGAGTTCAGTCTTTACCCTGGGGCGGATGTGTTTTATTCCAAGCTAGCAGCGTCGGCCTCCCGTTGGATTCCCAATTGCCAGTTACCTGCTCCTCTCGCCGGAACAATGGAAGACGATGGGGGCAACAATGGAAAACGACGCCCCTCTGTGGTATGGTGCGCGCCTCTGTTGAACCCTAGCGGTTATTGCAGTGAAGCGCTCTCATTTGCTGTGGCCATCAGAGATCTAGTTGACTTGGAGCTTTTCAACGTTGGGACAGTTCAGTCCTCCGTATTCGTTGACGGATTGCCGGAAAATACTAAAGAGGTCCTTCAGTCGAAGCTGCAGCCTCAGGCCAATATTATAGGCAGAGTGGCCATTCAACACGTTCCGGGGATCAGTCTAATGCGGCTCCCTCAGGCCTCAATAAATATTGGTCGCACGATGTTCGAGACTGATCGCATTCCTAGTTCCTGGGTTTTACCCTGCAATGAGATGGACGAAATCTGGGTGCCGAGCCGGTTCAATCTGGAGACTTTTGCCCGAAGTGGCGTGGCCATGGGTAAACTTAAGGTAATCCCGGAACTCGTCGACGAGTCCGAATTTGACCCGGATCGTCATCAACCATTATGGCTCCCTAATCGCAAAAAGTTCAATTTCCTCTCGATCTTCGAATTGACTACGCGAAAGGGCTGGGATGTTCTGCTATCAGCTTATTTCCATGAATTCCACGCCGACGATGATGTTTGCCTCTACCTGAGGACTTATTTGATTAATCAACCAGGCCAGAATCCCGCTGAGTTCGTATGGCAGAAGATCCGTGAGCACGTTTCGAAGCTTGGTCTTGGCAACAAACGACTCCCACAAGTTGAGGTGTTGGCTAAACAAATACCCACTCGTGACTTGCCCAAGCTCTATAAGTCAGTAGATTGTCTTGTTGCACCGAGCCGCGGCGAGGGATGGGGGCGGCCCCAGCACGAGGCCATGATGATGGGCATGCCCGTCATTGCTACCAATTGGAGTGGCAACACAGAGTTCATGAATAAAGACAACGCCTACCTGCTTGATTACGATTTGACGGTGGCGAAAGATCTAGAACCAGAGCTTCGTCACTATGAGGGACATGTCTGGGCAAACCCCTCCGACCTCCATCTACGCTTTCTTATGAGGCACGTCCAACAGAATCCGAATGAGGGCCAGACCAGGGGAAAGGTTGCCCGTTCTTTTGTCCTGGATCACTTCAGTACTAAACCAGTGATTGCTCAAGTCCTGCGTCGACTTCAGGAGATTGATCAAAATGGACGGTTTGGGATCATGGACGTATCGCTCGAATCAGCCAAATCCTCTTTATCCAATCTCCCTGCGACTATAAGCAGAGTCAACCGATACATTGCCGAGGGACGGATCGACCTCGCCTCGAGAATTGTCGAGAAGGAGCTGGGTTTGCTTCCAGAGTCAGTGGAAATCCTTTCCAGAATCAAGAACGTTCACACACATGACATGCATTCTACATGATTGCTGCGATACAGAACGATCGAGAATGGCTGGATCTGACACGACTTCAGTCCCAGTTCCACCTGAAAGTGTTAATGTTGATCAAGACCTTACCGATAATACAGTTGCAGGAGCTGTGTCAGCCAAGCAGCCTGTTAGTCTTTAGCTAAGCCCATGATCAAGTTAACCCGTCTTAACAATAGCGAGATTCTGGTGAATTCCGACCTGATCGAGCACATCGAGATGACGACGGACACTGTGGTGGCATTGACGGATGGCGCTTCCTTTGTCGTAAAGGAAAACCCCGAGGAAATCGTAGAACGCATCGTTCATTTCCGGAGGCGGCTTTATAGCGGCCTGGTACCCATGAAAATGGATCGGGAAACAGCCTAAGAAGCTGAGGGTAATAGAGTGGATATTACATCGATTGTAGGTCTCCTTCTGGGCCTCACGGCAGTGGTTGGAGGAGCCTTGCTGGAAGGCCTGCATCTCAGTGCCATTTCCCAACCCACTGCTGCCATCATTGTTCTCGGAGGAACCATCGGGGCTACGGTCCTGTCTTTCCCGTTGAGGGTGATCCTGGGGGCAGGAAAAGCTTTTGGCAAAGCTTTTCTTGAACCGAAAACAAAAAATGCCAGCGTGATTTCGGAAATCATCGGGTACGCCAATAAAGCCCGCAAGGACGGCTTGATCTCACTGGAGAGCATGATCCCTACAGCTTCTGACCCGTTTTTGAAAAAAGCGATGTCCCTGGCAGTCGATGGGACTGACCCGAAGGTCCTGCGAGAGACCATGGAGATTGAACTGACCCAGCAGGACGAAACCGGAGAGAGAGAAGCCAAGGTTTTTGAGACGGCTGGGGGCTTTTCACCGACCATCGGGATTATCGGAGCTGTCCTAGGTTTAATCCACGTCATGCAGAACTTGAATGATCCTAGCAAGCTAGGCGAAGGAATCGCAGTTGCTTTCGTGGCCACGGTCTATGGGGTTGGTAGTGCCAACCTGATTTTCTTGCCGATTGGATCGAAACTTAAAATGAAGCACAAAATCTCGATGACTGCCAAGGAAATGATGCTGGAAGGGGTCATCGGCATGCTTGAAGGAGTGAACCCCCGGATCATTGAAGAGAAGCTGAAAGGGTACCTCCATGAGTCTGAGAAGAAAGCAGCCGCTGGCAAAGGAGCTGCCGAAAAAGAAAAAATGGCGGCGTGAATCAAACGTGAAGTAGTGGGTCTTGGGTGTTAGAGTTAACATCTGGACGCTAGGGCAAGGACCTAAAGGAGAATATAATCGAGACTCGACTGCCTATCCCACTCCTTAAGGATTCTTCGATGGTCCTATACCCATTTAATTAAGTAACGGAATTGACGTACATCTTATCCCCTAAATCCTATTCCCCATCCTCTAGCTTATGGCACGAAAGAAAAAACCTGAAGAGCATGAGAATCATGAGCGCTGGCTGGTCTCTTATGCCGACTTCATCACCTTGCTCTTCGCGTTCTTCGTCACTATGTACGCCATGTCTCAAGTGGATGCCAAAAAACTTGGCCGACTGGTTCAATCGATGCGGGTGGCCTTCGATACACAGCTGTTTGACGCCGGGAGCTCAAAACTGAGTCTTTCAGATGGGGGGACGAACGGGATTCAACAGCAAAAGCTGGTAGAAACGATTCAACCTTTGGTCGCAACTGGCGATACCTTGAAACGGGTCCGCGATACGATTCAGGCCAAGCTGATTAAGGAACGATTTGTGGACAAAGTCCGATTTGTCCAGGATCAGCGCGGACTAGTTATCAGCCTGACCGAGGCCGGTTTTTTTGATCCGGGAGAAGCAGAACTAAAGGGTTCTTCCTTGATCGTTCTGGATGCAATCGCTGAAGCCGCGCTGGCTCTTCCGAATCAGATTCGCATTGAAGGTCATACGGACAACACACCGATCCACACTCCTAGGTTCCCCTCCAACTGGGAACTTTCCACTGCTCGGGCCACTTACATCATCTCCTACCTTTTGAGCAAGTACCCTTTCCCCCCGGTGCGACTCTCTGCCGCAGGTTACGGAGAATATCGACCCGTAGCAAGCAATGCCAGTTCGGAGGGTCGTGCCATGAACCGACGGGTCGACCTGGTAATACTTAACGAAGCGGCGGAGCGGCAGGAACCCCGGTAGCCTTTGGGAGAGAAGAACGTACCCCAAATCTGAGGCGTTCAAGTCTAGAGTATTAGTAGGATCACTTAGATCGATGTCGAGCTCGACCGGAGATCTGCAGATCGTCCGCCCAGGCCTGCTGCATAGATTCCTCCATGGCTACCTTGGCCTCTTTCTCCCTGCCCTCCTGAATTAACTGCAACAGTCGTCTGTGTTGTCCAGCGGCCTCAAGCATCGCTTGACGTGAAGGATCTACCCTCTGGATAATGACAAAGGCAAAGAGTCTCGGGACCAGTCGTTCCATGAGACCGACCAGGCTGCCATTTCCCGTGCTGTGCCACAGGGCACGATGAAAATCCAGGTCAGCCTGGACAAACTCCGATATCTTCCCGCGCTTAGCAGCTTGCTCCAACTTTTGAAACGCTGCCTCACAACCGGCCAGATTCTTTCCCTTATTGTTTACTAACAGTTCGACCACGAATAATTCCAGACGGATACGAACCAGATACATTTCGTTGATGTCCTTTTCCGACAAGGCCGTCACAAAGGTCTTTCTGGGGCTACCTCTCTGGATGAACCCTTGATGTTCCAGTTCAATCAAAGCTTCGCGGATGGTCGCCTGTCCCACTCCAAGGGTTTTGGCCAGGCCCAGTTCCGTTACCCGCTCTCCCGGCTTTAGTTCTCCTCTGAGAATTGCCGTCCGGATCTGTTCTATGGCGGCCCCCTTCAAGGAGCGGCGGTCGATCCTGCCGAGAGTTGAAGGGCTGCGGTGATCCAACGGAGACAAACCCGTCATGGTATTTATCCTCGCGTAGCGATTAACGATAATCATTATTAGTTTACATCGGATGAATGTCAAGTCTTTTGGGGGTGTCGGGGGACAAATGTGAGGAAAGAGAAAAGAGGATCATCCAGGGCAGGCAACAACACTCAACGGACGCACAAGTCTTTTTTTTTGCAGAGGACAAATAATTTTTAAGGTAACTAAAGAGGGGCTTGCCGAATCTGGAGAGGATGAAGGTTGACTATTGCTCCAAAAAGCGCTGTCATCGTGTCATTAGATTCCGCTCGGCCGAAGGAGTTACTCAACATGAAGATTAGCATTACCTACTTGTATACCATTTTTCGCTATGGTTATCCTCCTGATTTCAGGGACGATTTGAAGGCTCTTTCGGAGATCCACAAATTGGGTTTCCATTACCTGGAGATGGAGGGGCTTGGACAAAGACACCTGCAATCAGTCCACAGGAATCGGGTTCAACTGTTGAACGCCTTAAACGATTCTGATCTTCGCGTGCATAATTTTTGTGTTGTCGATCCGGACCTGGTTAGCGCAAGTCAGGCCCGGTTTGACCAGGCCCTGGACCGCTTCAAGCTCGCTGCCGAGTTGGGGGATTTCCTGGGAGCTGAGACGCTTCATTTGGCGAGTTACGCCCCTCCTGTCCGTTACCTCGGAGGAAAACCTTACCAACTCGCCAGCAGTGCTGGATACACCTTTGTCAACCACAGCCGCATCCACATTCCGCCTAGATTCGAATGGGATCAGGTATGGGATAGGTTAGTGAAATCCTGCCAGTCCTGCACTGATATTGCCGCGCAACACGGGAAAACCGTGATTATGGAACCAAGGGTGGGTGAAGTCATCTGCTCAGTGGATTCCCTGCTACGTCTTATCGAGCAAGTCGGGCGCCCCAATTTCAAGGCCAACTTTGATACTGCGCATTTCTGCACCCAAAGGGAAAACGTGCCGCTGGCACTGATGAAATTGAAAGGGCAGTTTGCGAATATCCACATTGCCGACAACAACCCGGTCAACACAGAGCATCTTCCAATCGGGGACGGAATCATCGATTGGCGCGAATTTTTCAGAATCCTGAAGACCATGCGCTACGATGGGTATTTGGGCTTGGACCTTGGCATTACCAAGTCGTTGGTCCAAGCTTATCGAAGTTCGCTGGATCGGATTAAGGCCTTGGCCTCTGACCTTAAATTCAAGGTTGAAATTTGAGTTGGGCACCCAACGCGCGGATTAAGGGAAGCGCAAGGCAGTGCATGCCTGCGAAATCAATTCAAGCCCGAACATTGTCCCAGGCAAAAGCATCAAAAAGAAACAAGGGCTGGAACCCCAGCTTCCGATAGAGGCTCAGGGCTCTCTGGTTCGCGCTGGTGACGGAAAGGGAAACACTCAGGTATCCCATCTCAAAGAGTGCTTGGATTGCTCGACCCAGCAAGACAGTACCCAGACCTTGGCCCTGGTAATCAGGCGCCACAGCAACTTGAGGAACATGTCCGTTCTTTGTCGACACGACTGAGGTCAGGATAAAACCTGCTAGGCTTCCTCTGCCATGGGCCCAAACGCAAAAGGAGGCCTCCCTCAGAAGAAGTCCGCAACCTGGTCGAAAGACCACGCCGCAGAGGAAGTCCAGGCAATCCGAAGGGGATCGGTAATGGCTGGCCATTTCCCAGTCCGAGGTGCCTTGGTAAGCAAGGGCAGTCAATTTGGCAGCCGGCTCGAGTGCCGCGTCATTCCATTTTTCCAACGACAGTTCATCCGAAAGAGGCATTAATCCGCAAGGCTCGACCCCCCGCAGCAGGAAGCACCTCTCAAAGCTTCTGAAGCCCAATCGTTCGAGGAACCGGCCTGGTCGGGAATTGCGAAGGTCGACCAACTGGGCCTCGATACGGGAGATCCTTGGATTTCGCCGAATAGACTCAATGTTGGCTCGAAGCAATCGCTCTTCAAGACCCTGGCCGCAAAGTCTGGCCGTCACAAAGCAGTTGCCAAGCAGTCCCTGGTCCTGCCGACACAGGTAGTAACTATAGCCTGCCGGCTGGCCCTCGATCAGGGCGACATGGCCGGGAAGTTCGGCGCGATCCATCATTTCGGAGACAATTTGCTGTGGCTCTCTGTAGTCCCATTTGAGATCGCTGATCCAGGCAGCTTGCTCTTCCCGGAGTATATCCCTTATTGAATAGCTGTTGACCGATGAAAGCGGGATCAGTTCAACGCCGTGCATGGGATCGTCGGGGATTCACTTGTTAGATTTGGGTTTGAGGCCCTTCCGCAAATCGGCAAGGGCTTCCTTTTGTGGGAGTGTTGATCTCGAAGCCGCCAGGTTTGCGGCCAGGATCTGCTCATAGACCTCATAACGGTGCACAGAAATTTCCCGGGGGGCTTTGATGCCAATGCGGACACTGTCTTTGCCGATCTTGAGAACTTGAACTTCAATCTCATTTCCAATCATCAGCTTTTCATCTTTCTTGCGTGTCACCACTAGCATGGCGGTGAGATCCTGAACGCCATTCTTGGCAGGTCGATCATATCAAGCCTTCCATCATTCCCTCTCTGCTTCTTCGAGGGAGCTATCGGGCGAGAACATCAGTGGCTGCATGGTTCCGTAGCAGGATTCCGTCAGAACGATTTGCTTTCCGATCATCTTATGCTGGTTAATCAGGAGGGGAGCCTTTAGATTCACGGTTGACTGTGTGGGATCTTCCGGAATCACGGTAACTGCAAGCGGCAACACGTCAGACAGTTCTTCCAATCCGAGGCTTTCCATGTCTTCAGGAGTGATCTCGCACTGGTAGCTGGAGTCCAGCAAATGGGGGTCTACCATGGGGAAGGCGACATAGGGATCCTCCAAGGATTGGAGGATTTTGAAGGGATCAGTGTCAGGACTCTCGATCAGGACATAGTCCTTCAGCTTCGCGAAGCCCAACATGCCTTCTTGAATGTGGATGACGGCCTTTTCGTCGTATTCCAATATCCCGAAAGATTTGGTTTGGAACTGCAAGAGAACCTCTAACCCAAGAAGTCAAACAGAGAAATCTGTTGTACCTTCGCCTTTGCACTGAGTGCCGCGGTCACCCCCTGCTGGGCCAAATTAAAATTGCTGATTGATTCTACCATATTGGCATCAGTCAAACGAGAATCCTCAGCTTTTAGGGCCAGATTCTGGTCGCTTAACCGGCTGTGGATCTGATCTACCAGGTTCGTGGTATTGCCCACGAACGCGTCCAGAGTGTTCAGTCGTTCCGAGATGGATTCCAGATCCTTAAGCCTTGCGGCAATAGTATCCGTGTCGTTGTTCTGGATGGCCGTTTTCAGGTCTGCCAGGGTAGTGAACATGGAGGGAGCCGCCTGGGCCAGATCCTGACCTGTAACATTAGTCTGCAAGACCGTCGATGAGTCAAGTCGGGCGTAGATCGCCTCGTCGTTCCCATTGTAAGTAATGTTCCCACTCCCCGCAGGAGATTCCACAAAAGGAGCCGCGTTTGTCTTGGTTCCAGCAAAAAGGTAGGATCCGTTGAACTGCATATTCACATCCGAGAGGGCCTGCTTGATGGTTCCGTCCGCTCCCTCGGCCAGCGCAGAGCGGGTTTCCGAAGTGGTCGTTCCGGAAAGAGCCTGTGCAGCCAACACCTTGGCGTTATCTAAGTTGCTGATCATGGACTGCAGCGCGGTATCAGTGATGTCCATGCGGCTCTTCACCTGGTCGTTTGCGGAAAGGAATTGGTCATTCACGCTAGTACTGGCTTGGATTTCGGAGCTGCGCATTGCAGCAAATGGGTCGTCTGACAAGTTATTTACCTTTTTCCCCGAGGATATCTCCTGTTGAGCCTGATCCATCCGGCTCTTGGCCCGAGTGATGTTCTCCAGAAAATTCCTGTCTTGCATTGTCGGCGTTATGCGCGTCATGGCTCCTCCTCCATGTTCCATCCTTGCTTATGTACACAGACAGTCCACTAGCCCAACAATCTCAAAGGCCACCTACGCCGTTGTTCCCAATATGCTAATCATGTCACTGGTAACCTGGTCAATGACGCTGATGAATCGCGCTGAAGCCTGGTAAGCTTTCTGGAAACGAATCAGGTTGATGGCCTCTTCATCCAGGGAGACTCCCGATACAGAGTCCCTGAGGTTTTTCACCTGATTTAGCAAGGCCGTTTGGGTGTCTACACTCTGTAGAGCGCCTTGCGTGTCAGTTCCAACCTTGAACTGGAGTGCAGCATAGGCCTGCGAGTAAGTGAGGCTCCCTCCAGACGCGAGTTTCTGGCTTGCCAGGTTGGCCAAAGCCAGAGCGTTCGAATTGTCGCCTGGTGCTCCGGAGTGTCCTGGATTGGGTGTGGGTGCAGGACTTGTTGGCAAGGGGTCGGTTTGGCTGGCAGCGATCTTCTGACCATCCGCGGCTATGGCCGGGTTGAGCGAGAAGGTCAGCGCGGCCGAAGTGCCTCCCGCCGCTGGGTTGAAAAAGTCTTGCCCCGTATTGCCATAGAGATCAATGCCCAGGTGGTGCTGGGTGTTCACAGAGGTGATGATGTCAGTGGCCAGATTGTCCAGATCAGTCTGATAGGCTGGAATTAATTGATCACGCGCTTCCACTAGCCCGGCCAGTTTCCCGCTCTCGACCCGGTTGGTGATGTCGGTCAAGCCGGACATCACATGGACCATTCCATCCGGAGGGGTGCTGACAGCACGAAGCGGTTGGACGAAACCGGCCGTCACCAAGCTTTGCCCTCCTGCAGCTGATATCGACACAGTCCCATCTTGTGCCTCGTAGTAGCTCACGTCCACAAGCTTTGACAGCTTGTTAATCAATTCACCCCGTTGATCGCGCAAACCGTTGGCAGAGGCGCCGCCTGCTTCAGCAGAAACGATGCTGAGATTCAAAGAACTAATACTGGACGCCAGGCTGTTGACTTGATCCACAACACTCGATACCTGTTGGTTAAGGTTCTGGCGGATATCCACAAGTTGCTGCGCAGAACTCTGGAATGAAGAAGCCAGGTTCGTGGCTTGAGTAATCACGCTATTTCGAAAGGAGACAGACTGGGGGTCCGTGGCCAGCGTGCTGAAGCTGTTGTAGAATTGGCTGATGTTTTGCTGCAGACTCGCGTCATTCGCGTTAAACACGCTCTGTACTTCTTGGAGGACGTCCGAGAGGGCCTGTTCCCGGCTTTGATCCTGTGTCCCCTGGGTCACCCGGAGTTCGATAAACCGATCTCTGACCGAGCTTACGGTCCTGACGTCCACACCTGTGCCGATTTCCCCGATCGATGTGATAATGGGGGGAGAGGTCTCCATTTCAACACTTTGACGGCTATACCCCGGGGTATTGACGTTGGCAATATTATTACCTGTTACATCCAGGCCAAGCTGTTGGGCAAGGAGTGAATTCCTTCCAACTTCCAAGCTGCCAAATAAGGTCCCCATATCTTGCCTCGTTGCATCCTGTCTCTTGGCTCGATCACTAATATCCCAAATCCGAGCCAAGGAGGATGCTACCTTCTGGAATTGAGTCCCGTGGCCTCAACAATTCACCGAGACGATAGCTGTTGCTGGTATCTGCGATCCCCCACCTGAAGAGCTGTAAGTCTTAGCCGGACAAAGAACATCCAACATGACGGACGTAAACTGTAGGCCGCCCGCAATCAGTTGACCGTTCTTGTGAGTAACTCGCCGGATTTCCTTGCAGACCTCCTCCAACAAATTCCGAACAACCAGTAACTGGGCACTGCACTGAGGGTCCAGGGTCCTCGCATCAACTTCCAGGGCAGCGTTCGGGTTAAGGCCGACAGCAACATCGACGTTTTTAAGGAGTTCGATGATGGAAGAGTCCAGTTCAGCCAGTTCACGCAGCAGAAGATTCTCTCGATCTAGAGACTCCTCCAGACCAGGGAGGTCATTGGCCATCAAAGGGCGTGTCTTCTCTTTCATCAATTGAAGACACGCTCGGAAACTCGCAAGCTTTTCTTCGTACAATTGAACTAAGGAATCTCGCTGGGTCATCGTAGCCTACACCTGAATGTCCAGAAGGCGCTTTCCAGAGTCATTGGGCTCTGGTGTTGCACTCTCGGTGGTTTGTTCTTCCGGCAATCCATTGAGAGGTTGATTCATGTTGGATTGCCCGCGCCGTTTTTGCGGACTGCCTGGGTTCTCCTGGTTCGGCCGAATCCTTATGTGGTCGAACACCGGGCGGTCAACTTTGTGGATATCTTCGGTCATGTCTCCCCCCTGTCTCTCACAAGCTGACGATGAGCCTGGGGACTCCGGCGACCTCAATCTCCGGAATGTGGGTGCCTCCTTAAACTCTCAGGTCAATCAGGTTCCTTCTGATCAGGGCGTCGGCAATCATTTCGCCCTTCTTGTTATAATGGCCTTGGTCAATGGCTTTAGTCAGTGAATTCACCTTGGCCAAACGGAAATCCGGCTGAGAGTCGACCATCTTCCTAACCCTAAGGAATTCCTGGCTCCTATCCGATATGCTGACGGCATCGGTAGACCTGTTTGAAGCGTCCTTGATTGGCTTCACCAAGGGTTCGACGGCGGAGTTAACTCCGGTCGGCAGGAGGATAAGATTGGATTTGCCCTGAATCCCATCGACTGGCATGGTTCCCCCTTTTCTGGTTCCCCAATAGACGTATCGTCCGCCGATGGAAATTGCCTTAGACTTAATTCAAATGGACTTAGCCCCTGTCGATTCCTTTGAGGGGGCCAGATAACCGACCGGGTCTAGCTTCTCTCCATTCTTCTCTAACTCAAAATGCAGATGAGAACCTGTGGACCGACCTGTATTCCCCACAACACCAATCACTTGCTGCGATGCGACCTTCTCTCCCACGGCCACAAGGTTCTTGGCCGCATGTGCATAGAGGGTGCGGTAGCCATTCTCGTGTTCAATGATCATTGTTTTCCCATAACCGCTTAGAAACCCGGAAAAGATGACCGTTCCGGCGTGGGCAGCATGAATTTGAGATCCTGAAGGGGCCGCTACATCTACACCCTGATGGAACTGGTACTGATGAGTGAAAGGATCAGGACGAATCCCGAACGAAGAACTCCTGACTCCGTCGACAGGGGACGTCAATTCAAGAAGGGGCTGTTGTGACTCCGTTGACTCATCTCCTGGCGAAGGCTGTGATGGCTGCCGAACTTGAGAATCACTCACCCCCGAGACGTTAGTCGACTGTGGGTTAACATGGAGGTGTTGTTTCAGGTTCAAGGAACGTTGGTTTTCGGTTCCGGCAGGCTTGTTTCCGTCCTTTGTTGAGAGCTTCCGGTAAAGCATTTCTCCGATTCCGAGGCTCTGACTCCTGGCGACATGGAGCCCAATTTCCTGGTCAAACATCTCCAGATAGGTTTCTTTCCCCAGGGTGCTAGCCTCTTCTCCATCGGATTGCGGTACCGTGGTTCTCATGACTTTTAGTAGATAGCTGATGAATAGTGCTTCAAACTCCTGACTCGCCTTTTTCAGCTCCTCGTCACGTTTTTCGGCTGGGAGGTTTGATGAATGGGCAGAGTAATTACGGAGGCGATCCAGTCCGTTAGAGAGGGTGGTATCTAATAGCGGGACTGCCGGTTTTGATAACCCATCAATGCCCATAAGAGTCTGCCGATGTCATGTGTCAGGTATCACGTGCCGGAGAAATCGGTAAGGATTTAGACGACTGGAACCAGGTAGTGTAGTCGAGGGCAGTCGCATTTAGACTTAGACAACTGATTGCTAAGAAGTCCCTGACACCTATTTACTACTACCCCTCACCTAACTCCCCTCACCTAACACCTAGATAATTTCAAGTTCAGCTTCCAGCGCTCCCGAGGCTTTAATAGCCTGGAAGATTGCAACCATGTCTTTTGGAGTAACTCCCAGCGAGTTCAAGGCCTTCACCAGGTCTTCAACGGTGGCACCGTCATGGAGCATCACAAGGTTGTTCTTTTTCTCTTCCGCTTTCACCGTCTGCTCGGGGACGACGACCGTTTCACCCTGTTTGCTAAATGGAGCTGGCTGGGAGACGTTGAAGTCAGTCCCGATCTCAATCGACAGATTACCCTGGGTTATGGCCACAGCAGAGATTCGAACGTCCTTTCCAATCACGACAGTTCCGGTGCGTTCATTCAGAACCACCTTGGCTTTACGGTCAGTTTGTACCTGGACGTTTTCGATCTGGGCAATCAAGTCAATCAGCTTGCCTTTGTACTCCTGGGGCACCTGAACACGCACTGTCCGACCGTCCAAGGATTTCGCCAAGCCTGCGCCGAGCTTTTGATTGATTGCTGCCTCAAGCCGGGAGATCGTGGTGAAATCGTTCTCATCCAGCACCAAATCCAAGAAGTCTCTTTGGAGAAGGTCCATAGGGACCTCTCTTTCTACAATGGCTCCGTTAGGAATCCTGCCGACAGTGGGATGATTCACCTGAACACTGCTGAAAGCATTCCCCGCGGTGAACCCACCAATAGTCACCGGACCTTGGGCTACAGCGTAAACCAAGCCGTTTGCAGCCTTCATGGGTGTCTGAACCAACATACCTCCTTGCAGGCTGCGCGCATCGCCGATAGAGGAGACGGTGCAATCAATGCGGCCGCCTGCCCGGGTGAAGGGAGACAACTCCCCAGTCACCATAACCGCTGCAATATTCTCAACTCGGATGTCTTTGCTAGCAACAGTAACACCCATCCGTTCCAACATATTTAACAGCGTTTGTGTAGAGAAGATGGTTTGCCGCCGGTCTCCCGTCTTGTTAAGCCCCACGACGAGGCCATAGCCTACAAGTTGGTTGTCACGGACCCCCTGAATCCGTGCAACATCCTTGACACGACTGTTGGCGAATACTGGATTGGAGGAGAGCTGGCAGCAAAATAAAACAAGAAAGGCCAAAACCCGGGAAGGATGCCCAAGCGCGAAATATCTACAGGGTTGAAGAAGAAGATCGAAACCTTGACGCGAGTCTTGAGTGCCTGCGACCTGCTTCGTATCGGTTATCACGTTGTGCCCCATATTACCTTCTCATTTCTCAGAAAGGCCAAATCTTAGTCAAGGCTCGGTAGAGCCAGCCTGGTTTAAGACTATCGGAGAGGATCCCTTTTCCTTCGACCTGAACCAGCATATTGGCAATAACTG
This sequence comes from Terriglobia bacterium, assembly GCA_041476565.1. GTDB lineage: Bacteria > Acidobacteriota > Terriglobia > Versatilivoradales > Versatilivoraceae > DATKMG01. The sequence goes on along the minus strand of JBGOTQ010000076.1, from coordinate 4,841 downwards.
TTGAGGAAACCACATTGTCTGGCCCAATGTCCTTTGGGCGGACCACACCGAACAAAGTAATGAGTTGCCGTTCACTGTTAACCTTGATCTCCTTGATACCTTCAATTACCAGGTTACCATTAGGAAGAACATCCCTTACTCGCGCTGAAAGAATGGCTGAGACTACACCTGTACGTTTGGTGGTTCCATCTCCCTTAAAGGACATATCGGAATTGGCGGTAATGAGTTTGTCAAACGGGACGGTAGGATTGTGGCCCTCGACGCCGAAGAAGTTCGGGACTCCCATAGCTGTCGAGCTCTTGCGATTCGTCTGGGAGTCAGCGGTATTCTCTGCGGTGGTGGTCTCTTCGATCCGGATGGTAACAAGGTCGTTTACTCTCCGGGCCTTAAAGTCACTGTAGAGATCCGCGTTCGGGCCAGCCACGGTGTAAAGTGACCCCTCCGAGGATTGGAAGGGCGGCTGGTTAGCCTTCGCCTGACGAATGTATTCATCAAGACTCAACGCCACAGGATTGGGTTTGTTTTTGGCAAGTCCAGGAACAACAACGCAGGCTATCATCAACATTAATGGCAGACAGATGATTTTCTTCATGGTCCTCTCGAATTGGTATCCCAGGGATAGACAAAGAGCTTTAGCTTAGAAGCTGACTCGTGCCGTGTTCTTGTCCAGGATCTCGGCCCTCAGGACCTTCTTGGAATCAAGGTTCATAACCTGGATTTGGTCGCCGCGCATCCCTGAAGCCAGGGACTTGGCCTGAGTTTTCACGCGGATTCGATCGTCCTGAAAGATTAAAGTAATCGTGTCGCCCCGCTTGATCAGTGGGACCTTTATTAGTAGATCTTCAGTAAGAATCTGCCCTGCCGGAATTGTCGTTCGTGGTTTCTTTCCCTCCAAGAATCCCGTCTCGTGAATGGGGAGATGAAGGGTGGAACTCAGGCGTCGCTTCTCCCAACGAATTTCGTCTGGCTCAATCGACTGGCCAGGGGAAAGCTCACGGGCTGCAATGGCAACAATCTCTTCAATACTCAGGATGGTCCGCAGGAAGAGCTTCTTGATCAATTCCCCATCGACTGAAATGGTGACAGTCAGGTAAAACGGCCGAGCTAGATCTGTGTGGGGAGAATACTCAAAGGAGAGCTGATTCTCTCCTTCCGGAATCAGAAGGGCTTCAAGAACCTCCAGGTTCTCGAGACGAACCTCCCTCCAGGGTAACTTCGGCAAGAATTCCCGGGCGACAGCATTCTCAAGATCACCTATCTTCAAGGTTCTGGAAGAACGAGAGACTTTGATTTCTTCCGGCATCTGAATGCTGTAATCATGGGTCGTGACGCCAAGACTCTCCAATTTTTGCATTACCTCAACACCGGTTAGGGTTTTGCTTCTGCCTGCCTGCGGTGCTGGGCTCACAGTTGTAGAATTAAGTTGATCCTTGATCTCCGGCTTTATCGACTCAGTGTGCAACAGGTCACCAAGATAGATCACTCTCCCTTTGACCATGACATCAGCTCGACCCAGGACTTTGGGCTGGCTTGGACCTCCGCCAAATCCCACTTCTGAATGGAGCATCACACCCGCCAATGCCTGAGCCAGTAGCAGAGATCGAAGCACTTGAGAATGAAAGCAATTCGGCATAAATCGTCCCTTGGCACCTCGGAGATCTTTTACCGGATGACGTTATTCATGGTTTGCAGCATTTCGTCCGCGGTCCGAACCACTTTGGAGTTAATCTCATAAGCGCGCTGGCCAACAATCATATTAACCATCTCTTCCACAACGCTCACATTCGATTGTTCAATGAACCCTTGGTTTATGGTACCGATCCCGTTTTCCCCCGCCGGACCCGTAATCGGTTCGCCTGAGGAAGTGGTTGTCATGAACAGGTTCTTACCTACAGCGTTCAAACCCGCTGGATTCTGAAATATGGCCAGTTGGATTGTGCCAACTTGCTGTGCCTGAGATTGCCCGGGCTGAGTGACAGAGACCGTTCCATCAGTTCCCACCGTGATAGTCAGGGCATCATTGGGAATTGTAATTTGAGGATCAATGGGATTGCCGTCGGCAGTGACGACGCTGCCTTCCCTATTCAGGTGAAAGGAACCCGCTCGTGTGTAGGCAACCTCCCCATTGGGCAAACGAACTTGGAAGAAGCCGTTTCCTTCGATTACCAGGTCAAGAGGGTTGCCGGTTTGCCGAAAATCGCCCTGGGTAAACAACCGGCTGGTAGCTACCGGCCGGGAGCCCAATCCGACTTGGAGTCCCACAGGCAAATCCGTAGAAGTAGAGGAAGCCGCTCCGGAAGCTCTGACATTTTGGTAAAGCAAGTCCTGGAACTCACTACGGCTCTGTTTGTATCCTGCTGTGTTCACGTTGGCCAGATTGTTGGCGATGACGTCGATGGTCAACTGCTGGGCCTCCAAACCGCTGGCGGCTGAATATAAGGCGCGGATCATAGTTTTACTCCTTCGATTGTTAAGTCTTATTATTCCGACGCGCCGAATTGAAGCGCATCTTCCCAACACGGATTGGGGGATGGTAAATGCTTCCCACAACCGGCGTTACCTTACTACAGGGGCCGGCCAACCTGATTGATCGATTTGTCATTCATCGTGTTCATTATCATCTGGATGGCCTTTTGTAGAGACTCGAACTGCCGTGTAATGCTGATCATCATCGTCATCTGCCGGATGGGGTTCACGTTCGATTGTTCGAGACTGCCTCCCCTCACGATGAGGCCTGTTACTTCCTGTTCCTTGCTGGTTGTGCTTCTATCCTTAAACAGCGAGTCCCCTACTTTCTCAAGCGCTCGTTTATCCGGAAAATCCACGACCTTAAGTTTGTCAATTCGGGCGCCATTAACCTCGACCTCACCTGCCTGGGAGATGCTGACTTTGCCAGCGGGCAGGGTGATTGGGCCTTTGCTTCCCATGACGGCAAGCCCCTCAGAAGTGACCAGTTGACCTTTAGCGCTCAGTTGAAAGTTCCCATTCCGCGTGTAACCCACCCCCCCGGGGGTGTTGATTACGAAGAATCCTGATCCCTCCAGGGCCACATCGAGCTCCCGACCAGTCATGATCATGGGCCCTGGTCGAAAATCAACCACGCTCCCTTCAACCACCGAGGAATCATTGATGGCCTTATCCAAGGGAGCCACAGTGCTTTCACTCAATGTCCGGTTGTAAACGCTAAAGAAAGACTCATCTCCTTTGAATCCGGACGTCCTGACATTGGCCAGATTGTTGGAAAGTACTTCCAGCATGTCAGCCAGGGCCCTGACTCCGGAGTAAGAAGAATACAAGCCACTATCCATAGTTCAACCCCTCGTGAAAGGATGCCTTCAATGGATCAGCAGATTCGTTGCCACAGTAACCTGATCGTCGATATCCCCGGAATTAAAGCCATGGTCTGTTCATTGGCCTCAAGTTGCTGATCATATGTTCTGGCATGAACTCGGGAGCCCTGAGAAAACCGGCCGACCATCCCAACCCGAGCGGGAACTTTTGACCAGGCCCACACCGGGGTGGGCAATATTTTCCGCAGGGCTGTTTCATGCAGGCGACTCAACCGGCTGGTTGTGCTGCGCTAACACATATTCACAAACCGAATCGACATACTCACTCCCGTAGGAAAAACGGGTCCAGACTAGCTGATTGAAATAACCCACACTCAGAGATCTGACCTGGAGACTCCTCGCACGCTCCACAATGAGGGTGGCGAGTTCCGACAAATCTTCAGTCGAGAGATCTGCAGAAGGTTCCAGGTCGTTTTCCGTTTCGTGTGCTGAGGTGATGGCTTCTTGAATCAACTGCCGAACCACAGTCTCGTCTCCCAGGAAAATTGACAAGTCACAATTCAAGATACCCCGCAGGTTGATCATGGCCGGTATGAGGCTGGGATCGTAGGTCACAAGGGACAAGGAGTTCCCAGTCGCATCGTATTCCAATGGCAGGAATTTTAACCGTTGCATCACGAGAGGCGGCACCATCTTCAGAGTCCTGGGATTCAACCGCTGATTTGCCAAATTGATGATCGGGAGCGAGAACTGCCGACTCAGTGCCATGGTGATATCCCGCTCCTTGATGAACCCCATGCTCTGCAGGTAGTGTCCCAACCGCTCGTCCCTCTCTTTATGATGTTGGGATGAATCCCGTTGCTGATCTGCCACGGCCAAGTCGAGCTGCTCTTTGGTAATGGCCCCACTCTCCAACAGCAGAAGTCCAATACGGACCCGATGAGTGAAGACAGGAGTCTTGTCTTTGGGCCGGCTCGACTTTTCCAACCGCTGGAGAATCCCGGTTTCCAAGCAAGGGTCACTACAGTACCAATGGGACTCCATGAAGTAACCGGGCCTCTTACTGATTCGTTCCCTGAACCAGTTGAGCCGATTCTGACAATTCACATTTTGACAATTCATAGGTACCTGGGCTGTCGGCTAGAATAGGTTAGCAAGACAAAGAGGCAGTCTTGACCTTCTTCGGATGAGTGGTAGCCGCTCGTAAGTTCAAAACCAATTCAATTTCCCCCAAGGGGAGGCCTAACCTGGTTGCAATGTCCCGGGCTATTGCGCCTTGCCTGGCCAGGCGCAGAACAGTTTCCCGCATATCCCTGGAAGCAACACGAGAACCTGCCGGTTCTGGCCTTGACATCATCTTGAGTGTCCCCTTGCGCGACGAGGGACCCGTGTTGAGAGCTAAATTCTTCACTTCCTGAGATGCCATTGGGATGGATGTCTGCATCGAAGGTGGCGGGATTGGAACAAAGCTCATCTGAGTGATACGAATGGAGAATTCTGAGAGAGTCTTCTCACATTCCTTCATGAAGCCATTGATCACCGATTCCAAGT
>JBGOTQ010000075.1:0-23221 GCA_041476565.1 Terriglobia bacterium | reverse complement strand
GCTGTAATTCAAGACTATCAAGGAGGATTGGAAAGTGCCGGAGCTGACGGAGGATGGAATGAGCATTCGGGGACCCAAGCCTTTAAGCGCGGACTTCGGTTTATCATCTTGCGGCATGATGGCCATCTCTATACTGGGGTCATTGGTGGAATTGAGGATGACTGAAGCCCAGGCAGTGATCGGCACGTCGGAGTAGATAGTCAAGTATCCGGTCATCTGTCCCCCACCCAATGCGGTAATGACGCTATTGATCTGCAGCATTTCGTTGGCTCGAAGCGGATAGGTTTGTGACCCTACGGGTGCCCCGTGCTGATTGATCAGCCCGATTAGTACCTGAGCGGTTGGGTTGGTACCCTTGGTAACCGAAGCCCTAGTAATGTTGTTTAGACCAAGATTGGTTCGCTTGTTATTTTGATTGCTCACGTAGGGTATGATGTACCCATAGGAATATGGCGTTGTGTCAAGCGAAAGGGCACTCGAGTCTCTCGCTGCCTTCGATTGAGAGTCCCTCGGCCTCTGCTCCAAACGGGTCAAGACTTCCTTGAGAAAGCCGTTAATATTCGGGGCCGGTTGCTTTACAGCTGAGTAGAAATTGATCTCTTCAGAACCCTTTCCGTCGGGGCTCTTGGCCTCCAAGTTCAATTCAAAAAGAGCAGCAAACAAGACAACGAGAATGCCCATGATCTTTAGCCTATCCATCAGTGCCTCCGTTGGGGTGTTAGTGAAGAGACTCAGTATTCTTCTCGCTTTCTCCTCTGTCGAGATTCCCAAGTCCCTAAGCTGGCAACCGGTCCCCCTCGCACCGTGTTACCAGCCTCAAGAAAGATTGTTATTACTATGAAATCCGAGAATAGATCTCAATGTAAAACCATAATCAGGAATTAACATTGTGTCAACTGTTAGAAGGCTCCTGGTGCAGTAGTGCAGACAACGACTATTCTCCCCGCTCCATGGCGATGAAGGCCCCGTCACCACTGCGCTGTCCAGGCGCTGCTCCGTCGTTGATTACAGCATAGGCAATGAATGGATTGTTGCCGCTGACCCGCGAAATCCTGGCATACCCCTGAGTCGTCCCGGGAGTCTGCGCCAAAATCGTGTTGAGTTGAAGCCATCTACGGGCTTCCGCCTCGACAGGTTCGATCGTCTTGACGACCGACCCCGTGGCTCCGTCGAACAATTCGATCTTAAATACATCAGTGCTATTATCCGTTTCTCCGGTATTGATCAACGCCAGATTCGTCCGGTTTTCTCCATTTTGCTGGAGGCCATAGAGCCAGGCTGTTTTCTGAGCGGTCTGGCCTTCGGGTACCGCGGGATAGAACAGACCAAATCGCCCTCCCCCTCCCGGTGTTGAGGTCCGTCCATTAACAAACAAGCCTGAGGCATCTCCAATCTCATCGGGCTCAACTGTCACAAAAACGGCGCCTGCGAAGGCGGGGCCGGCAGGCCCAACGCCTTCAACCCAGTTGTCCCTCAGGTATTGAACAAACTTTGGGATGATGATTTGTTCATTCGGTCTAACCCGGATGTGAAGACTGGCGGTATGATTGGCAGACGTGATGGCATCAGCCACATAATCCAACCGTACAGATCGTTCGACTGTGGCCAAATTCGATAGCACCAATTCGCTCGAAAAATCGCTGGTTTCGACCATGACGGGCAAAGTCAAGCGGTGAATAGCAAATTGCGCTGACGATGGGCTTGGAAGGATAAATGAACCGTCGGAATTGGATTGATCATTGATGACCCCGTAAGCAAAGTAGGGGGCCGTTCCGCTGTGTCGTTCCACCTTGACGAACCCCTGGCGGATGGAAGCTCCATTGGACACGAGTATCTGATCAAACTGTTTGAACTCCCCGGGACCCAGAGTCGTTAAATACTGGAGAGGTTTGCTAGGTTGGGCCGGATCTCCGGAATACAGAGACAGAAGCAATGTCACGTTCCCATCGCTGGCGGATCCAGCGTTCAAGACAGCAACATTGGACCGGTCTTTCTCATCTTGTCGCAACCCGCAAATGTAAGATGTCTCCCATAGTGCTGAGGTGTCGGTGTGCACATCAGAGTAAGCAAGGCCCGCACGTCCTATAGGATCCCGGGTGACCGTGGTCGTCCGCACTGTAATGATACCCGCCTCCGGTGAAGAGAGGGTCGCAAAGCCCACCCATAACGCCCCGCCGCGATTGCCTGAATCCGGGATGGGAACTCCGAGTTCCTTGAGAAAGGAGATCACGTCGGGGAGAATGATTTGTCTTCCTGCCGGCATGAGGACTTGATTCCCGACATTCGATCCCCAGTTCCTCCTCCAAATGCTGGTGTATAGATGAATTGGACCGAGGACGGGATGGTTCCACGATTAGTGAGCGTCATCTCCGATGTATAGAAAGAGTTATTGGCACCTGCTACCGACAGGACAATCGGTACTAAACCGATGAAATTACTGGTGTCATTTCGAATAATCGTGACATTGTTCAAGGCTGCATTCGTCAGGACGACGTCCATTCGCCCATCACCGTTGAAATCACCGGTTGCCACACCATTGGGCTTACCCAACAACGCGACAGCGGTTTTTCGAACGGTAAACCCTCCACGACCGTCGCCTGGCAGAAAGGAAATGGAAGGAGGATCCGCGGTGGCTGCGGCCAGGTCAAGATTCCCATCGCCGTTCAAATCTTCTGCAGCCAGGCCAGCAATGGGCTTTGTTGAAGAGCTGAGAAAATAATCCCTGTTGGGCAGGAATGTTCCGTCCCCTCGCCTCAATAGGACCGATATCCTGTCCGCGGTTGAGACGGCCAGATCCATTCTGCCATCTCCGTTGAAGTCAGCCGCAATTAGCCACATTGGGTCCAGACTGACTTCAATTCTTTTCTGATTTTGTGTATCGAAGCTGCCGTCCCCTTTACCGAACTCCAGGTGGATCTCAGGCTTGATCCCTTGTGTATCATCCCCCATGCTTGAAGTGGCCACATCCAGGATTCCATCCCCATTGAAATCCGCTACGGCAATACCCACCGGCTTCACACCTGCATGATACTGGATTCCATCTTGGAAGGTACCATCGCCCTTACCCAATAGGATGGTGAAAGCATTATCCATGAAGTTGGTGACGGCCAGATCCGGCTTCCCGTCCCGGTTGAAATCTTCCGTGGCGATGAAGGCTGGGGTCTGGTGGGTAGCGATGTCGTTCTTTGGTAGAAACGTTCCATCACCTTTCCCTAATAAAATCGAAATTGAGCTTGAATAGAAGTTAGCGACAGCCAGATCCAGTCTCCCGTCACCATTGAAATCCGCCGCAGTTAATGATGCGGAGTTCGAGCCCGTCGGATAATCGACTTTTGGGGCAAAAGTACTATCGCCGTTGCCCAGCAGGATTGAAACGGAACCGGGGGCACTCACCTCTGAAGCGGGGTCTGCACCCGAATTGGCTACTGCCAGGTCTAGCCTACCGTCCCCATTGAAGTCGGCAGTGATGACTGAATACGGGTAGCTGCCCACCGGAAAATATTCGGCCGTACCCATAAACCATTGCGCATTGGCAGAAGAAACAACGAGTAACAAAAATGAGAAAGCAATGAGGCCTGAGAGGAATCTGATTCCTGAAGAATGGGGTGATTTAGCCCTTAGGTTCATTTCTAACTCTCCTATTTGATCTCGTGGGCATTTCGGTGAGGCGCCTCTGGCAAACTGCGCAGGCATGGCGGCGGTGTACTGTTCCACAGTGTCGCGAGGGCGCCTAAAAAGGGATCGTCCTGTGCAACGCTGATGTAAGGGAAATGCGACCGATCTTCGGAAACAACCGGCTTGGACTCGGCAACCAGAGGGCCTGGGGGAGACACACGGCACCTCCTGTTCTTCACTTGCCAGTGATCCTGCTTCTCTTGTGAGGATTATTAGGCAACTGAACCCGCATTTTGTCAAGTGTGACAATATGCCGATTATGTTCCAATAATCACGTGAGTTTCTTGGTTTCTGTGCTGGGGATGGGTTCCCTCCAAGGCACGGACCGGCTGGGATTGAGAGACCCTTTTACCTCGGACCTGGAGCCGTCACAATTTGGGTTGCCTTTTGGTGTTCAAAGGATCTAAGATGCTCGATACATCCTTACATCTCTACGTAATGTCGGGTCCAATTGGAGTGTCTAGTTGTTTTGCACTTGGGGTCTACATATTCTCACTCGCAGCATTTTCCCAGGGGAGGGGTAATTCACACCCTAATCAGGGAGCATACCATGATAACAGTCAACCAGCTTCTACACACAAAGGGCCGGGAGGTCTGGTCAGTGACCCAGGGCACCTCGGTGTTTGATGCCCTCAAGTTGATGGCGGAAAAAAACGTTGGTGCCGTGTTAGTGATGGAGGGGAACCAGTTGGCAGGCATCTTCTCGGAGCGGGACTATGCTAGGAAGGTCATTCTGAAGGGCAAAACCTCAAAAGAATTGACAGTCCAAGAGATCATGACTGAGAAGGTCGATTGCGTTTCACTGTCTCAGACAGTCCGTGAATGCATGACACTCATGACCGAAAAGCACCACCGGCACTTACCTGTAGTCGAAGGGGAACGAGTAGTCGGCATGATTTCTATTGGAGACGTGGTCAAAGCCATCATCTCTGACCAGAAATTTACCATCGAACAGCTAGAGGGTTATATTACTGGCTCGAGATAGGTGGTAGTTCCAAAACCCTGTTCCGGCCCGGTGTTGGCAGTTTAAAAGGGGGAAGGCCATCTCCCGGGGCCGGCCTTGCTTGTCCAACGCTCTAACCAGGAGGCCAACCCATCCGTCGTCCTCCCATCAAGTGCAGGTGGATATGAAACACTGACTGGCCGGCTTGGGGCCCAGTGTTAATGATGGTGCGGTACCCTGTCTGGTGGACCCCTTTCTGTCGTGCCAGGTCCCTCGCTACCAGAAATAAGTGGCCCAGCGCGAGTGCGTCCGAATCCTGGAGAGTGTCAACAGATTCGATATGCGTCTTGGTGATGATAAGGGTGTGTGTGGGCGCCTTCGGGTTGATATCTTCAAAAGCCAAGCAGATGTCATCCTCATAGAGGATTCTGGCTGGAATTTCTTTCTTAACGATCCCGCAAAAGATGCAATTCGACACTTTGTTGCCCCCTCGCAACGGATGCTACTGCCCGTCCGTGCTCTCGAGAGAATCCTTAACCGGACAGCAGTAGAGGTTGGTTTCCGATAATCATCTCCGGTACCTACTTCGATCTCATTAACGGTGGCAATTTTCGGACGCGAACATGGACGATTTTTCCGCAACCACAATTCTCGGTATGCCGCTGAAGTCCTCACGAATCCGGACGGCTTGCCATCCGTCTTTGAACAGTCTGGCAACCTGTTCTTGCTGGCTGTACCCGATCTCCATTGCCAGAACACCGCCGGGCTTGAGTACCATCAAAGCCTGAGGAACAAGCCGTTCGATCACCTGGAGTCCATTCTCTCCCGCAGCAAGGGCGATCCGAGGCTCCCAATCTCGGACTTCCCTTTGCAGGGATGGGAGATCACGTTCAGCCACATAAGGTGGGTTGGAGCATACACAGTCGACCTTCTCGTCCATCGAGCATTCCATGAGCGGTTCGAGCAAATCCCCCTTCAGAAACCGGATACGCCCCGCGACACCATGAGTCCGGGCATTGCGGCGAGCCAATTTCAAAGCGGGTTCAGACACGTCAATGGCAATTACCTTCGCTGCGGGTCTTTCCGCTGCCACTGCAATCGCGATGCATCCGGAACCGGTCCCTACATCGACCAGTGTCGTTGTCAGTTCAGACAGTGATCTCAAGACCTCTTCGACAAGCAGTTCGGTTTCAGGTCGAGGAATTAGAACGGAACGGTTCACTTCGAATTCCAACCCACGGAATTCCTGTTTGCCCACGATATACTGGACGGGGATTCCCTCGGAACGTTTCCGAATCAAGGCAAAAAAAGAATCCTCCCTGGAGGGTCCCAGGTCATCAAGCGAGTGGGCGGCCAAGAAACTGCGGGTGACTGCCAGGCTATATCGTAACAGGTATTCAGCGTCCAGCGTTGGGTTAGGGCAGGCAACCTCTTCTAGAAGAGATGTCGCGCGGGCCAGGACTTCATGGATTTTCATGGAGTGAATTCCCTGCGGCAACTGCCCGGCTATTGGGTGGGATTGACCCTGGAAACAGGCTCCACCGACAATTCATCCTTGAGTCTCTCGGCCTGGAAATGAGTGACCAGAGCGTCAATGACAGCACCAATATTCCCGTCCATTATGGAATCCAATTGATGGAGTGTCAGCCCGATGCGATGGTCAGTCATGCGGTTTTGGGGGAAATTGTAGGTCCGGATCTTCTCGCTCCGATCTCCGGTTCCCACCTGGGCTTTACGATCCTGAGCGATACTCTTCTGCTGTTCTTCCCGCTTCATCTCGTAAAGCCGGGAACGCAAAACGCGGAGCGCCTTGGCCCGGTTCTTAATTTGAGACTTCTCATCCTGGCAGGAGACAACCAAACCGGTCGGTAGATGTGTTATCCGGACGGCAGAATAGGTGGTATTGACCGACTGGCCGCCGGGGCCAGAGGAACAGAAGGTGTCTACTCTCAAGTCCTTTTCGCTAATTTCCACCTCGACATCGTCAGCCTCGGGAAGAACGGCCACTGTCACGGCTGATGTGTGCACCCGGCCGTTGGCTTCCGTAGCCGGCACACGCTGAACCCGGTGTACTCCACTTTCGTACTTGAGTCGGCTATAGACATTCTTACCTTCAACAATCGCGATGATTTCCTTCAGCCCCCCAACCCCTGAAATGCTGGAAGAAATTACTTCAATCCTCCATCCTTGAGAATCAGCATAGCGGGAATACATCCGGAAGATTTCCTGGGAAAAAAGGGAGGCTTCGTCACCACCGGTCCCGGCCCGGATTTCCAACAACACGTTTTTCTCATCGTTGGGATCTTTGGGAAGGAGGAGAACCTTTAATTCCTCCTCGTATTTCCTGAAATGATCCTCCAGTTGTAGCAATTCTTCCTGTGCCAACCGCCGCAGGTCTTCTTCAAGGCTGGAGTCGTAAACCATCTGCCGAGTATCGGAAATGGCCAATCTCGTGATTTTGTATTCTCGGTATTTCTCAATGACCGGGGTCAGGTCACTGTGCGCCTTGGCGTGCTTCTGGTACTTGGAGGGTTCTGCAATAACGGCGGGATCACTAATGAGCCGTGTCAGTTCCTCGTATTTTGATTCGAGCTGTTCCAACTTATCGAACATTTATGTCACGGCAAGACGTCCGTCGACTTCTTCCAACAACAGGGTTTCGTCCAGCGCCCTGATAGCTATCTCCAATTGCTCGTCCTGAGGCTCCCTGGTGGTGATTAGCTGTAACCAGAGTCCAGGCTTCGTCATCCATCCGAGCAGCCTGCCTCTCCCTCGCGCCGCAAACCGAATAATCTCGTAAGAGAATCCGGCGAGCACGGGGATCAGAGCGATCCTAGAAAGCAGCTTCAGTGAGAAGGTTTTGAAGGGAATAAAAGCGTAGATAATCACGCTCAACATCATGACCACCAGGAGGAAGCTCGTTCCGCATCGCGGGTGCAACCTGGGTTGTTTCCGGGCGTTTTCCACCGACAAAACTTCTCGCGCCTCGTAAGTGAAAACCACCTTGTGTTCGGCCCCATGGTATTCGAAAACCCGGCGAATATCTCCGACGAGTGAAATAGCAGAAATGTAAAGGAGGAACAACAGCAGGCGGATTACGCCATCAACTAGACTAAAGACGATCTGGTGGTTGGCCACAGGATAAAGAGCGGCAAGGTAAGTGGCTGCCAGCAAAGGTAAGTATTTGAACAGCAGAATGAAGAAAGCTAAGGCCACCATGACATTCAGAGCCATTGCCCAGGAGCCCACTTCACGGCCCTTTTCAAGGGTTTCACCTTTCAGTTCAGCCTTCTCTGGCCTCAACCCAGCCATGGCTTGATCGGTCGAGAATTTCAAAGCCCGCATCCCCAGAACGAAGGCCTGTCCCAAGGTCACGGTCCCCCGGATCACCGGCAACCCCCAAACTTTGTGCCTCTCAGCTAGTGTTCCCAATCGATCCTTCTTCACGGCTACAGATCCGTCCGGCTTTCTCACAGCAACCGAATAGGACTTCGGCAAGCGCATCATCACGCCCTCGAATACGGCCTGACCACCAACCAGGACGTCTTCCTCTGTTTTCAAGAGAAAAATCGTGAACTGAACTACCGCTGATATCAATGTAGAAATGGGTTTGAATGTCATAATATTCGCGCTTCGGTTAGGGCACTGTGAGCGCCACTCCATGTAAGCTTGACTGCTCGAAGACCAGGATCGCTGGTATGCTCTGACCTCCTCGATGTCTTTAGGATTTGCTTGAGTATTTTCTGTGGAATCGCTCAATCCGCCCGGCAGTGTCGACGAGTTTCTGCTTCCCGGTAAAGAAAGGGTGGCACTTGGAGCAGATCTCCAGACGAATATCTCCCTTAGTGGACCGAGTCTTGAAGGTCTCGCCACACGCACAGGAGACCGTAACCTCCAAATACTTGGGGTGAATGTTAGCTTTCATCAGTCGGGATCCTTTATCAATGGATCTGGTCTCAACACAAAAAACACATAATTATACGCTAGCTCACTAAGTGGCGTCAACTCACTATTCCAAGGTTTCGCCAACGCCGAATACCGCTGTGGGTTCAACCTTTAGGTTGTCAACAGGCTGAAGCGTGATCTCTGAACCACGAACCAAGTCCTCCGGTTGTCAATTGGACTGACTTTGACAGGGACCTACCCTGGGTCAGAATGGAGTTGACAGCGATTTTTTCCTTTCGCTATAGTAAGTTCGCTTCTAATTCCGTTAGAAAAACGACCCGATTTTGAAAACCGGGGCCAGTTGGTAACGCAGGGGAAATGCTGATCCCCCGTCTCGTCCACCGGTCTAACGGCTGAGCTTTATTAAGCGGTGGACCGGCAAACTAAATCAGCGGGTAGCAGGCTTGAATTCCGCGCTAGGGGAGTCTGGCATGGCAGTTTTGGACAAAAACGACTCTTCTCCCCCCCATGAGGGGAGAGAAAATGATGAGCCACGCGGGGAGGGGCAATCTTCGGCCCCCGAGCAGGAAAATCGGGATTCGAACTTCGAACAACTCCTTGCCCAATATGACCGGGCGGGCGGTTTGGCCGAAGGTAATGTATTACGTGGCAAAATTGTGGAGATCACACCCTCTGAAGTGGTGGTCGATGTAGGTTATAAATCCGAAGGGATGATCCCAGTCGAAGAATTCAAGCAACCTGATGGTTCGCTTAAGGTTCAGCTAGGAGATGAAGTAGAAGTCATTCTGGAGTCCGTTGAGGGGAAGAACGGTCTGCTGCGTCTGTCCCGTGATAGGGCCGAGAAGCACCGGGCCTGGGATGACATCGAGGTGGCATTTCATGAACAGAGGTCGCTCCCGGGTATCGTCTTGGGCCGCACTAAGGGTGGACTTTCCGTCGACATCGGCGTCAAGGCTTTCCTTCCCGGTTCCCAGATAGATGTCAGGCCGGCGAGAAACCTCGATGCTTGGGTTGGACAAGCGATCGAGTGTCGTGTAATTAAACTCAGCAAACTTCGCAATAACATCGTTGTGTCTCGGAAATGCATCCTTGAAGAGAGGCTTCATCGGCAAAGAGAAACGACCCTGCGCAGCCTTAACGATGGGGCCATTGTTAAAGGGACTGTCAAGAATGTCACCGATTATGGTGTATTCGTTGACTTGGGGGGAGTGGATGGATTGCTGCACATTTCCGATATATCCTGGGGAAGACCGGGTCACCCGTCGAAAAGATTTTCGATCGGGATGGAGATCCAAACCGTTGTCCTGAAATTTGACCGGGAGAAAGAGCGAGTCTCCTTAGGTTATAAACAATTGGTCGCTGATCCCTGGTTGTCAGTGACCGAGAAGTTCTCGGTCGGATCGAAAGTCCAGGGTAAAGTAGCGAGTTTGACTGATTATGGAGCCTTCATTGAGCTGGAGGAAGGGATCGAAGGTCTAGTCCATGTTTCCGAGATGTCCTGGACTAAGCGGTTGAAATCCCCGGCGGAAGTGGTTTCCACTGGGGATCTGGTTGAGGTGGTCGTTTTGGATATCCAGCCTGCAGAGAGGCGCATGGCACTTGGAATGAGACAAGCAGCACCTGATCCCTGGACGGGTCTAAGGGAGAGATGCTCGGTGGGTCAGGTTGTCCTTGGGAGAGTTTCGAACCTCACCGATTTCGGGGCCTTTATTGAAATCGAGGAGGGGATCGAGGGGCTTATCCACGTCTCTGACTTCAACTCAATCCGGAAGGTAAAGCATCCATCAGAAGTTCTAAAGAAAGGGGAGACGATCAAGGTCGTGATAGTCCATATAGACGCAGAGAATCACAGACTTTCACTGAGTTACCTCCCCCCTCAAGAGAGCCAGGGAAGTGCCTTGGCTGCCAAAGCTGGAGTCCAGGGGTCTCTATTGTCCCTTGAGGAGAAAGGTAGTTTTCGGGATGCTAAGAAAGAGGAGAATCATTAATGTTCAGGTACTGACAGAGGTAGGCTCTAAGGGCTATGACTGCCAATCGGCGGAACACTTCCCTAACTCACAACGAAAAAAAACATTTGCAAAATCAGGGCAATGAAATGTACATTCACTCCGTCTCTTTACAGGTGGGGGTAACGGACTGCTGACATTTGAAAGGGAATTGCTATGACAAAAGCGGATCTTGTGGATGAAGTGTGCCGGGTAACGGAACTTAGCCGAAAGGATTCGGAAGTTGTCGTCGAAACCATTTTCGAAAGCATCATTAAGGCGCTCAAATCAGGAGACAAACTAGAGGTTCGAGGCTTTGGCAGCTTCCGAATCCGTGAGCGAAAGCCTCGACAAGGGCGTAATCCCAAGACCGGGGAAAAGGTCAATGTCCCTGAAAAAAAAGTGCCCTATTTCAAGCCTAGCAAGGAATTGAAGGATCTGATTAATACTGTGCCTCCCACCTCCTGACATGGATTATTTATGGACTCCGTGGAGATACCAGTATATTTCGACTATTGACAGAGAGCAAAAGGAGTGTGTCTTTTGCGTTGGAGATTCTACTGACCATGACGCTGGCCGTTTAATCCTTTATCGGGGGAATTTCAACTTTATTATGCTGAATCTCTTCCCGTATACCAGCGGCCACGTCATGATCAGCCCGTATCAGCATTTCTCTGATCTTTCTGATTGTACCGCTGAACAGGCTACGGAGATGTTGCAGCTAACCCAGATGGTGAAGAAGGCAATCACTCTAACTTATCACCCGGATGGCTTTAATATTGGAATGAACCTTGGCCGTTGCGCAGGTGCCGGGGTGGAACACCATTTGCACCTCCACGTGGTCCCAAGATGGATTGGGGACGCTAACTTTATGACCGTCGTTGGCGAAAGCCGGGTCCTTCCCGACGATTTGCTGACAAGTTACCGGAAGTTGCGAGCCCATTTTCAACTCTGACCAACTCTCCCGGGGAAAATCTTCCCCAATTGACTCGAATCTAGTTCCTCCCTAATGTTTTTCCTTTCTCTTTCCGAATTAAGTGATTGGCCGTGAAACCAGGTATTCGCCTCGACGTTTCCTGTCTGGAACTGGCGGGGCGCAGGGAGAGGTGCCTATAAAATGTGCTCGTCCCAGGACTCATTCAGGGAAATACACTCATGACCGAAAATTTCTGGAGAGGGTGAAATCGCAAAGCAGGGGGGGACGTTGCAGAAATCAGAACCGAATGGTATAAGTAGTACAGTTTTGTAACTTAGTTCTCAAAAACCATGTTCTTCACGATTTCCAAAGAGAATATCGAGCTAAAGATTCTCAATAGCTTTCGATGCGGCATCCTTTCAGTCAGTCTGGACAAAAGAATCACCGCGATTAATGAAATTGCGATGCGGATTCTTGAGTTGGAGGACAGGGATTATATTGGCAGTGATATGGATGTGGTTTTCCGGAACCAAGAACAACTTCTTCAAATTCTCGGGGATGCATGCCAAATGAGGAACCTTCCCAGCCGGGCTGAAATGGAATTGAGAGTCAAAGAAGGTTCTGAAAGAACGGTAGGCTACACCTTGTCTTTTATCCGGAACGACGAGGACAAGGTTGAAGGAATCTCCCTTTTTTTCAAGGACCTGACTCTCGTTGAACAGATGAACGAGCAGGAAAAACTCAAAGATCGATTGGCAGCCCTAGGTCAGATGGCAGCAGGACTGGCTCATGAGATCCGGAACCCCTTGGCAGCAATTGAGTTAACTACCAGTCTGATCAAAAGGAAATTGAGCGAGCAACCTGCTTATACTGCGCAGCTCGAGAAGATTAATTCTGAAGTCAAAAAACTCAACAAGATCGTATCTAATTGCCTGGAATTTGTCCGTCCAGTTAAAGTCAGCGCAGAGAAAGTGGAACTGCCGGACTTGCTGGATGAGTCCCTGGCCAGCGCCCTTTCTGTCGTCTCTAGAGAGGGGATTACGGTGAGGAAGGAATACCTCCCCACTCCGGCAGTTTCGTTAGACTTGAGTCAAATGAAGCAAGTATTCGTAAACATCCTAATGAACGCACTGCAGGCAGTCGATGCCTTAGGGACTGTGTCGATCTCCTGTGGACCCTCGACCCTCTACCACAAGAACGGACGCTATCCGCGTGGCAAGATGGCCGAGACTAATCTTACGCTCCAAGTCAATTTGGCACCCTATGCCTGGATCAAGATCTCCGACGATGGGTGCGGTATCCCCGAGGAGGTGTTGGGAAAGATCTTCTATCCCTTCTTCACCACCAAAGAACGGGGATCAGGGATTGGTCTGGCGATTGCCCAGAAGATAATTGACAGCCATCGAGGCAGCATAGATGTGGAGAGTGAAGTAGGCAGAGGAACTACCTTTACGGTCAAATTACCCTTGTTGCCTTGAAGTCATTTCAAATGCCGTTTGAGGAATCATGGGGAAGATTCTAGTTGTAGAAGACAATGACGTTTTGAGAGCAAGCGTCGTCCAGGCCTTGTCTGAAAACAACCATACTGTCGTTGAGGTCACCGATGGCGAAGGAGCCACGGAACGTTTGCAAGAGGAAAGCTTCGATGTGGTCTTGACCGACATGCGAATGCCGAAACGGAGCGGACTGGAAGTCTTGCGTTTCGCCAAGAGTATTAACGAACTGACCACCGTCATCGTAATGACTGCTTTCGGCACCATAGAGAGTGCTGTGGAAGCCATGAAAAGTGGGGCCTACGACTATATTCAAAAGCCCTTCGAATTGGAGGAACTGGAAGTCAAGATCAACCGGGCTCTTGAGTATCGTCGGGATGCAGGCGTGCTCCAAATCCTGAGAAGCCAGAACACAATCCAACTCGAACACAACAACATTGTGGGAACAAGCGCCCTGATCAAGAAAGTGCTAGAGATTGTTAAGAAGGTGGCCAAGAGCAATGCATCCATCCTGATTTATGGTGAGACTGGAACCGGCAAAGAGCTAATTGCCGCCTTGACCCATTACAACAGTCTGCGCGCTAATCAGAGTTTTGTTAAAGTCAATTGTGCAGCACTTCAGGAAAATCTGCTGGAAAGCGAGCTCTTTGGCCACGAGAAGGGCGCATTTACCGGGGCGGAACGCCAGCGGATCGGGCGATTTGAGCAAGCCAACGGAGGAACGCTTTTCCTTGACGAGATCGGCGACATGAGCGCAAGTACTCAAGCCAAAGTGCTTCGTGTCCTTCAAGAACATGAGTTTGAAAGACTGGGCGGAATGAAGACCATCAAGGTTGACGTGCGCATTATTGCTGCAACTAACAAGAACTTAAGGGAGCATATTGCCAATAACCTGTTTCGAGAAGACTTGTTCTATCGGCTTAATACTGTCTCAATCGAGATGCCGGCCTTGCGGGAGCGGAAGGAAGATGTCCTGCCACTGGCCAATTACTTTGTCCAGAAATTCAATGAAGAACTCAAGAAAATCACCATCGGCTTTTCGCCTCATGCTGCCAAGTTCCTTACCCGCTACAACTGGCCGGGGAATATTCGTGAGCTGCAGAATACGATTGAAAGAGCAGTCTTGATGGCCGATTCAAACATCATTCAACTGGAAGACCTCTCTGTCACTTCCAGTAACGGGGACTCCTCATCACCCAGTGTGCTTGGCCTCAAGATCCCTCCTGCGGGAATTAAACTTGATGAGCTGGAACGCAACGTCATTGTCGAAGCCCTGAAAATGAGCAATTGGGTCCAGAAGGACGCAGCAGAACTCCTTGGAGTCAGCCGCCGGGTTCTCAATTACAAGGTGAAGATCCACAACATCACCCACGAACGCTGGCGGCGCAAGTAACCTTGCTTCCATCCTGGTGAAGAGTCGACAATCCGACTCGAGCATCGATGTTCCTCTTCCAGTCTTCCAATTGGGGTCCCTTGATGCTCTCGGCACGGTTCCGGAGTGCCGCCATCTGGCTTTCGACGAGAGGCTTGAACTGTTGGGTGATGCGGATGTTGTCTTCCAGTTGCCCAATGGTTGTGCACCCAACTGCCGTGCAATGAACCGGGAGGCTTAGGACATACGACTGACACTCCTTGGAACTGAACGATTGCAGGAGCTTGGCATTGCCAAAGTTCTTCATGCCCTGGATGCCCATTCCTCTTTCGACAGCAAGAGGCAAAACCAGCTTTTCGAAGCTCAGGTAGGCAGGATCGGCTACGTGCAGAGGCATTAAGATCGAATCGTACTTGTCATAGCGCTTTAGCATCTCAAGGTGCACATAGGGATCGTGGTGCCCGGTAAAGCCGAAGAAGCGGCATTTTCCAGACATCCTGGCTGCTTCAAAGGCCTCAATGGCACCGCCGGCACCAAAGATCTGGTCGACCTCCTCCTTCTCCGAGACCTGATGAATCTGCCATAGATCAACATAGTCCGTGCGCAATGCCTGCAGAGAGAGATGCAGCTCCGCTTCGGCCTCTTTGGCTTTGCGTTGATAGGACTTCGTAGTAAGGAAGATCTCTTTTCGGAAAGGCGCAAGTACTTTTCCGTAGACTTCCTCAGAGTGCCCATCCCAATACGCCCGGGCATTATCAAAATAGTTGATCCCCAACTCATAGGCCCTTAGTACCACTGTTTGGGCCTCATCCTCCGAAATCAGCGAGAGCCGGCCTCCAGCTTGTCCGATGACAGTTAATCTTGCCCCCGTCTTGCCAAAAGTGCGCTTGGGGATATCGCCCGGCTTGACCGTAAGTGACTGAGACGTGCCGGCAGCGACACGAATTCCTGCCAGTGTTCCTCCTGTTAGGGCTCCAAGAAAGCCACGACGACGCATGGGTGTGCTCCTTTTTCCGGTTAGTTATCGGTTGGTTCCTGTTGATGGTGCCGGTTTCTATGGTTCAGACATAAGGATACTGGGATCATCCGTCTCGTTGTTGATCTTGCTGGCCCATGCATGAACCGGTTGGTCCGAAGAGATGTTTAAGTAAACTGTGGACTCTTCGGTCCTGCCTAAGACAGTAGCCACCACACCATCAATTTGCCTCATACCGCCTGCAGGAACCTCAAAGGAAAGACTGCCTATAGAGGTCCCTTCCGGATTCATCAACTGTAACTTAACACGGCCAGAAAGCGGCCCGAGATTATTAATTCCTACATTGGTCCGGAAGGTCCCAGATGTCCCCCGCTCTCCGTCATCGAGGACCTCTCCAATGATTCGCCGCAGGGTTGCGCTGGCGGGGTTGATGGCTGGAAAGAAACCAGCTGTCCCCTGCTGACTCCGCACTTCAGAGACTGCAGAGAGGAGCCTCTGGTTGACAGATTCTATCAGAAGAGAGCCAAAAAGCCCGGCCGGCGCGCCCATCTCCGTCAGGATATCGGTGCTTCGATAGAATCCTCGGCCAGAAATAGTCTTGCTGAGTGTGGCGATGACCTTACCTCCAATGTCCCGAAATGTCAGCTTAATCTGATTATCTGAATCCTCCCGGTTAATAACAGTCAACAATGACTTGTAGCGAGCAGTATTCGAAACGGCAGGGATCAAGAGATTCAAAGCGGTCTCTTGAAGCTCATCGCCAATCCCGATCTCCAGGCTAGGGTCATCGGTACCATTGTCGATTTTGCTCAACCACGCATGAATCGACTGATCGCTGACCAGCCTGAGATAGCCGTAGACGCTTCCAGACGACGAGGTCGAAACCAATGCCCTGGCGATTTGATTGACCTGGACCATCCCACCGGGAGGGATCAAAAGACTGGTCGAACCCTTGATGGACCCATCCTCTGCAAAAAAACTTACTCCCACTTTTGCCTGGGCCGTCCCAAGGTTGTTAATTCCCAGATTTGAGCGGGACGTCCCCTTTTGGCCTCTTTGGCCAGAGTCGACCACCTCGGGTAGAAATTTCTCCTCTGACCCGCTCTTCATTGTCAAGCCAGGGAGAAATCCTGCTGTCCCCTGAGCACTGTGGATCTCAGATTCTATAGACAAGAAATCCCCCTGAAGGGATTCGACTGTCAACGGCCCATAACTTCCACTTGGCAAACCTAAATAACCCAGAATATCCTTGGTCTCAAAAAGGCTCTGGGGCGCCACAGTGATTTCCTTAGTTTTGGCAAGTGAGCCATCCGGGTTGCGCGCAGTGAGTTGAATTCCGCTGGCTGCATTTTCGCGGTTGAGGATCGTTAGTGTCGAAGAGAACCTGTCAGTTTTTGCCGTTGAAGGAACTAGTATACGAGTCTCAACGGGTCCATTTGGTCCTGAACTGCTCAAGCGATAAACGCTTCCGCCATAGCCGACTGCATATAGCTCACCATCCTCGTCCTCCCCGAAGGCACTGATTTCTTTCCCCATTTTCAACAACTCGGTCCGCTGCCAGGTTCCACGGTTGCTTTCCGTCAGACTCCAGATTCTAGAAGAACCGAAATCGCCAAAGAAATAAAGACCGTTCAAAGCCGGGTATTGTCGTCCGCGATACACAGAGCCGCCAATAACAGCATCACCGAGGTCATGGCCGTACTCGTTGATGGGACTGGTCAAGCCCTGGGTGTCGCACCCGGTTGATGGCGAATAGCAATGATTCCCTTCCATGATATTCCAGCCATAGTTACCACCTCGCTTAATCAGATCTATCTCTTCGTAAAGGTTCTGCCCGACATCACCAGCAAACAGCCTCCCTGTTAGACGGTCGAAGGAAAAACGCCATGGGTTCCTCAAACCGTAAGCCCAGATTTCAGGGTACCCACTGCCATTCGTAAAAGGATTTCCAGAAGGAATCGCGTAGGGCGCCCCATGATCAACATCGATTCGGAGGATTTTTCCGAGGAAAGTATTTTTGTTCTGGCCGTTCCCCTTAGGATCACCACCCGAACCCCCATCCCCTGTGCCTATGTAAAGGTACCCATCCGGTCCAAACTGAAGTTGGCCCCCATTGTGGTTCTCAAAGGGCTGATCGAACTCCAAGAGAACTTTCTCATCTGTAAGCGCAAGGTTGGGATCTGCTGGAGAGACATTGTATTCCGCGATAAAGGATTTTAGATTAGGACGCTTGTTAGTGTAATTGACGAAGAAGCGGCCGTTATTTTTGAAATTGGGGTGGAAGGCAACACATAACAATCCCATTTCTCCCCCCGAAGTCACCCGGTCACGGATATCGAGGAAGGGAGTCTCCTTGAGAGAACCATTCTGGACAATTAAGATTCTGCCAGCCTGTTCAACGACAAAGAGTCGGCCCGTCCCGTCACCAGAATGTGTGATATATATTGGATTGACCAATCCACTGACTAGAGGATCCAAACTGATCGAAATCGGGTTCTGGGCAAAGCCAGGGAGAGTCCAAAAGAGAAAGAGTATAGAAAAAATGAATAGCCTTGGCTTTGCACTGATAGCCGGATGTAGAAACATATCACCCCCGCCTAGAATAGGTTACGCGCGGTTCGAAGATTTGTACTCGGAATCTGATCTCTTTTATTTTATCAGCTTTTAAGGTATTCGAAAATAGCCCAAGTGGCGCGGGATTTGTTGAGGGTGTAAAAGTGGATTCCTGGGGCCCCCCTGGAAATGAGTTCCCGGCACTGCGAGGCCGCATGCAGAACACCGCAATGTTCGACCGCATGGGGATCATCCTGGACTGCCTCGATGGTCTTGAGGAGTTCAACAGGGATCCGGGCACCACACAATTCGGTGAAACGCTTAATCTGTGAAACATTGAGGATAGGCATTATCCCGGGAATGATGGGGACTTTGATTCCGATCCTTCGGGCACTCGACACCAAATCGAAGTAGTACCGGTTGTCGAAGAAAAGCTGGGTAATCAAAAAATCGGCCCCGGCGGCTACCTTGCGTTTCAGGTTTTCCAGGTCCTGTTCCAAAGTAGGACACTCGGGGTGCTTTTCAGGATAAGCTGCTGCCCCGATACAAAAGTCAAAATTGGACCGAATAAAACTCACCAGTTCGTCACCATAACCAAAACCTTCAGGGTGCGGAACGAAATTCTTCTGCCCTCTGGGAGGATCACCTCGCAGGGCTAGTACGTTCTCAATTCTGAAGGAAACCAGCTCATCCAGCACCTTCCGAAGCTCTTCTCGTGAGGCCCCCACACAGGTCAAATGAGCCATCGTCTCCACAACGAGTTCCTGCTTGATGCGCGCCACCAATCCTATAGTCTTGACGCGAGTGCTACCGCCTGCTCCGTAAGTGACCGAAACAAAGGTTGGATGCAGCCGTCTTAACATCCTAACCGCTTCAAAGAGCTCCTCAAATCCCGCTTCGTCTCGGGGAGGAAAGAACTCAAAGGAAAAGGAAGGCCCAAATTGATTGAGCAAATCGCGGATCTTCATATGTTGACTGGCGAGTGCCAGTGGAAATGCCCGGACTCGGGGCGGCAACAGCTCTTCACGGGTCGTAGGCAGCTTCGGCTATCACAAAGCCCTCGCCCTCCCCATGAAGCGCATTCTGTCAGACTTATCATAGTAGCCTTTTAGTCAGAGTCCCAACCCGACTAGATAATGAGATACCTGCAGCTGTTTCGGACTTCTGCACCTTCACCAGCGTTCCTTACTCCTCGGGGAGGGGCTTCCCTTTGGTCTCGGGCGCAAATGGGATAGTGAAGACACCCAGAAGGTATACTGAGGCCAATGCAATTGCAGCCATCCGGAAAGGACTGCCAAATCCTGCAGCTGAAAATACGACCGTCAAGTAGCCCAGTGTGAATGGTCCTGGAGCCGCGACGATCCGGCCCACGTTGTAACAAAAGCCGACTCCGGTGCTTCTCAGCCTTGTAGGGTATAGTTCTGGGAAGTAAATGGAATATCCGCCGAACACTGAAAGATTGCAAAAGCCCAGGATAGGAATCATCCAATAGATATCCGAGGGGTGCCGCAACCAGCCGAAGACGAAAATTGTAGCGGCAAAGCCCATCAGAAAAGAAGCGACAAAAGCAGGCCTTCTCCCTACCTTGGATGTTACAACGGTGAATGCATAGATCCCGAAGAAGGCTCCCACATCCTGGAGCATGGTCCCCATGCTGACATACCAGTTGCGTGCCTCTGGCGACACATCCCGCAGTGCTTCCCGAATCAACTCAGGAGTCCAAAAGCCGATTCCCCACAGGCCGACTACCCCGGAAGTGGCTAGGATTAGCCCGATAATGGTGTTCTTCCGCCATCGATGATCCAGAAACAGGTCCTCCATTGAACCCATTCTTTTCTTTTCTCCCGCCAACACTGCAGCTCGCATCGTTTGCCAGGCTGCCGGTTCCTTCACACGCTTGAACATAGGGACAACCAGCAGTGCCGGGAACGCTCCAACCAGAAACATGTAACGCCAGCCCATGGGGAGCACCCAAAAACTCATGGCCGATGCTATGATGTTACCCAGGGCTGACAATGTCTGCAGAATGCCCAAAGCGTGGGCTCGCGCCCTTTCAGGCATGACCTCGGCCACAAGAGTAACGCCTGCAGCAAACTCACCGCCAACTCCCAAACCAGTGAGAAACCGGTAGAACATGAAGTCCCACCAGTGCTGAGATAGCGCTGAAAGCCCGGTGAATCCCGAGTAACACAGAATGGTGATCATCATGGTCTTGGCCCGACCCCAACGGTCTCCCATGATCCCGAAATAGAAACCACCAAATGCCCAACCTATCATGAATATTGCTGTGGCCAAACCACTGTAGAATTTGATCTCCGCTGAGGGGGTGCCCATCGGCAGGAGCGATTCAATGGCCGGTCCTCGAGCCAGCACAAAAATCCGCTGGCCCATGGTGTCGAAGAGCCATCCTAGCGAGGCCACAATCAGAACCCACCAGTGATAGCGGTTCATTTCCGAGTACCAGGGACCATCCGCTGATGGCCTGCTGACAGCCTTGACCGTCTCCATATTCGCGTCCTTTGCGCCTTAACAGTCCAGTCTTCCAGTACTAGTCACTACTTGCCACGAGTACCCCTGATGACCTCCAGGAACTTCTGGGCATTCGCCGTGATCTTTCCAAAATCCTTCTTGGCCACAGCTGTCTTATCCACCAGTTCAGATCCAACAGCCAGCGCGGAGGATCCGGCAGCAATGAAATCAGCCGCCGTATTCAGATTGACGCCACCAGTCGGGATGAAATCGATCTGTGGGAATGGCCCCTTCAAGGCCTTGATATATTTGGCTCCTCCCACATTATCGCAAGGGAAAATCTTGACAAAGTCGGCCCCAGCTTCCCAGGCCGTGACCACTTCGGTGGGAGTTAAGGCACCAGGAATGACCACTCTGCTGTAGCGCTTGCAGACCTCAATCGTAGACACTTTCAGTGACGGAGTTACGATAAATTCAGCGCCAGCCAAAATTACAGCCCTGGCTGTCTCGGCGTCCAAGACAGTCCCGGCCCCCAGGAGAACCTGGTCCCCATATTGGTCGGCGACCTTCTCGATCACACGAAGCGCGCCTGGAACGGTCATGGTGATTTCGAGGATAGACACACCGCCCGCTTTGATGGCCTCAACTATGGAAAAGGCCTCTTCAGAGGAGGCCGCTCGTACTACTGGGACTAATCCAACTTCAGTGATGCGTTCAATAACTTTAAGATTCGGCATAGGCACCTCGCATGATAGTTGTGTTTCGTATCTCGATTGAACCGTATATCCAACTTGGCCATCTTCTAACCCTTCGGCAGGCGATGGGCTAGCGGGTCCACACCTCGGCTGGTGATAAGCTTGAATTTCCAGCGAACCCGTTGATTTCAGCTCACAACCAAGTAGTCCTTCTTCTTGAACTCCAGGAACAGTTTTCGGATAGCCCTGTCCGTGACCTTCGTGGCTTTCTTTTCCGCTCGACGCTTGGGCAAAATCTGAGGAAGTCTGAGAAGCGCGTCCCTGAAGCCCAAGAAAAATGATATCTTTACGGTTAACAGGGCTTGCGCGAGCAAAAGCAATAGCGACAATAGATGCAGGGACATCATGCCGGTATCGTGCAGGTTCTTCCAAATGAAAATGAAACGATTCCGAATATTGATACGGTTGATCCGAACGCGGTTAAAAGCCCCTCGAATAGTAGTGCTAGCATCGTGGAAAACCAGACTTCGCGGGTCATAGAGGATAGACCATCCGTGTTTCCAGGCCCGATAAGACAGTTCCACATCTTCCCAGTAAAAGGGGGACATCAATTCCTCAAACCCACCGACTTCCAGAAGCTTCCGGCGATCAAAAGCACAAAACCCACCACAAACAGAAAAGGAATAGAGTGGAAGCTTATCGTCAAGCGTACTTAAGAATCCCTCAGAAACATCGTAGTTCCTAAAGGCTTTCCAGAACCCCATTCGGAATTCCCCGATCTTCCCGCCATTGCAGAAGGTCTTCTGATCACGACCAAGCGCTTTGAAGGTGACTCCAAAAACAGACTCGTTCTCGAAATGTTCAAACAACGGAAGAAGGAAGTCCTTGTGTACGGAAACGTCGTTGTTTAAGAGGATGACAATATCATTATGACAGGCTAAGAAACCCACATTGCAAGCCGCAGCAAACCCCTTGTTGCGACGCAGTGTGATCAGCTTCACACGCTTTTCTGGAAAGCCCTCTATCCAGGCCACCGTGTCATCGACGCTGCCATCATCAACAACAATAATTTCCCAGGAACCCCCGGTTTTCCGGCTAAATTCGCCGGCTGCCGCCAGCAACGATGGGAACATTTCTTCCAGCAGAAACCGTCCGTTCCATGAGGGGATGACTATACTGACTGAAGGCCGAGAGATTGACTTCATCCAAGATGGCTCTTGAAGACTCGAGCGAGGCGTTCGATACCAAGCGCGATATTATCTTCATTTTCCTTGGAAAAAGCGAGTCGCAAGGTATGGGAGCCTCGCCCATTGACATGGAATGGTCGGCCGTTAACATAGGAGACCTTCTCGTTTTCCAGGCATTCGAGCAGTATTGGTTCGCTATCCAAATGCTCGGGCAAGTTCACCCATAAGAAAAGCCCACCCCCTGGTTTTGTCCAATGAACTTCCGCTGGCATATGCCTCTCTAGGGAATCCAACATGACCTGGCACTTGGACTGATAGAAGCTTCGGATCCAAGGAATATGATTTCGAATGATCCCACGGTTCCAGCATTCGGCAACGATTCGCTGATCCAGCATGCTGCCGCAAAGGTCACAGGCTTGTTTAGCCAATTCGATTTTCTCGATGGTGGAAGAAGCCGCCACAACCCATCCCGCCCTCAAACCCGGAGCAAGGATTTTAGAAAAGGTGGAGAGGTAAATCACCCGGTCGTGATGGTCGAAAGACTTAATTGGGGCGAGCCCATCCTGAAATGCGGGATCAAAGCAGATCTCCCCGTAAGGGTCATCCTCAATGATGAGGAGGTTATATGTCTCCGCCACTTCCAGGACTCGCCGACGCTTCAGTGCAGAAAGCGATCTTCCTGAGGGATTCTGGAAGTTTGGGATGAGGTAAAGCAACTTGGGCCGGCGCGCTTCCTTCCGGGCCGTCTCTATCTTAGAGACGAGATCTTCGATTTCAATCCCGTCTTGTGTCTGTTCAACTCCAACCAAATTAGCCTGCAAATTGCGGAAAGCTGAAATGGCCCCGATATAGCTGGGTAACTCAAGAAAGACGCTATCTCCCGGGTCAATAAACACTCGTCCCAGCAAATCCAGCGCCTGCTGGGATCCGTTGGTGATCGCCACGTTATCGCGGTTTACCCGAGGTAGCTTCTTTCTATCGCAGAAGTCGACCACGGCCTCGTGCTGAACCAGGTCGGCGCGGTGAGTATCACGACGTCGCGCCCGCTCAT
>JBGOTQ010000074.1:0-23311 GCA_041476565.1 Terriglobia bacterium | reverse complement strand
GTGGTTCTCAAGAATCTGCAAGCGAGTTCGGAACTTCGTGCCATGGCTCTCGATCGGATCCGGCAGTTCACCATCGCCACTGAAGAAAGATCTCGTCCTCTTACGGTTTTTTTTGACAACTTCCGTCTGGATTCCGGCGCCGAAGATGATCCAAGCTCTGCCAACAAAGCGCCCCTGGATGCCGTAACTCGCCTAGAGGGGCGATGGGTAACCATTCGACAGGTAGGGCCACGAGACAAGATCCCGGAGAGTTTAACGGTACAGGAACTCCGTCGCAGGGCTCAGGTCGAGTATCAGGCACTCCTGTCCACAATCGACGCCGCCGGCCTGATGGGCCTTGACACCATCTATTCCCAGGCAGAACTGGCTGTTGCCGAGTTAGGCTTGCACTTTCGCCCATTGCTGGCCTGGTTTAATAACGATCGTGACAAGGAGCAGATGTTCCGATACGCAACCGAGACCTGCAAGCGAGAGCGAGAACAGCTGGAGAAACTTCTCACCGGCGAAGTTCGCCTCCCCGAGCGCGACGACACCCAGATTGCCTCGCCGATGGTACCGCCCTTTCCACCTCTCCATGGGCTTGCTGCCAAGGGCTGGTTCTTTGTGAACCAGGAAAATCAGCCGTTGCATATCACTTCACTGCACGGACCCAGCCAAGCATTGCAGAGATTCTTTGCGACTCCATTGCAGCATCTTGAAAGCTACTCGGTGGGAGGGGGTTCGCGTTGGACCGTTGATACGTCTCCGGTTTTCGAGGTTTTCAAGATGTACCCTGATTCGCATCGTGTCGGCTGGGACGGTTGGTGTGGCCATTTGATCCGGACGAGAGGGAATGTAGTCATCTGCCTGGAGAGTCCGCGCATTCGTGAGGCGGTAGAACGCTATATTGAGCGCGCGGTTCATCAGTGGCTGAAGAACCCGGACTTGCTATACAACGTCATGGCCTATGAATTGATGTATATCTGCTATTGTGAACGCTCCCAGCAGATGTTTCGCGACTGGTTGGAGAAGAAGCATGGAAGTCTTGAGCGTCTTAATCAGGTCTGGGAGACTCAATACCGCAGCTTTCCAGATATTGTCGCACCTCCCACCAAGAATGCCCGCCCCTTACAGGGAACCAACCGCGCTCAATGGTATGACTGGGCTTCGTTCAACCAGGATCGTTTCAGCGATTACCTGGCCTGGGTGAAAAGCGTGATCCGGCGCTTCGATCCGGTGACTCCTCTGGCAACAGGCGGCTCTTACAGCATGCTGGTGGGGAGCAACGGCACTTCGGGTATCGACGAAGAACAAATCATCAATCGGATAGACGATGTGATCATCCACGAAGGCAGCGGCTCAACGCTGGGTATGGATCTGCAGATGGCGCTTTCCGAAAAGCCCAAGCCGCTCTGTGACCCGGAGATGAACCTGGGGGAGGTCCGGTACCTGCTGCCTCATATGCTGCACGGGAAGTCGGTCATCCAAATCTGGCATTGGTCGGAACAGGTCAATCCGGAATATCCCCATCAATTTAGTCAATCACTGGCACACGGGTGGAAGTTTCCCCTCGAAGATGTGTCTGCGTTGTTCCGAGCCGTGCTGGACAGCCGTAGGCTATCCAGAGAAATCGCCGCGTTCGCGTCGGCGCCTGCGGAAGTGGCCATCCTTTATTCCAGGACCTCCATGCTCCAGATTCCTCCGGAGATGTTGACCTGGCAAACGACTCCTTACTTGCGGGAACTGGAAAACAGTTATGAAGCCAGCCGCTTCCTGGATACGCGAACGACATTTGTTTCGGAAAACCAGATCCTGGCAGGCAAATTATCGAAGTTCAAAGTGCTGCTTGTGCCAGGGGTCTCTCATATGCGGGCCGAAGTCATCGAGGGCATCTACCGTTTCGTTGAACAGGGCGGAACCCTGGTCGTGCTTCCCTCATCATTCCTGAGTGATGAGTACAATCGCCCGGCCGATTACCTTGCCCAAATCGGAGTTCAGGTTCGCCGGATTGAACAGCCGCAAACGGATCGGACTGGAGAAGTTGAGCAGGCCTATGATCAGAGCTTCCACGAGCGTGTGATCTATCGCTCCCAGCAAGTTGTGGATCTTTCTACCGAGGCGACAGGTCTCTTTGCCCGGGGCGCACCAAGATTGCAGGCCGAGGGCGCCCGACAGGAGGTTGCCGTTTCCGGGGCGCATCAAACCCTGGCTGCCTTCCCGAATGGCCAAGCTGCGCTGGTCTCATTGACTCGGGGGCGGGGAGTCATCTATTATTCCGCTACCAGTTTTCCGAAGGCCAGCCTCAACAGGCTGCTGAACCGGATTTTTGACGCATCGCGAGTCGAACGCCCTTTACGTGTCCGGGGAGAGAACGGACGACCGCTCGGAGATGTAGAGGCTCGTTATGTATCGAGCGATTCCGGGAAGCTCTTGTATCTCGTGAACCTCAATGAAACACCTGTGAGCGCGAAAATCGAGCTGGAAGGCAAGGCGCCACGACGACTCTTTGAGTTGAGAAAACAGGTAAAGTTGGAAGCCAACCGAGTGAGCGTGGCCGCAGGAGAGACTCTAATCTTCAAACTGGATTGAGAGTCTATCTCCACGATGAGGGACAGTGGTAGGGTCAGAAGCTTTGAAAAAATTCCATCGGGGGTATGGACGCGCTCCGGTAGGGACGCGGTGCTCCGCGTCCGGCTTAGGGTTCCGAATGCGGACGCGCGGCAGCGCGTCCCTACCCATGGATTTTTCACGCTTCTCCGGCATAACTGACCTATTTCTGAGTCAACGTCCCAGGAGGTAGAGGCATCATGAATTCCAATGGCCACTGGTCTCGAAGAGATTTCATTCAAACCATGAGCGGCGCATTGCCTACGCTGGCTCTCGTTCCGAAAAACTCGCTGACCCCCATACCAACCGCTGAAACAGAGTCCAGCACGGCCAAGTTTTCCCCCATCGACCTTGCCCCATTCTTCACCGCCTCCGCCGCCGAGTTTGGGCCGCGCCAGAAGGCCAAAGGGCTGAGCCATGCCTCTGCCCAGGACGGGTTGATCCGTTTGCCGGCAGGTAAACAGGTTTTCCGGGGTGTCCCCTTTGTCCTGGGGCCGGCAGAGGTGAAGAGAAAATCCTGGGTGGTTCTCAGTTCGCAACCAGCGGCATGGCTCACCCGTTCAGTGGAAGTTCTACTGCGCCAGAAAGCTGGATTTATTTGTTTGGCCCAATTCTGTGACTGGGATGAAAACGAAGAACCCAAACCCCGGGAAGATGTCGTCGAGAAGGTGGGCCAACGGTTGGCAGATATCGTTTTGACGTACGAAGAAGGCCAGGAGGTTGTCCTGCCCATTCGCCGACGCTTTGAAGTGAACTCGCTTTCCACCGTCTGGGGGCACTTGAGTTTCGCCAGTGTGCCACATCGGCAGGATGCTCCCAGGCAGCTCGCGGATTCCTTGCCGAATGCCTATATGTGGGGAGACCTGCAAATCGGCGTATGGGACAGTTCTTATCCCTCCGATCCTTCTTTGCCGACTAACGCCACCCTCTGGATCTGTGCTCTTGCCAACCCTCATCAAGACCTGACGATCAAGAGCCTCCGCATGCAGTCCGCCAGCAACGATCTTTTGGCCGTTTGCGGACTGACGCTGTTCCAAGGGCGCGAGAATCCTCTGCGCCATCGACGTTTGAGCCTTTACCGCCTTACCTTGCCGGAGGCGACCGCGGAAGAAAAGGGCCGTTGGGAGGTCGGTGTAGACCTGGGTGTTGTGGCGCGGACCATCGTGCCGAGCAATTTTAAGCCGGTGGAGTGGCTTACCGCCCCCATTGCCGGGCTGGGGGAAAGCCTTCCGCAGATTCAAAAGGGGAGCCATATCTATGCCGAAGTTGCTGCGAGCCCGGAGGCCACGCTGTGGCTGCACGACCACAAGTCGGGTAAGCGCTATGAATTCGAGCTGGCTCAAGTTACGCCGGGTCGCGAACAGGAAGCCCGTCTTCGTGGGGCACGGATTGAGATCCTGGAGACGAATAAGGTTTGGCTGCAGGGGCAGGTCCTCGATTCCGGCACTCGCCGTCCCACGCCGGTCCGCCTGGCTTTCCGCTCGCCCGAAGGGCGCTACATTCCTCCCTATGGCCATCGAACCGAAGTTAACAACGCCTGGTTCCAGGATTACGGCGCTGACGTGAAGGTCAGGGATAGCTCTTTCGCCATCGTTGATGGGACCTTTCAGGTGGAGTTGCCCGTGGGCGAGATTTACCTGGAAATGAGCAAGGGGTTTGAGTACGAAGCAGTCCGAAAGAAGTTAACCATTTGTCCCGGGCAGCGTGAACTTAACCTGGAGATATCCCGGCTCACAAATTTGCGCCAGCAAGGATGGGTGTGCGCAGACACTCATGTTCATTTTCTTCCCCCGACTACAGCCATTCTGGAAGGACAGGCCGAAGGCTTAAATCTGATTAACTTGCTTGCAGCCCAGTGGGGGGACCTCTTTTCCAACGTGGGCGACTTGTCGCATGGCCCGCTGACATCGCCCGATGGCGACATGATGGTGTGGGTGGGCACAGAGAATCGCCAGCATATTTTGGGTCATCTCGGTCTGCTCGGAGGACACGGCCGGCCGGTCTTCCCAATGTCTGCCAGCGGACCGGAAGAAAGCTACATAGGGGGCCCGCTATGGAGCAGTCTGGCTGAATGGGCAGACGCCTGCCGTAAGCGGGAGGGCCTGGTGGTGGCTGTCCACTTCCCTTATCCGACTGCCGAATTGGCAGCGGATATTGTGCTTGGCAAAATCGATGCCGTGGAACTCTGGCCCGTCAACATGACCGAACACTTCAACAACCTGCGCTTTCAGGACTGGTACCGCTATTTGAATTGTGGCTATCGCTTGCCGGTTGTCGGCGGAACCGACAAGATGGGCGCCTGGACTCCACCTGGTTCAAACCGGGGTTACGCTTACCTGGGTCAGGAAGAATTCAGTTTTGCCAATTGGGCTAAGGCAGTTCGCGGCGGGAACACTTTCATGACCTCGGGTCCCCTGCTTTTTTTTCAGGCCGAGGGCAAATCACCGGGCAGTGAGATTACACTGGGAACGGGCGGCGCCACCCTAGAAGTACAAGCTGAAGTGAACAGCTTCGTCCCCATTCATCGTCTTGAAGTGGTGATGAATGGCCAGGTGTTGGCGTCACGAGAGGAATCCGCGGGCATAAAGAAACTGACTCTGAAAGAGAAGGTTAAGGTCCCGGGTTCGGGCTGGCTGGCGGCTCGTTGCGCCTCGCGGTTCAGCGGTGTCATGCAAATTGCCGCTCATACTTCTCCTGTCTACATGCAGGTCGCCGGACAGGAACTATTCTCGGAAACGGTGGCGGCTTACTTAATGACCCTGATCGATGGAGCCGAGACGTGGGCGCAAAATCTGGCGACCCAACCGGACCCGGAACGCTTCACGCAAGTGCTCAAGACCTTTACCGATGCGCGTGAGCGCCTCCATCGCCGCATGCATCAGCACGGTCTTAAGTGCTAACATCATGGGCGTATTTTTGGAGTGCGCCGGCCGAGCAGCGCGACGACGGCGCTTTGGCCTTAAGCCGAGTCGGTAGCGCGGCCGCGAACTTTCTCATGGAACCGCTCGTAATCCAAAGCGGCATCGCGCGCGGAACCGCTGTCCCTCGCTTGCTGCCGCACTCCAAAATAGAGCACCCACAGGATGTTGGGGTTGACATGAGAAATCCACGGAGTGTTGAGATGTGCTAGCATCCCTATTCTCTGCACTCTCTACCTAATTGAAGATTCAGATTGAAAGGAACGACCATGAGCTTTTTCCACGACGGCCACGACCACCTACAAAGCCATCCGCGACGCCAATTTTTGAAGAAAAGCTTTGTGTTCTTGGGAACCCTTGCCCCCGCTTCCATGGCTCGCAAAACAGCTCCCAATGAGGAATCTGCTGGAAGCGCCGCAAAAGCTCCCCACGCTCACGAACACTTACCCACCAAGCCATCCACGAAGAAGCAGACGACCGAGGAGCCCATGGCCGTCTTTGACGCGCATTTGCACTGTCCGAGCGAAAGCGGTGATGTATGGCAGTGGTACCCCGTCACCAAGACCTTTGATGAGTTCGCACGCTACCTTGACCAGACGGGGGTTCAGCGGGGCATTATCAACAATGTGCGCTGCCAGTTGGCGAAGTCGCCGGCGGAATTCATCGCGGGAAATCGTGAGATCGCAAAATTCGTAGACCGATACAAGGGAAAGTTTCTGGGAGCATGCGTGGTGAATCCTCTCTTCATCGACGAGGCTCTGAAGGAAATTGAGTATTGCCGCAAGCAACTGGGTTTCGTGTGGGTTGGCGAGCTCTGCAACTATACCGCTCCGTACCAGTACACGATCAAGGAATTCGAGATGCTGGTATCCCAGGTGAACAAGATGAACATGGTGCTGGACGTCCATACGGAACTTGAGGAGATGGAATACATCATCCAGAAATTTCCGCAGGCCACCATTGTCTTTCCCCATTTTGGCGACAGCCACGAATACGAACACATCTTCAAACGCATTGACGCCGTCGCCACCCATCCCAACACTTACCTCGATACGTCGGGGTACGGGCACGATCGAGTGGGAATGCTTGAGTACGCGGTGAAATCTATCGGTGAAGACCGCGTGCTGTTCGGTTCCGATTTTTCCATCAACTGCCCTGCCACGGTCATCGCGCGAGTGAAAAATGCCTTCATTACCGAAGAGCAGAAGCGGAAAATCCTCGCAGGAAACCTGCAAGGTCTGCTGGCGAAAGTTCAGGCGAGAGGGGCGACCTTTGCTTCGTGATGTAGACTCGGGCACTTTCATCTACGGTGGCCGCCAGTCATTGAAACTCTTTATAGTGTCGCCCGATAGGATACCGCCTTGGTCGATCAGTCTGCGGCGCTCTGATCTGTTCTCAATATAAAAAACCTTCCCTGTGCGCTTTAATGATGTGCCAACCTGAATGCTCTTCTAGTAAAATCCCCAGGGAGGTGTTCCGATGCTAAGAGACGTATGTGGTGTACGAGGATTCAGGTTCATTGGAACTGTCGTAATTGGGATGTTGTGCCTGTTTACGCTCGATAGTTACTTGGAGTCTCAGTCCCGCTCCTCCAAGGAAAGTCAGATGACTCTGGAAGAACTTCAACGCATGCCCAAGTTTGATACCCATGCTCATATCAGAAGCCCCCTCGACAAAAATGAAGGTCCGTTCATCGCTCTGCTCCAGAAACACAACTTGAAGTGGCTGGATATTTGTGTGGTTGGGACGGAATGGGAAAAGCTCAAGCAAAAAATCGCACTGGCTGACAAGTTTAATGAAAAGTACCCCAAGAACATCGCGTGGGCTACTTCCTTCAACCTGGAAAACTGGGGCGACAAGATCTGGAGGCAGGCGGCTTTGGAGACCATCGGGCAGGGCTTCGACCGGGGAGCCGTGGCAGTAAAAGTCTGGAAGGAAATCGGAATGGTCCTCAAGGACCCTCACGGCCGATACGTGATGATAGACGACTCGAGGTTCGACCCGATTCTGGAATTCATTCAAAATCAAGGCAAGACCCTGGTTGCCCACATCGGCGAGCCGCGAAACTGCTGGCTTCCGCTGGAGGCTATGACTGTCGATGGAGATCGTAACTATTACAAGGAGCATCCCCAATACCATGCCTTTCTGCATCCGGAGATTCCCACATACTGGGACCAAATCAAAGCGCGGGACAGGGTGTTGGAGAAACATCCTCAACTCAGAGTCGTAGGCTGCCATTTAGGGAGCCTGGAATTTGACGTCGACGAACTGGCCAAGCGTCTCGACAGGTATCCCAATTTTGCAGTAGACATGGCCGCTCGAATCGTTCATTTCCAGGTGCAGGACCGGGAGAAAGTGAGGAGTTTCATCCTTAAGTATCAGGACAGGTTGCTCTACGGCACCGACAGTGAAGTTGGCGCTGGGGAAGGGGAGTCGGACGTGCCGACGCAATTGAGGGAGTTGGAGACTGTCTACCAACGGGACTACCGTTATTTTTCCACCGACCAGATGATTGATGTCGCAGAAGTGAAGGCCAATTTTAAGGTGCGTGGTCTGGCATTGCCGCGAGGAGTGCTCAAGAAGATTTACTTTGAGAATGCGAAGACATGGTATCGAGGAATCTGATTTAAGGTGACCCTCTATCCCAACGACGTCTGGGATTATTAGGTTATCAGGTGAACCTTTTGGAGTGCGGCACTCCTGCAGACAGTCGAATGCGATTTTGCGGGCAAGCACAGGGGCCTGCCCCTACAGTGCCATGTTGAGGGTAGGGGCGGACCCCCGTGTCCGCCCTTAATCGGTCTTCTCCCAGCTTGGCTAGCGTACTCCAAATCCTCCGGTGTGACTGGCTCATTATGCCTTCGCACGAGACCAACTGGACAACCGAGCAGGCTGTCGGACTCTGAGCCTTCTATGACCAGAAAGCATTTAAAGGCGATCAAACGACGTAGCCATCTGTTCTTCAGTATAGTGCTTTGGCTGGCAGTGGCCTTAGTTTGGGCTCCACAGACAACTAAGAAGATCCAGGCGGCGAGCCAGACGACAGCTTTCCGACTAGATATCCTTGACGATGGGAAACAGCTCAAACTCTTGGCGTGGCATCCGGAAATTGGATCTATCTTCGAATTGTGGTGTTATGAAGGGGGCCCGTTTCGCTATGGGGCAGGATCTAAGCGGGAGGATGGTAGTGTCGTATTCGTTCACATTTCTGGAAAGATGACCGCCACTACGACCTTCACCCCAATGGTGGAGGGCAAAATCTCGATGGACATTCTAGTCGAAGGTCCACTTGAAGAATTGAAGAAAGTCAACATCATGGGGCCGTGCATGCAATTCTGGCACTCAGACAGATTCAAGCGAGAGAATACTCTGGTCGATTTTGCCGAACGTTGTTTCCTTTATTCGATCCGCGGGCCGGTCGGAATGATGGATACTGGACGCGGGCCGATGAAGGACTATACCCCCGACTCACCTGAGAACAATCCACCCTGCACACAGTGGTATGTTCCCATCAGAAGGGTGCATCCGGGCGATATTTGGGCCTTTGGCGCCTCTGGAGACCGTCCCATTTATAATCTCGTGGGGGTCGGCTCGCGAGATGGCAAGTGGCTGGCTGCTATCGGATGCACGGAAGCCGGAACCCTCGGCCAGGGCTGGCATGACTGTATCCATCACGTCCCGCAGATGCAGTCATACTTAAACGAACACACAGGCATAATCCGTCATGGCAGCATGATTTATGTGATGGCCAACGACAAGAACAAGCTATTGGAAAGCTTTCGGCAGGACTTCCCGATCGACCAGGAAGATCAGAAATTACGAATCTTAGCGGGCAAGGGCGGAGTCTTGAAGATCGCCCCTCATGCCCCGAGCGAGTTGGGGCTCGACTTATCATTGAACATCGTTGGTGCCGGACGGAATCGCCAAACCAACGTGAGCCCGGGCTGGAAGGCTTCTCCATGGGGCGGCTTCGTGCGCGGAAACGAGCCTTGGCGGATGTGGGCATTGCCAAATCGCGATACCTTAGAAATCTGGATAAGCATGGCTGGCGAAACTGACTTGAGCAAGATCGAAGCAACATGGAGTGGCAAGGGATGGACTCCGCTTTCCGTTTCCAGCGATGTTCCGGCCCTGGTGCGGCAATCACCCGATGGCTCCTGGATCGCGGCCTTGGCTTGGGAACAGAGCGAGGCAGGACAGCCATCCACAGGCGTGGTGGCCGCCGTCAATTCCCAGCGAGGAATACGATCCGCCCGAGGAAGAGTTTTTGTTTTCAGGGGAGACGTCCAATCACTCCGCGATCGCTGGCTTGAGACCAAAATGGATTGGGCGCATTCCCGCCCCTACTATATGCCACTGGAGAAACCCTAGACTTTGCATATCGACAAAAGTGAGGCATTGTTTATCCCCCTCACCTGGGGCATTGGTGAAAGCTCATCAAGTTTTCACCCCTGTCTTGCACGGTGGGCGAAAGAATGAACCCCTTGAGTTCTCCCTCTCCCCCTTTCGGGGGCGAGGATCGCGAGGTGAAGAGACTGTAGGGCGGTTGTGTCAGCCGCTGTGGGCAAGGCGTTTCATAGAAACGCTCTACAGGATTTTGTTCTTGGATTGTTTTCACTGGAGGCAACGCAAATGGCATTCCACCAGACCGCGAATAAAGTAGCTTCCGCGCCCGTCAGCCGCCGAGTCTTCCTGGGAGTCACGGCTGTCAGCGCTGTGCGAATCCTGGGGGCCAATGACCGGATCCGCTGCGCAACGATCGGCGTCGGTGGCAGAGGTTACTATTTGACGAGCCAGTTCAAGCAAATGGGCGCGGACATGGCGGCAGTCTGCGATGTCTATGAACCGAGGCGCCAGAAGTGTCTCGAAGTTGCCTCCCCCGGCGCCTGGGCTTGCGAGGATTATCGGCGAATCCTCGACGACCCGTCGATCGATGCAGTGGTTATCGCTTCTCCAGAACACTGGCATTCGAAGATAACGATTGATGCCGTGGAAGCAGGGAAAGACGTCTATGTCGAGAAACCTCTGGCCCATTCGGTCCGGGAAGGGTTTCAGATGGTCGAAGCGGTTCGGCGTACCAAACGGCTGGCCATGGTTGGGACACAGCGTCGGAGCTACGATTTGTATCGAGAAGTGAAGCAAATCTTCGATTCCGAAGTCCTGGGATCGGTGCGTCTGGTCAACTGCTGGTGGTTGAATCGCTGGGAGTCCCTAGGCACCAAACCTCTGGAGGGGAAACTGAATTGGGACCTCTTCCTCGGGCCTGCACCCAAGAGAGAGTTGGAGTTGCTCCGCTTTTACCACTGGCTTCATTTCTGGGATTACGCAGGGGGAATCTTGATTGGCCAAGCGGCGCATATCGTCGATTCAGTTCAGTACATGATGAAATCGGAGTTTCCGCTGGCGGTCACATGCTCAGCCGGCAAGGTGAACCTGCCGGGAGCCGAGATCCCCGAGACTGCCAGCATGACGGTGGAATATCCGGAGAATTACACGCTGGTCTTCACGATTTGCTATCAGGCGATGCATTACAACTCCCACAACGATCAGATGATGCAGTTCCACGGTTCTAAGGCCCGTCTCGATCTGGGTCGCGAGTCGTATTCCTTGTATCCGCAAAGTGATGAAGTCGATCTCAAACTCGACCGGCAACGCCGAATGCCCGGAAGTTTCGAATCCGCCAGTCTGGCCCACTTGCGGAATTTCCTCGAGTGCCTGCGGTCGCGCAAAGAGCCTAACGCAACAATCGAGATGGGCAATGCCACCAACGTTGCTCTTGCGTTGGCCGTCGAATCGTTGCGTACGGGACGCCGGATGAAATGGAACGCAGCCACGAAGCAGGCGGAAAGCTGAAAGATCAGAATGGGTGGAACGTTTGTGGTTCCGTCTTTAGCCGACACCGCCTTAAGTCAGCAGTTCCGAACTTGAAAAGTCCATGGCGAACTCTCTTGAAAATCCCCTCCGTCGGAGGGGATGAAGCTTTGATAAAGCTTCATGACCGCAGGTCCGCCGGGGTGGGTTGAAAGTTACGGACATCGGATTAAAACCCACCCCTGGCGCTCGGCGACGGCCGTCGCCCGCGCCTTCCCCTCCGTCGGAGGGGATTTTCATCATACGTGGCGGCCCCATGGGGGCATGAAAGCTTTCATGAAAATGCGGACTTCACGGTGGCCGCCGCGCTCCGTCGCGGCGGTTGCCCGAGTCACATTGGATCGCCGCTCGGAGATCGGCTCCCACACTCCCCCTAAGATCACCATTTTCATCCGTGGTGGCGAACTTGAAAAGGTCATGGGGCACTTTCATGACAATGCGAGTTTTGGTAGCCCCGCCGACAGCCTTTTCCGGGAGGCGTGGGCTTTTGGTTGTCAGGAAGAAGCCCACGGCTCGCGGCGACTGGTGTCGCCAATACGCTCGCCGTGGCTACCTCTCCCATTTATCAACCGTGTTGACCTAAATAGCCATGGGGCACTTAAATGCAAACAGCGATTAGGAATCACTTTAATTGCATGAAGGAAAGGGCCGCTGGATTACGGGCGCCCTTGTCGGATCTCAAATTTAGCCGGTGGGTTCTGTTTGTATTACCTGTCAGTGCTTTTCTACTTTCAACGTGGACTTTCTTGAGCCAAACCGGAAAGGTCTTGGTCCTTGACGACTTTGAAACCGACGCCTCTCTCAGTCGTTGGCAAGGCCCTTGCCGTCTTTCCACGACTCACCCTGCCCATGGGAACAGCTGTTTGGAAGTAAAATTCACGTCGCCCTCGACAACCCTCTCAATGCCTGTCAAAGAAGGCGATTGGAGCGGGTATGATCGCCTGCTTTTTGATGTCTTCAGCTCAGAAATCCAACCCCGGATTATTTCCCTCCGCCTGTATGACGCGGTGAGCGGAGATGGCCCTGAGGTGACCCGATTCGATTTGTACGATGCAGAAGGAAAACTATTTCTGAACCCCGGGTGGAACCATGTGGAGGTCGTCTTGAGGGACCTCAAGGCCAGTTCCGAACTCCGCCCCATGGCCCTGAATCGCATCAGGCGATTGTCAATCAGCACCGACTCGATTGTACGGCTGTTGACACTTCATTTTGATAACTTCCGTCTGGTGTTAGGAACTGAGGGCGCCGCTACAGCCTCCACCATGGCGCCGCAGGATACCACCATCCGTCTGGAGGGGCGATGGGTGACCATTCTCCAGGTGGGTCCGCAAGACAAGATACCGACAACCGAAACGGTCAAGCATCTTAGGGAGCAAGCTCAGTTGGAATATCAAGCTCTCCAAACGACCATTCACAGCGCAGAAATCATGGGTCTGGATACTATCTACTCTCAAGCGGATGTGGTCACTGCGGAAATTGGGTTGACCATTCGTCCCTTGCTGGCCTGGTTTAACAACGATCGCGAAAAAGAAAAGATGTTTAGCTACGTCATTCAGGCCTGCCAGGCTGAGCGGCAGCGTCTGGGGCGGCTTCTGACCGGAGAATTGCGTTTGCCTGAACGCGACGATACCCAGATCGCCGGGCCACTGGTTCCCTCCTACCCGCCCCTGCACGGCCGGCCGGTGCAAGATGGTTTCTTTCAAGATCGGGAAGGGCGACCTTTGTTCGTCATTTCATTACACGGTCCCAGCATCGCGCTGCAGCAGTTCTTTGCGACCCCAATGCAGCACATTGAGAGTTACTCAGTCGGCGGAGGGTCGCGCTGGACCGTAGACAATTCCCCGGTATACGAGGCTTTCCAGAAGTTCCCGGATACCCACCGGGTCGGCTGGGACGGCTGGTGTGGTCATCTGATCCGGGATCTGGACTCGATGGGTGGGAAAAAGGAAAACACCGTGATTTGTCTGGAGAGCCCGCATATCCGGGAGGCCGTCGAACGTTACATCGAGCGGGAAGTCAAGCAATGGCTGAAAAACCCGGACCTGCTTTACAACATCATGGCTTATGAGCTTCAGTACATCTGTTATTGCGAGCGTTCCCAGCAAATGTTCCGCACCTGGCTGGAGAAGAAACACGGGAATGTGGGGCCCCTAAACCAGACCTGGGGAACCCATTACAAGACCTTTGGAGAAATTGTAGCTCCACTTACCAAAAACTCGCGGCCATTGCCGGGGACCAACCGCGCCCAGTGGTATGATTGGGCCTCGTTCAATCAGGACCGTTTTAGTGACTACCTCGTATGGGTCAAAAGCGTGATTCGTCGCTTTGATCCTGTTACGCCCCTGGCCGCTGGCGGCAGTTTTAGCATGCTCTACGGCGGCAACGGCACTTCCGGTATCGACGAGGAGCAAATCATCAACCGGGTAGACGATGTCATTATTCACGAAGGTAGTGGTTCAACACTGGGCATGGATCT
This sequence comes from Terriglobia bacterium, assembly GCA_041476565.1. GTDB lineage: Bacteria > Acidobacteriota > Terriglobia > Versatilivoradales > Versatilivoraceae > DATKMG01. Next base: position 9,460 of record JBGOTQ010000074.1, on the reverse strand, counting down.
ACAGATGGCTCTTTCAGACAAGCCCAGGCCACTGTGTGATCCTGAGATGAACCTGGAAGAGGTACGTTACCTGCTGCCTCACATGCTGCATGGGAAGTCGGTCATTCAGCTTTGGCATTGGCCCGATCAGCCCCCTTATGAGTATCCTCATCTGATCAACGATTCCCCGGCCCATGGCTGGAAATTCCCTCTTTCCGATGTAGCCGCCCTGCTCCGGGCGGTGTTGGATGGGAGGAGACTTTCGAGAGAGATCGCCGCCTTTTCCGCTGCCCCCGCTCAAGTAGCGATCCTCTACTCCAGGACTTCCATGCTCCAGGTCCCCCCGGAGATGCTGACCTGGCAAGTCACTCCTTATTTACGCGAACTGGAAAATGCCTACGAAGCTAGCCGGTTCCTGGATGCCCGGACTACTTTTGTCTCTGAGAAACAGATTTTGGACGGCAAGCTGGCGAAGATGAAACTCTTGATTGTCCCGGCGGCCTCACATATGCGAGCCGAGGTTGTAGCATCCATTAATCAGTTTGTCGAGCAAGGCGGCGCTCTGGTGATGCTCCCCTCTTCTTTCCTGAGTGACGAATACAACCGCCCGACAGAATACCTCAGCCGGATGGGAGTGCAGGTACAACACATTGAAGAATTGATGGCTGATCGCACCGGCGAATTGGAGCAGGGCTATGACCAGACTTTTCACGAGCGCGTCACTTACCATTCTCCGCATAGCGACACTCTTCTCATCCGGTCCGTCGGTCTCTTCGCCAATGACCCACCAGTTTTGCAGGCTGAAGGAACGCGCCAGGATGTGTCCATTTCGGCAAGCCATCAAGTGCTGGCTGCCTTCCCCAACGGTCGACCCGCTCTGGCTTCTTTGAGCCGAGGGCACGGACAGGTTTATTACGCCGCCACGAGCCTTCCCCGCCGAAGCTTGAGCCTCCTGCTGGATCGGATCTTCAAGACGGCCGGAGTGAGCCGTCCCGTGCGCATCCGAGGCGAACACGGGGAGGGCCTTTGGAATGTGGAAGCCCGTCTTGCCGAGGGGGGTTCGGGAAAGCTTCTCTACATAGTGAATTTCAGTGACACTCCTTTGAATGCACGCGTTGAGGTAGACGGAGGCCCGGGCCACTGTCTTTATGATCTCAGGAAGCAGGAAAAGCTAGCAGGCAGCTTGGTTCGAGTGCAGCCTGGTGAAACCCTGATATTCAGGTTGGACTGATATTCGTTGGGAATGCCCGCTAGGGCGTTCAATCAGTCTTCAGTCAGTCTAATGATGAGTCCTATTATGGGAACGGCAATTCATAAATCGCCATCCAAGGTCCCCATTCCATGCTCTGACCCCTCACCCGGCGCGAGCGCACCACCCTCTCCCCCGCCACCTGCGGGGGAGAGGGCAAGGGTGAGGAGGTGTGCGGCGGCCTGGAATTATCATGTGAAAGAGTTAATTGTCGTTACTGTAGTTGCAGGCGAAAGAGAGGCATCTGTTGAATATATAAATGGCGAATTTCAAGAGAGGAGAAGTGATGCGGTGGCTTCGCTGGCAGTTTCTTCTGTATCTCATTCCAGGTTTTCTTTTCATCTGGACAACGGATTCCGCTCCAGCCAACCTGCCTGAATCCGATCCTGCCCTGGGTTTTTCAGCAATTCAATTTACATTGGATCCAGCCTGGCAGAGCGAGGATCCGGAACAAAGGAGAGCTTACGGCCTGAGGATTGATTCGCCCTGGAAGGATGGCGGTTCCCTTTTTTTTAACTTCCCTGAACATTTGGAATACAACCCTGAAGGTGCCTCAATCCTGCGACATTATGATACGCCGTCAGCTCCATGGCTCATGTCACCCGACAACCAGCAGGCTTGCTACCGCGTCGAAAGCAAGGCCGCGCCCGGCGTGGTTGTCGAAGCGTTTGCCCGCGTCGCTTCGGCTGACTTATGTCCTTCCCACTGTGCGGGTGTCTCTCTGGCTATGCGAATATTCAACGGAGGGAACGTTACATTACCTGTAATTCGACCACTGCTTTGCCTGCAATACGGGAGGTTGAAGGGGTTCCCGTTAGACCGAGACCAGTTTCAGCATAGCTTCATCGTGATCGGAGGCCGATTAATAGCGCTTTCCAACTTACCCACCAAGGATCAGCAAACCCAGTTCAAGGGATGCGTGGTCAAGGGCTGCCCCCAGCGTGACACTCGCGCCGAACGGCAAGGCGGACTTATCGAGAAGGACATGGATCTGGCACTCTCAGTAGTTACGTCCTTGGACGGGCGCAGAAAGGTCATCTTGTGGTGGACACCTGGCAAAAGCATGATCGCCAACGCCCGGATCCCTTGCATTCATGCTGATCCCTATTTCGGGACGCTCATGCCAGGTCAAACCGCTTATGCCGAAGGGCTATTGTTGTTCACAGAATCTGATCTTGAACCGGTGATCCAAAATCTGACAATTCGAAATCAGAGGAGAGAAGCGTTTCTGCAATCAAAATCCGGCATTCGATGATTGCCCCTCAACAAAAACTCACTTTGTCATCAGGGAATGTGTGTGTTGGGAAGTCATATTGGATTTTCACAAGGTATATTTGCAGATAGACAGGAGTCCAAGATGGAAATCCTGACTAAGTACCCTTAGGGTCTCGGACGCGTGGAACCCATAACCGGATGACCATGAAGCTATTTGCACACTCCTGGGCACGATCCCGCGACACAACATCATCATCTGCTGCCACCTTCTCGCGCTTCGCTGCTGGTGTAGTGCTCTCGGTTCTGTCGGCCGGCCTCGCTGCTCTGGCGACCCCCCCGTTTCACCTTTGGCCCCTGATCCTGCTCGCATTTGTTCCAATGATCGTTGCACAACACCGTGTTCTGCCCGCTCGGTGGTCAGCGCTGGCTCCAGGGATCACGCTGGGGCTCTGGTTCGCAAGCCAGTTGCTCGAGGGCCTGGTGGAGGCCGGCGTCCCGTTCGTATTTCAGCTTCTGCCATTTTATGCGGGTATCGTCGCTGCAGCTTTGTCGTGGCGCACCCGCCAGTTCCACGAGGAGACGAGATATCGGTGGTTCTTCCTGGCAACACCGGTTGGGTGGGTTGCGATCGACTTCGTGCGTGGACATCAGGTAGCCATGCTTGCCGGTACCTGGGGGAACCCGGTTTATGCCCTCTGGGCGCAGTCTTGGCTCCTGCAGCCGGTCAGCATTGTGGGCAGCTATGGTTTGGAGCTTCTCCTTCTTGTCATAAACTGGGTGATTGCCGGCCTCGTGATCTCCACACTCGACAGGCGGATGTCACCTCCTGTTCATCCGGATCGGAGCCGGCAGGCGCTCTGGGCTGCAAGTGTGGTTACGGCCGTGGCGGGAGCATGGGTCATCGTCTCCTTCCTCATGATGGGCAAAGCCCCTGCGACGCTTCGGGTAGCTGCCATCCAGCCCGGTCCGGGTAGTGATGCCAGAGAGGAACTGCGCCGCGATATCGAGCAGACCCGCGAAGCCGCTGCCGCTGGCGCCCGTCTAGTCGTGTGGCGGGAGGCAGGTCTACCGTTCGATCCACGGATGGAGCGCAGGACCGAGTTTGCTGCGCTGGCCCGCGAGACGGGCGCTTACCTTGTAGTTGGATTCGGGAGTACCCATCCGGATGGCCGGCGTCTCAATATGGCTGCGGTATTCTCACCCTCAGGTGATCTCGTGGGATCGTACGGCAAGGATCATCCCGGCACCTTTGCCGGGGACTATAGCGACGTTCGTGTTGGCCACCCCGTGTGGGAGACGGCCATAGGACGGCTTGCCGTAATTATCTGTTACGATCTTGATTTCACCGATACGGCACGAACCATGGCGCGAGGTGGAGCCCAGATTGTGGCCGTGCCTTCGAACGACTCCGTTCGGTTCCTGGCCGACACGCATTATACTCACCTGGTATTTCGGGCGATCGAAAACCGGATTTCTCTCATCAAGGCCGATAAGATGCGCGACGCGGCGGCGATTGACCCATGGGGCCGTGTCATAGCTAAAGTGGTCGACCGGAACGGGCGGCGCTCAACGCTGATCGCCGATCTTCCGCCTGGGTCGCACGATAGCGTTTTGGTCCACCTGGGTGACTGGATGGGATGGCTTTGTCTTGGCGGCCTGACGGTTTTCGTGATCACATCAAGCGCTCGGCGAATCCGGGGTCGCTGGAACCGCATCGGGTAAGCGGATGAGAAGACTTATACAAAGATGGATGGGTCAACAAACAAAATGAAAAAGAACTTGCTCTTTTGGGTCGTGATGCTGGTTCTTCCGGTACTCGAAGGCATTTCAGCTTCACAGACCACGCTCTGGAAGGAGGGTATCAGCCTGATTCCCTATCCCCAGGAGGTAGTCCTGGGAGGAGATGATTACGTTTTTGAAGCGGGAGTCACCATCGCACTGGACCCTGACTCTTCAGAGGCCGACCGGTTCGCTGCGGCTGATCTGGCTGCCCGGCTCAATGAGGACTTGGGTATTGAGGCCCGAGTGGGGGGCTCGCCCGGAGCAAGATCTATATTGCTGACCCGCAAGGATCCACCAGACAAAGTGGGAAAGCAGGGCTACGAGTTAACGGTTACAAGGGATCGGATTGTCGTGAGGGCCAACAGTGAAGAGGGGCTTTTTTACGGCACCCGGACTCTGTTGCAGGTTGTCCAGCAAGGCTCTCGAGAACCATTCATTAAAGGAATGAGAATCACTGACTGGCCGGATATCCCCCAGCGTGCAGTCCACTATGACACCAAACATCATCAGGACAAAGCCCAATACGTGCGGGAATTCATCCGGACCCTGGCCGACTATAAGATCAACCGGCTGATCTGGGAATGGGAAGACAAGTTTGCCTACAAAAGTCACCCGGAGATTGGAGCGCCAGGCGCCTTCACCATGGAGGAGATGCAAGAATTTACCCGTTATGCGCGACAGTACCACATCCAGCTGGTGCCGCTGGTTCAGGGTCTTGGGCATGTGAGCTATATCCTTAAATGGCCCCAACATGCCCACCTGCGAGAAATTCCGGCGTCCAATTGGGAGTTTTGTCCTCGCAAGGAAGGCAGCTACCAACTCCTTTTTGATCTTTGGAAAGAAGCGATGGAGGCCACGCCGGGTTCAGATTATATTCACATTGGCACGGATGAAACTTATGAACTCGGCCAGGGTGTGGAGTGCGGCTGTCGGGCAAGAATGGAGGAAGTGGGGTCTTATGGACTGCTGCTGGACTTTGTGGGCCGCTGCGCGCAACACTTAATGTCCCAAGGCCGCAGAGTTTTATCCTGGGGAGGAGAATACAGGGCAGGCGGAAAGGTTCAGCCGCCCAAGGGGCTGATCGCATCGGAGTTCGGTGAGGATCTCGGAGTTGCCAGATTTTCGCGGGACGCAGGCTATCCCGCCTGGGTTTACGATCCGAACCCAGGGATCGAACACCTGTTCCTGCCTTATTTCCACCGGGAGAGAGAGCAGGGAGAGGTAAAAAACTGTCTGGAAAGCTCCTACCAAACGCTGACAACTGCAGCGGTTTCAGGATTGTTTGACGGGATGGTATGCACCTCCTGGGACGACAGTGGCCTGCACAATCAAAACTGGATGATGCGTTTCATCAATGCCGCCGAGTATTCATGGAACGGCAAATCCCCCACACTGGACGAATTTGGGGACAAGTATTTCGCGAATTACTACGGTCCCAAGGCCCTGGAGATGCGCGAACTCTGGATGCTGCTCAACAAGGGCGCTTACTACTACATGGATACTTTCGAGCGCAAGGTCTGGCATTGGGGAGATGTAGGCAAGACCCACCTGCCGGATCTGCCCCGGGGCGATGCCATCGAGTACAACCCTTTTTGGAACAGGGAATACCGGGAGATGGTCCAGCGGTCGGGGTTGCAGTTGGAGGAGATGCGACGGGCACTGAACATCTGTCGGCTGAACCTTCAGCGCCAGGTCAGACATAGTTACGATTTCGAAATATTCTCTGGTATCGCTGAACTGATCGCTCATACAGCTCGCACTTACCTGGCCCTCTCAGAGTTGGAAAATGCTATTACCGACGCCCATCGACAGCATTTTGTCAGCCACGTATCTGCTTATGCAGCTTTTGAAAGAGCAGAACGGATCATTGAGACGAACCTGAAAGAGCGGGACACGGTGTTCGACGACCTCGTCAAGGTGTGGGAGAAGACTCGTTTGCCAAAAGGACTTTCAACACCTGATAAGAAGTTTTTCCATCAGCAGGACCGGGCCAGGCACTTCGCCTTCCGCACACCCGATATGACTTATCTGATCTATGATGAGCGGCGCCTTGGGCTCGAAGACTACCTGCGAAACCTGCGCCAATACATGGTCTGGTACAAAAACACCTATATGAAAGCTCTTCACGGGGAGACCTCTGTTAGTGGGCAATGATGAATCCAATAAGGCTCTTTTCCACCACGATCATGAGCTGCGGTCTCATTTGTGCTGTTTTACCCGCTTACTCCCAGACAACAAAGCTCAGGCCTGAGACGTTAGAAGGTTTCAATGAATACGTCAGGATGACGGAGAAATCTTTGAGCAAACGGTGGGCAGGGCAAAGACCGTTTTTGAGAGTCTACGATAATCCTCAGGATCTAAGGCAAGTTCGAAAAGGGAAGGTCGTGGTTGAACAATTGACCAGCAACAAGATTGTTCTCATTAAAGGGGGGATTGTTCACGACTGGGTCGGCGCCATGGTCATCCCGGGGGTTCACGTGAATACAGTGCTAGGCGTCTTGCAGGATTTTAACCATCACAAGGAGATTTATCCCGAGGTCATCGATTCCAGATTGACAAAGCAGGAAAGCAACGCATTTTGGTTCTATCTGAAGCTGAAGAAAAAGAAGATCTTGACGGTGGTCCTCAATACAGACCACGAGGCTCGCTACTATCAGGCGGATACAAACCGCTGGTACTGCCGTTCCTACAGCCTGCGGATTGCAGAGGTAAGTGACGCTGGGACTCCAGCAGAGCACGAACTGCCTGTCGGAGAGGACCATGGCTTTCTGTGGCGTCTCTATGCATACTGGCATCTGGACGAGGTAAAGGAAGGAGTCCTCGTCGAATGCCGCACCCTTTCACTGAGTCGAGACGTTCCTTATGGTCTGGGATGGTTGATCCACCCCATCATTAATGACCTGCCGGGGGAATCATTGAAGGAGACTCTGGAGTGCACCCGCAAGGCGGTCCTCGCAGCACGTTCAATAAAATAGCTTGTTCGCGCCGCCGGGAGGCACAAACTGACCCAGTCCAACGCTATCCCTAATTCTTCGGGCTGGACCAGAGGCGGTTAATGACGCGCAGGAGGACCAGACTAGCCACGATGAAAACAGCTAAGAGCAAGCCCGCATAATTCAAGCGGCCGTAGAGGAAGTTGCCGACTGTAAAAAGGGCTGACCAAATGACCGTGCAACCGGCCACCCATCCCAGCAGCGCCATGGGGATGTTTTCATGGGTTGCTCCCGGTTCTTGCGCAGGAATGCCCGCTTCCTTGCGAATACGCGTCCAGCCAGGACCAAACGGACGGATCTTCTTGTAGAACTCCACCAGGACCTTGCGGTCCGTCTGTGGCCCCAGATACGCAGTTAACACCCAGCAAATCGTGGTGAAGCCAATGGTAATTAAAAGGGCGATGTGAGTGCTGATGGAAAAACCATATTTGTTGAGGATGAGCAGGACCACGGAAACGGCAAATGAGCTGACCATCGCCACTACCTCACACCAGGCGTTAACCCTCCACCAGAACCAGCGGATCAGGTACAGCAGGCCCGTGCCGGCGCCAACCTGAAGGATGACATGAAAGGCGCCTAAGGCGGAGTCCAGGAAAAAGACCAGGCTTGATGAGCTGACGAACAAGACGATGGTTGCAATGCGGCCTGCCATCACATACTGCTTCTCGGTTGCGTCTCTTCGAATGAAGCGCCGATAGAAGTCATGCACCAGATAGGAGGCGCCCCAGTTCAGATGGGTCAGGATGGTTGATGAGTTGGCGGCGATGAGCCCTCCGACCATCAACCCAATGAATCCCACTGGCAGGAACTTCAGCATGGCGGGAAAAGCAATGTCATGTCCCAGCAACTTCGGATCGAGATTCGGAAACGCCTTTTGAATATCGGACAGCTCGGGATAAACCAGAATCGAGCACAGTCCCGTAATGATCCAGGGCCACGGACGCAGAACGTAATGAGCTATATTGAAGAACAGCACGGCTCCCAGAGAATCTTTCTCGGACTTCGAGGCCAGCATTCGCTGGGCGATATAACTGCCGCCACCCGGTTCGGCTCCCGGATACCACACGGCCCACCATTGGACGGCAACGGGCATGATGAAGACAGCCAGCGCCATATCCCAATTGTTGGTGAAATCCGGCAAGATATCGAGGTAATGGAGTCCACCCGGTCCCTTGAGTGCCGAGAGTTTTTCGACCATTCCGGAGAGGCCGCCCACCTGGGGCAACTGGACCGCATAATAAGCAGCGGCAATGACTGCAGTCATCTTGATGAAAAACTGGACCATATCGATGACAAGCACGCCCCATAAGCCGGAATGCGTAGCAAACACGACATTCAAAAGACCGACAAACAAGAGCGTCTGCCAGCGCTCAAAGCCAAAAAGGATGCCAGCGATCTTGCAGGCTGCCAGGTTCACCGTGGCCATGATCATACAATTAAAGAAAAAGCCCAGGTAGACCGCACGGAATCCCCGCACCAGGCTGGCTGCTGCGCCGGAGTACCGGAGTTCATAGAACTCCAGGTCCGTCATGACTCCCGACCGCCGCCATAACCGGGCATAGAAGAAGACCGTAGCCACCCCCGTCAGCGTAAACGCCCACCATACCCAGTTCCCTGCCACCCCGGTGCGCCTCACGATGTCGGTGACGAGATTGGGTGTGTCGCTGCTGAAGGTGGTGGCCACCATCGACAAGCCGGCCAGCCACCAGGGCACAGACCGCCCGGAGACGAAAAATTCCGAGGTGTTCTTGCCGGCCCGTTTGCCAAAAAAAAGCGCCGGAACAAAACAAATGAGAAGGGAAAAGACGACAATAACCCAATCAATCAGATGAAGGTGCATGCTTTGAGTCCTCCCGGCGCGTGGAATGGTGGTCCATTATAGCGATTGGACTGAACTCCGGCAGGCAACTGACCTCCACGCCAGGCCGCCTTCCCGCAGAGCGACTTGAATCAGATCATTGTTCCAGAAGTCTTGTCAAGACGGGTGCAATTAGAGAGTGCAATTCAAAGTACGACAGGTTATTGGCGAAAAACTTAAATTTAGTTGTCCCGAAGGGACACTAGAGAGTAGCCGGTGGTTACGCGCCAGTGCGCGTTACCACCGGAATTTTCCCCCGAAATTCGTTTGAACCCCGGCAGGGGTTCCAGATCTCCCGCGTCCCTGCCGGGACGCCAGGAAACTCAGGGAAACGTTAAGGGACCAGTGACGGCACACCTCGTCCAGCGGGGTGGACTCGGTGCT
>JBGOTQ010000073.1:0-23580 GCA_041476565.1 Terriglobia bacterium | reverse complement strand
TGCTGAATAAGGAAGAAAACAACCTCCAGGTCTTCTTCTGCCAGTCCGATTCTCTGGGCGATCCGATTCACGGCAGCTAGGCTCCCCGGAATGTGACTCCCACTCTCGCCTTTCCCCACATCGTGGAAGAGCATCGTGAACAAGAGCAGGTCGGGGCGGTTGAGGCTTCTCAGAACCTCGCCAAATCGCCGTTCACGTGGTTTGCGGGAATGATAGAGGTCTTCCAAGTTTTTGATGGTTAGCAAGGAGTGCTCATCTACCGTGTACTTATGGAAAAAGTCCGGTTCTACATGGCAACGAATCGTGTCGAACTCGGGGAAAATCCGGCCCAGCAGACCGACATCATGCATCAGGTAAAGGACCCGGTAGACCCTGTGCTGCTGGCGGAGCAGCTTCAGGAAAAGGTCGCAGAGTTCGGCGGAGGCCCGAATCTCTTCAGTTATCAGAGAGAGATTGCGCCTGACCACATCCAGCGCGTTCTCGCTGATCGGGATCTGGTACTTGGCCGAGCGGTAAAAGAGCTTCACCATGTTCACCGGGTTCTCCTGAACAACCGTTGCACTGGTGAACTGCAATGCCCCCCGGCGCACGACGGTGGTTGTCCACACGGTCGACTTGAATGCTCGGGAAATCCTGCGGGACGGGGGGAACGCCCGGCGCGCCATAGACTCATAAAAACTTTGGATCACCTTGGCTCGTAAAAAATAATCTTTCATCAGCGACGCCACCGTTTCATAGTGGTCTTCGCCCGCATAGCCAAGACGCGATGCGATTTCTTCCTGGTCCTCATGGGTCAGGCAGTTTCGGTTCCGGCCGCTCAGGAAATGGAGGTAGGTCCGCAAGGATAATAGGAATTGTCGGGCCTCCCGAAGCCGCCGATGCTCAGCCGGACTTAGGAGTTGTTGGCTAAGGTAGACGGCTTCCGATTCCATCCCGTAAAGAATGCGGGCAATCCAGCGAGCCACGTGGAGGTCCCGCAAGCCGCCGGGGGCCTCCTTGACATCAGGTTCCAACTGGTAAATGGTTTCGTTAAAGCGCGCATGGCGGTCCGCGTTAGCGGTCAGTAAGACCCGCAAGAATTCCTTGCGGTGTCGGGAAAAGAGGCGCTGCAAATCGCCGCCTTTGAATCGCGCAAATAGCCTGGCATCACCGGCCAGGAGACGGACGTCTAGCATGGCTGTTGCTGATTCGATGTTCTTGGAACTGAACGTCACATCCTTGGTATTAAGGACTTGATGGGAAACGTTCAGTCCAAGATCCCAGAGGGGGTGCAACAAACGCTTCAGGAATTCCTCGTCTTCAAACTCGAGAGGCCGGTTGAAGAGCAGGATGAGGTCGATATCCGAAAACGGATGAAGTTCGCGCCGACCCAACCCCCCAGTTGCCAGAAGTGACATACCCTTGCCATTGCTGGAGCCCGGGTGACGAGCCTTTCGATATGCCAGGTCAATGACCTGTTCCATCAAATGGGTGATCGAGCGGCACGTATGGGCACTCCTGGGATTGGCCCAGAACTCCTCCCGAATCTTGGCTAGCGCTTCCCGTAAGCTTTCGCGAGTCATGGGTTCCTTGGCAGTCCTCTCTGCACTAAGAAGTGTAACACCGCTTCCGACAATCACGATCACCTCTTAAGCAAGATCCGCCGGGCATAAGTTAATCGCCCAGCGGGTGCGGCTCCTGCCGCGTTCTCCGACAGGCTGATGTGGATTTTCAAAGTACCTTTCGTATCCGAAGGAACCCGGCAGTCGAGAACGTAGCAATGGTCTACCCATCGAAACGTTTCCTGAATCATAGTCGGAATATCAACAACGGTTTTTGAGAGGAACAACTGCCCCCCTGATGCCTCAGCCAGTTGCTTCAAGCCATTTTGGTAGGCGTGGTTCAGAGCATCCTGGAGGGGATCAATGTGAACGATAAATATAGGGGCATGGTACCGGCTCATGGCCAGTGTCATGCGCGAGATCTTCTCTTGCAATGCACGACCGGCAAAACGTCGGCTCAGGTCGCGGCTGTCACTGTAGTTGACCGGGGGGTTCAAATAATCCTGCCGATAGTTTCCGATATCACTGTCGGTGACAAAGATGACAGTCACTCGAGCATGACTCCGCTGCAAGATCCCGTGACTCATTCCCGCGACACTTTCAATAGATTCCAGGAGGCCAGCCTTGCCTAACTGGCTGTAGGAATCGAGTCTTTGTTCGAGGAGCTGCCGGTCAGGAGTCGGGTCCTGCAGGACCTCAAGCTTCTCCTGAGCGGACAGAAGGCCGACCCAATATTGAGGTCCCAGCTTCATCAGTTCCTGCTTCAGAGCCGATCTGGCCTGGTCAATGTTGGCAATGTCACCGACTGTGTCTAGAGCGATGAACAGCAAGGCTGGCGACTCAGGACTTTGAAGACCTGAGACCTCCAGGGGTTCGTCACCGTTAGTAACTCGGAAGTTCTGAGCCAGGAGCCCCCCCGGAAACTCATTGGAACTATTCCGAACCCATAGCGGGATCCGCAACTCCAGGAATTGGCGTTTCGAATCGGGTTTATCGCTTTGAGCTGACGAGACGAAAAACAGACTTAGAAGAATTATCCGCGTCAATGTAAGGAATTTTGATTTCCCAATCACGGGGCAGGCATCCTGATCAGAAGCTGAGGCGCAGACCTAGTTGGATCACACGACCACCGGTTGAGCCAACTATTCGCCCGGCATTCAGATTCGGGTTCTCTATGGACCCGATCAGAGGGTCAGGCATGTTCCAATTACCATGATTGAAAGCATTGAACCCCTCAACAATCAACTCCAGCGTCCAATCTTCCGAGACGGGCATGCGTTTGGTCAGTGACATGTCGATGTTTTGGGCTCCCGGGTTTCTCAAGCTAGGGTGGGTCCGGGGGCCGTTTCCTAGAGTGAAATCTGGGGGCTGATCGAAGGCAGACGGATTGAACCATTGATCAGGAGTCGGATTTGCCACATGAGGATCAGCACCCGACACCACGTTGACACGCAAGTCTTCCGCTACGCCTCCCGTGTTGTTGAAGAGGGGCCTTAACACAACAGGGGTCCCTGAGTGGAAAGTGGCCACTCCACTCAGGCTCCAGCCACCCAGGACACTCTCCACCCAGCCTCCTTGGTTCAGCAAGGCTTTGCCGGGACCCAGTGGGAACTCATAGAGATAATTTAAGGACAAGTGGTGGGTTATGTCGTAGGGGGTTATGGATTTTTCAGGTTTTAAATTGGTCGAATTTTGTGGCCTTATCCAATCTTCAACAATGTCATCAATTGACTTGGACAGCGTATATAGGGCCGTGAGACTCAAACCGTGGGAGAACCGTTTCTCGGCACGGAGATTGCCGCGGTGGGCTGTGTTCGATCCAATCGGATATCCGTAGCCGGTTACAATCTCACGATACTGCGGGTACGGCCTGAGCGAGGAATTGAAGTCCAGATCGTTTAAACGGTCGCGGTAAGCGAGGGCATCGGGTGACAAGGCATTCAAATCCAGGCCGTTCCCTGTAAAACGATGCGTGCCTTTTTCTCCATAATATCCCACACGAACGACAAATTCCGCCGGCAGATCCCTCTCGATCTCTAGTCTCCAGGTTTGTTCGTATGGGAGTGTGCCGATGGGGTCCATATAATGGGCGCGGGTACCGTTGGCCGCCGTTGGCCGCAAATCCGGCGGGAGCACAAAATCTTGGGGAAATCCATTTTGCAGTACGGCTGCAGGCACAAGCTGTCCGTTAGCCGAGACAATGAGAGGATACGCATTGAATCCCAGAGTCCCGAAATCGGTCGGGTACAGTGGGAATCCCTGAAAGAAAATAGCGTAGCCGCCCCGGAGGACTGTTTTCCGGTCTCCCCAGGGGTTCAGCGCCCAGCTGATGGCCGGTTCCCAGTTCATTTGGGGTGGACTGAAAGTCTGAAGACCCCCATTCTGCCCGGCAAAAATCAGAGCACCAGGACGCTGATTCTGCGGGTTGATCAGGTTGAGATCCAGATTGGATTGATGGTCGAATTTCTCTCTTCGTGGGTCGTCGATTTGCATTCCCAAACCAAAGCTCCAATTCAGATTTGGGGTCATCTGGTATTGGTCGCCGAAAGTCAGCTGGAATTGATTGCTTCGGAAGTAAGACGGATTCAGGGTTATCGATTGATCTGCACGGTTGGAAAGTCCGAGCAGAAATTGGGTAAAGGGATTACCTGTGTTATTGATCCCGGGCAGACTGGTGAGGTTCCCGTCAAACAGAAATCTTCCGGCCGGACTTCGGGGACGGAGGGTATTCACTTGAGACCAGGTGGCGGAGAAATCAAAGTGGAGATTGTGTTTTTTGCGTCGCACGCTCAGACCGTCCGAAGCCGAGTAGGCTGCGTTCTGGTAACGGATCAGGGAGCCTGGCTGGCTTCCAATGCTGATATAAGGCGAGAACTCAAATCGCGGGAATGCCCCGGCCTGAACACCAGACAGTCCAAGCTCACGGGCGTAATCGATTGCTTCTCCGCTGCCCACCTGGTTCTTCAACGCGCTGTACCAGGCCGAGATGTGGAAGTGATTCACGACGGCGGGGGAGAGATTAAAAGTCTCACTGATTTCGCTGCTGCGTGAACTGACATGGCGAGGGGGAGACCCCGGATTGGCCGGGTTGTCGAAAATGGGGGCTGCCCCATCCAAGCCACTGGAATACCGTCCATTCCAGGAAATCTTATGGCGGGTACCAATACTATGGTCCATTCTCCAGACGACCCCGTTTGGAGTGTTGGTTTCCACCGAGTTGGCAAAGAAGTTGTTTCGTAGAAACGGTCCCACGTTAGTGTTGGGGGAGGGGTAATAAGCGATGGCATTCAATGCCACAGGATCGAGGCGTTCCCTGGGAATAACATTGCCGGAGAAGGGGTCCCGAAGGTATTGCAGATTGGAGAGTGAGACAGCCTGCGTGGGGTCAAACTTGGGGTTTGGTCGAGTTGTCGTAGGGTCGTAAACTGTGACAGGCTCGCCTGCATTATCTACCAAGTCGGAAAAGTCTCCATATCGTTCAGGAACGGTCGGAATGGTGCCCAGGTTTGAGCGAGATATCTTCTCGCGAGTGCCTTCATAAGTCACCGAGAAAAAGGTCTTGCCGCCGCCTTCATAAATTCGCGGAATTCTCAAAGGGCCGGTCAGGTTGAACCCAAACTGGTTGCGCCTCAAGACAGATTTTAGGCCGTTGGCCTGACGCACCTCATGCGGCCAGGCGTCCAACACATCGTTGCGGAAGTATTCGTACAGGTTACCATGATAATCCCTGCTCTTTGGCTGGACACCCTTTCCTGGCGCCTGTTGCTGGGCTGATGCCACTCGGCCAATCTCAATACGGTATTCCTGGAGCGCCTCTTCCAGGACCGACTCCGAGGAAGCTTCGCTTTCCGTATCTGCCTGATGCTCTCCGGCTCCTGCTCCTCGATTCTGCTTGGGGGGATCCTCACTGAGCGTGCATAACAGTATGGAGACAGACGGGAGGTACGACGTCTCAGGCTTGGCCCAAAGGGGGAGCAAACCGCAGAAAAAGGAAAACCACACTCCACAATTCAAAACACTTCGGACGACCGAATAATGCCCCGCGCGGTAAAATTGCATAATCCTCTGGCAACATAACCATCTTCAATTCTCGGAGCCAGTATCCCGTAATCATGTAGGGGTTGTCAACCCGCGGAGTCCTGGGAGAGTTTCCCCCAACCTGCCCCCAGAGTGGTCAGGGCGTTGGGTTGTCAGACGTGGATTGATTCTTTCCGTGTCGTTGCTTTGCCCCGATCTGAAACTCTTTTTCAAACGTTTCCACTTCCTTTTGTCTCCACATTCAGGTAATTTGATTAGGTGTGGCAGCTTTGCCTGTATGCCCTCGTCTTAGGTCAAGGGAGTCAGTCCCCGCGTTCGGCCGTTTCCGTCACCCTTGGCCATCCCAGAAAATTTCTCAGGGAAGAAATGGAGAAATAGCATGCCGAGCTGGTTTGATTTTCGTTTGCGCATTCTGCTGTTGCTGGTCCCTTTTCTGTCTGAAACTTCAATTCTACTTGCCGACGAGGGTATGTGGACTTTTAACAATGTACCCAGAGAGGTCTTGAAACACCGGTATGGGTTCGAGCCAGCCGACAGCTGGCTGGCCCATCTGCGGCTGAGTTCAATTCGGTTCAACAATGGAGGATCCGGTTCATTCGTTTCGGCTAACGGTCTGGCCATGACTAATCATCATGTGGCAGCAGACTGCTTGCAGAAGCTCAGCTCTGCAGGGATGGATCATTACCGCCTAGGGTTTTCAGCCAAGAACCAGGATGAAGAGGCTAAGTGCCCGGACCTTGAACTGAATATTCTGACGGATATCGAGGATGTCACAGGACGCGTAAACAGCGTCGTCAAGCCCGGCTTGGATGCCGCCCGGAACTTCGCTGCTCAGCGCGGGATGATGTCGACCGTTGAGAATGAATGCGCCAAGGCGACGGGGCTGCGCTGTGACGTGGTGACTCTCTATCAAGGAGGGATGTACAACCTTTACAAGTACAAGAAATATACGGATGTCCGGCTGGTTTTTTCCCCGGAATTTGACATCGCTTTCTTTGGGGGGGACCCTGACAACTTCACCTTCCCTCGCTATGATTTGGATATCGCGTTCTTGAGGGTCTACGAGGACAATAAGCCAGCCTCGATTCAAGACTATCTGAAATGGAATGCCGCCGGCCCCAAGGAAGGAGACCTTGTTTTTGTGCCGGGCAACCCCGGCCGAACGGGCCGCTTAGACACGTTGGCCGAGCTCGAGGGCCTTCGGGATAAAAGGGTCCCCTTCGTTTTGGACATTCTCTCCCGGCGCAGGTCCGTGCTTCAGGAGTTCAGCCAGCAAAGCGAAGAAGCAGCCCGCATGGCAAAAGAAGACCTTTTCAGTGTGGACAATTCACTGAAAGCCTACAAAGGCCAGCTCGATGGGCTGAAGGATCGCTCGCTGATGGGCAAGAGAGCGGCAGAGGAGAAGGTCCTGCATGATGTGGTGGCAGCGGACTCAAAGAGGCAGGAGGAATACGGCAAGGCCCGGCAAGCCATTGCCGATGCGCAACAAGAGTATGGCACCTTTTACCGGGAATTTTCCCTCATTGAAAGGGGGACCGCCTTCAACTCGCAGTTGTTCGAGATTGCCAGAATACTCGTTCGGCTGACTGCCGAAAAACAGAAACCGAACAGCGACCGACTGCGCGAGTACCGGGAATCCAACCTGTCTTCTCTTGAGTTAGACTTGTTTTCGCCTGCCCCGATTTATGACCGCTTCGAAAAAGCAAAACTGGAAAGTTCTCTCCAGTTCATGGCGGAACAACTTGGAAGGGAAAACAATCTGGTCAAGAAGGTGCTGACTGGCAGATCTCCCAATGAGTATGCTGCAACCCTCGTGCTTGACAGCCAGTTGAAGGACGTGGCGGTCCGCAAGAAGCTGGCGGAAGGGGGACAAGCCGCCATCGAGGCATCCGACGATCCCATGATCGGGCTGGCCCGTCGCATTGATCCGGAAGCACGGGCACTGCGCACCCGTTACGAGGACCGCGTTCAGGGTGTAGAACAAGCAAACCATGCCCTGATTGCCAAGGCCCTCTTTGCTATGAAGGGAACTTCCGTTTACCCGGACGCCACCTTCACCTTGCGCCTGGCCTTCGGCACGGTGAAGGGCTATCAGGAAGACGGAAAGAGAATCGCGCCCTTCACGACAATTGGAGGGGCTTATGAACATGCTGCTGCCCATGGAGGCCAGCCTCCCTACCAATTGCCCCGCAGCTGGGTAGACGGGAAGTTTGGATTGAACCTGAAAACCTCCTTTAATTTCGTCTCGACCCCCGACATCATTGGCGGAAACTCCGGCAGCCCGGTCGTTGACCGGCAAGGCCAGGCGGTAGGCCTGATCTTTGACGGGAATATCCAGTCGTTAGTTTGGGATTTCCTCTACGACGATACCCAGGGTCGCGCCGTGGCGGTTGACACCCCGGGAATCCTGGAGGCACTACAGAAGATCTATCACGAGGACCGCCTGGTGCAGGAATTGACCCAAGGCCGTTCCGGCAAATAGCAGGTTAGAACTACCTTCATTTGTCGTTTCTGAGGGTGTGTTCCTCCACGTGAAAGCCCAATCCCGAGGCTTTCCTGACAAGCGAAGGCCGCTCATCGGCCACTTTGACGCGGGTTGCACTGAACTCTCTTCGCAGAGAGTAATTGTCCCTAAGAAGGTCAAATTCAGCCCCGCGTTTTTCACCAGAGTTCATGGATCTCCGAAGCGCCTGATCATCTCTCCGGATGTCATAAACCTGCCGGACTGCATGCCGCAGCAGGGTTTCGTCGTCGCCCCGTAATCCCGTCAGGTCAATTTGGGAGACCCGAGGTGGCGGGAGCTTATCGTTCCAGGCCACCGGCACTGGTCGATTGAGCCACTGGCAGAACGCATCATAGATCATGGCTGTGGCTGTGATCTTCCCCTCGGCCGAGTAACCAGCGATATGCGCTGTAGCCAGAAACACCCTCTCGACAAGTTCCGCGTCAATTCGGGGCTCTCCCGGCCAGACATCCAGAGCCGCGCAGTAAATATTCCCTGCCTCCAGCGCTCGCTTCAATGACTCTTCTTCGACCACATCCCCTCGCGAAGTGTTAAGAAAAACGGCCGCAGGTTTCAGGGTAGAAAAGAAATTCGAATTCGCCATATGATACGTGGCGTCCGGACCTTTTCTTTCCAGCGGGACATGCAGAGTGACGAAGTTTGCTTCTCTCAGAGTATCGGCGAGGGGTAGAAACCTCGGGTCATCGGTCTCTCGAAATTTCGGAGGGTCATTCAGGAAGATGCGCATCCCCAGGGCTTCGACTTTTCTCAATACCTGTGAGCCGACATGGCCAACCCCCACGATGGCGATGGATGACCCTTCTAGAGCCTTCCCCGTAACCTCGGCCGTTTCCAACAAGGCTGCCACAACATACTCGGCAACTGCATTGGCGTTGGACCCGGCCGCTGAAGCAAATTGTATCCCCTGGGACTGAAGATAATCGATGTCGATGTGATCATAACCAATCGTTGCGGTCCCCACGAATTTCACTGGGGAACCGGCCAGCAATCCCTCATTAACCTTTGTCACAGACCGGATGATTAGCGCATCAGCTGCCTTGACCTCTTTGGCAGTGATCAATCGCCCTGGCAGAACAATCAAATCCGCGAATTGGCCGAAGACCTCTATTGCAGACGGAATATTCTCATCAACAATAATATGTCTGACCATCCAACGCCTTCCTGAACTATGTGAATTTACTTGTGGGAGTGAAATTAAATTCCCTCATTTGCCCGGGGTCAAGGTGAAATTTGTCATGAAATCCAGGGTTTCTGCGTCGGCAGGCAAGGCCATGCTCCGGAAGTGAAAAATATTGCCTGTTGACCTGCAGGTCTTTGGCCTCCGCATCCGCTGCGCGTGGCGAGACACAAATTCCAATTGTCTTATTCTCATGTGCTTAATTAAACTTCAAGACCTCCAGCGTCGATGCCATCGCCATTGGCATGAATTCTGCTCTTTTCATTTCGTATCATCGGCCAATCATATCATAGGCCAAATCGAGGTACGAACTCGTGGAGGTGTTGAATTGAGCAACAAATGGCTCTGGCTGGCGTTGACAGTGACACTTACCTTAAGTTATCCAGCGGCTTTGCATGCGGACCCGCTGACGATCAGGGATAACTATGTGGGGGGCAATGACCACGGATACGGAGACATCATAGGTGACCCCAAGATCTTTGATATTTCCCGAATGGCAGTGGATTTCAGTTCCGGCATGATGACGGTGAGCGTCTTCACGAACTTCGTGAACCACGTCAGCAATGCCCCAGGAAATGTCCAACTGGGCGACCTGCTGATCAGTACTCAAGGTTGGCATCCGTATGGTTCTGCCAGTGACAAGTACAAACAGGACAGCCTGGTTGCTCCTACGACGACCCTCTGGGACTTTGCTCTTGTTCGTGACAGAAGCAGCAACTCGGCTTATCTGTACAGAACTTCTGACGGTAACATTGTCCAATCGAATGTGACAGCTCCGGGAAGTTGGATCTGGCGAAATAACCAGCCGGTGGCCTTCGATCCCCAAGGAGCAACCCCTGTAGCCAAGGGCACCTGGAGCATTGGCAAGGATGGTATTGACGCACCCGCCGGCATCGACGGGAACGACTACATCAATTACAACATCTCCCTGAATCCATTTGGGACTGTAGACAAGTATGGATTGAGTTGGGGCATGAGTTGCGGAAATGACGTGATCCAGGGGGAAGTCCCCGCTCCAGTGCCTGAACCAGCTACATTGACATTACTCGGCTCCGGATTGGTTAGCATGGCAGTATTGATGAGACGCAGGAAAAACAGCTAGTACAAAATTACCGAGTTCCAACTTCGGCGAGGGGGACATTCAATAAGGAGGCTACCTTTCGCAACTGGGGAAGAAGGTGCCCGACCCCCAGAGCACAATGATGCGTGGGTCCTTCAGCGCACCAACGATTGACGAATTCGGCCGGGGGTAGTCCAAAACGCAAGCGGGAATTAGTGTTGCCAATCCGCAGGGTCGGCCCCGGAATTGACTCACCCTCGGCCGCGATCATCTTGAATTCTCCACCGGCAGTCTGGCTCAGGCATAGGATGGTGATGGGGCCCGTTGTGACCTTAAACTCCACCGAGACACCGAATCCGCGCTTGCCATGGTAAAGCCCCAGACTACGAAGGATTGGCTTGTGATCGCTAATAGCGATATGGCCCGGTCCGTCGTGCCCCATGAGGAGAAAGTTCTCTCGGAAATCCATGGCATAGAACTCCGTGTACGAGCCACCGGCGCCCAACCGGTCTACCAGGAGCATAGCTACACAGGTTTTCAGATCGCCTTCGCCGCTCGTCGGAATGCCGCGAGCGGTCAGCAAGGTATTGCCTAGAATGAGGCCCGCCCCTAGCCGCTCGTACTCGTTTCCATCCAGGCCCCGGTAGTAGTAAGTTAACCCGCCTAGTTGAAAATCCTCAATCAGGCGGTCGAGTCCGACCGCGACCCGAGCAGCCCAGTTCAGGTCAGACTCCTGAACACTCTCAACCACCTCGAAGGTTTGACGGGTTTCGTCCAGCTTCATTGCTACGAGTGAGTCTTCAGGGGGAGGGACCCGCTTGGCCAGGTCGCACATTTCCAAGATCTCAATGTGGGTGCTCAGCTGAGCGTGAACCATGGTGAAATCAGAGTACATGTCCAGCATACCCGGATAGGTGTGCCCCAGGAAACCGATTCGGGACTGCCGCAGAGCGCGTACGGCCGTGGCTGCCTGACACCACTCCCGGATTTCTGTCCAGGGCCTTTCGTCGAAGAGCATCCCCGAGACTACCTGAAATGAGATTTGTGATCGGGCAAAAGCATTCGAAATCTCGGGGACACAACACGCTGAGCAGTTGGCCAGCCACTCCCCGGTGTCGGTGTTCTCATAGTCAAGGGCCTCGGTGGGTTGTAGATTCAGCACCAGCACGCGGAGCTTGGCTTGCTGAACGATGGGCAAGACCTGGCTTGAGGTAGCGTACGTGCCTACATAGCAGAAAAGGAGATCGAGGTCGTGTCCAGCAAACAGGAGTCCTGCCTGGCGAGCACTGGTGGCATCATCAATCAGGCCGGCTGAAATCACTTTCGCACCAAAGCTGGACAATCGCTGTTCCACTTCTCTCTGGTAGCCTTCCAGCCGTTCCTCGAGGCCAGGAAACTGGGGCCAGTACGCCGCCAGCCCGATCCCAAAAACACCAACTCGGCATGTAGCCGCAGGTGCTTGTGTCACAAACCGTCTCGACGGTCCATCCCCTAATGCACCCTTATTCATTGGCTTTGGTCCTGTAAGAAAGAGTTCTAAATTGTCTCACCAGAAGATGATGTTGACTGCCAGCAGGGCCACCCCCACTATAGCGGCCCAAAAAACCGGCTTTTGATACCAGGGGCAATGACTCTCATCCTGGAGAGGGGTCAGGCCATACACCAGGTTCACGAGTTCACTATCCGGTTTAGGCCGGGTAAACAAGCTGACGGCAATGACCACTCCCATGCAAATTAACAATGACCACAGGCCACCATACATGTTGACCGCCATGTCTTGCGCCAATGGCGAAAGGGCAATGTGCTGCACGTGATCAGGGTTCAAGCGGGTGGCGTCAAATCGGTCCGGGAATGTGTGAATGTAGAGGAAGATGGAAAAGGAAGAGAGAATTCCCGCCAGGAATCCCCAAAAACCGCCGGCGGGACTAGCCCGTTTCCAAAGCATCCCGAGAATCACCGCACCAAAAAGCGGCACGATGAAAAACATCACCAGCACTTGCAGGTAAACGAGAATGTTGCTGAAAAGCATGGCCGCATAGGCGGTGCCGATGGCTATGAACACTCCAATGATGGAACACGAGCGTCCCATCTTTACATAGTGGCGATCGCTGGCCGACTTGTAGAGGAGCGGCTTGTATACGTCATACGTCCATACGGTAGCAAAGGCGCTCACGTTGCCGGCCATGCCCGACATGAAGCCTGCAATCATGGCTGTGACTCCCAGACCCAGCAGGCCGGGCCCCAAATAGCGCGCCATCATCAAGGGCAACACTTCATTGTAACTATGCCCTCCCGTGATCGCGGCTTGGCTTTCCGGGACCAGCGTGATGCCGGACCTCTGCGACAGGACTGCCAGGCCCAGCAAGCCGGGCATCGTCACGATGATCGGAACCAACATTTTGAAGACTGCACCGATAATGGTGCCATTCTGAGCGGCCCGCAGATTTTTGGCGGCCATGACCCGTTGCACCTGCAAAAAGTCTGTGCACCAATAGCCAAACGATACGGCTAATCCCAAACCAAAGACCATACCTGTCCAGTGCATTCCCATGGGGTTGTTGGCGGCTGACCCCAGGTTTGCCCACAGGCTGGTGAAATTCTGACCCGGATGTTGCGCATTGATGGCGGCAATCATGGGGCCCCAACCTCCCGCCTCGACCAGGCCGAGGATTGGGATCAACAGCAGGCCGAGCCAAATGAGGAAGAACTGCAGCACCTCATTTAAAACAGAAGACAACAGTCCCCCCAGTGCCACGTAAACCGCCACCGTAATCGAAGAGACCCAAATGCTGAAATGGATGTTCCATCCCAGGATGATCTGCATCACCTTGGCCATGGCAAACATGTTGACACCGCAGACCAGCACTGTCATGAGGGTAAATGAAATACCAGCCAGCGAGCGGCTAGCCTCCCCGTAGCGCAATTTCAGATATCCCGGGACGGAGTGAGTTTTGCAGATGTAATAGAACGGCATCATGACAACGGCCAAGAACAAAATGGCCGGGATCGCACCGATCAAGTAAGCATGGGCACCCAGCATCCCATACTGGTAGGCCATAGCGGACCAGCCCATCGTTTCCAGCGAACTGAGATTGGCCGAAATGAAACTCAGCCCGGCGACCCAGGCTGTCATTTTCCGTCCTGCCATGAAGAAATCCTCGCCGGTGCGGGTAAATCTCTTCAGGTAGAACCCGATAGCCAGCACCATGGCAAAGTAGAAAATGATGATCAACAAATCGACGAACGACAGTGTAAGCAATCGAGTAGGGGGACGGGGATCAGCAGAAGAAAGGAGGAAGGCCAGGACTCTGGTCATAGGAATAGTAGCAGCCTCATTTTGCATGCACGAGCCTTGACCGACACAGGTCTCACATGATCCAGTGGATGAGCATCCAGATGCAGAGAGCCGTGGCGGACCCGATTAGGGCTGGGATGTAAGAGTAATAGTCCCCAGCCCGTGTGGTCAACAAAAGGAATATGAGCCTTCCATTCAGGCTCTTCAGGGTAGACTGATTTTGAGGACGTAAGCATGGTCACAGGGCTTGTGGGTCGGGAGTTCAATCGCCAGGCCTTGTGCAACCAGATCCCAATTCAGCCTCGATGCAGACCCCAGGAGTTGCACATCTCGAATCCTTGCGACCCTGTAGGGTGCGCCCGAAGCTAATGACTTAATGAGCAATTTTCCACTCTCGGGCCAGGCTAAAGCGATTGCATAAAGGGCGCCAGCTTTGCTGGTGAATCGAAAGTCAGCGCTGCTAAAGGGTTGGCGTTTCGTGTCATTGAATGAACCTTCCACCACTTTTGTCGGTCCTTCCCCGAAGACTTTCCAGGGCCGGGTCCCATAGATGGCTTCACCGTTGACCTCTAACCAGCGGCCGATTTCCAACAGAATCTCTTCCTCCACTTCGGGAATGGTGCCATCCGGTCGGGGGCCGATGTTTAAGAGCAGACAGCCGTTCTTGCTCACAATATCCACAAGGTCGCCCACGATGGAGCCGGCTGTTTTGTAGTCCTGAGGCTGCACATAGCCCCAGGAGTTCTTGGAGACCGAAGTGTCGGTTTGCCAAAAGAAGGGCCGGATGGCAGCCAACTGGCCACGTTCAATGTCCCAAACCGCGGAGTTTTCCGGAAAGGACTTGAGCTTGTAATTAATCGCTACCTCTTTCCCGTTCTGGGCTCCCCAGTTGTAATAGAAGGCGGCGAAGCGCTTTAGGTAAGACTCGAATACGGGCTGTTCGATCCACCAGTCAAACCAGATCAGTTCCGGCTGATACTTTTGGACTAGTTCGCAGATTCGCACCAGCCAATCGTCAAGAAAACTGGGGTCTGGCCCTGGCCCTTTCTCGGGCTGGGCCGGTCCATAGAGGCCCGCAGAACGCGGATCGCGAACATCGGAGTCAAATGTCATCCCCTGGTCATAAAACCACCAGTGTTCGGCCCGGTGCGAGGAACTCCCAAAGTGAAGACCCTCGGCGCGCACAGCCTTGGCCAGTTCACCAACGATGTCACGCTTCGGTCCCATCTTGGCGGCACACCAGTCCGTGAAGGAGCAATCGTACATGGGAAATCCGTCATGATGTTCAGCCACCGGAACGACATATTTAGCCCCGGACTTGCGAAATACTTCCGCCCAGTGATACGGATCAAATTTCTCTGCCCTGAATTTCGGAATGAAATCTTTGTAGCCGAACTGCAGCTGGGGACCATAAGTGGCCACGTGATGTTTGAACTCTGGCGTATCCTGCTTGTACATGTTGCGCGGATACCATTCGTTGCCGAAGGCTGGCACGGAGTACACACCCCAATGGATGAAAATTCCAAATTTGGCGTCGAGATACCACTGGGGGACCTTATAGTTTCCAAGGGACTGCCAATCCGCTTGAAAGGGTCCCTTGACAACTAACCCATCCACAGCCTTAAGCATCTCGGCCACTTTTTGCTCTGCTGCCCATGTCCGATCACTCAAACTCCATAGGCCAACTATCAGGATGAGATGGAGCCATTTACGCCCGGCTGCAACGCCGGTTGAGGAACCTTTGACGATGGCGAACTTCAATCTTGAACAAGACATAGAATTCAACCTCCGTGACCCACAGGTTTAGAAACACCCTGCGAAGGCGGCGACCGGCTGGGCTTGCCCCGCAGGTGATGAATGAGGCGCGAAAGGTCGGGGGAAAATTCGCTCAAAATGTTGACCCACCATCCCCAATAAAAATAACCGTTGCCATTTCGCAGGTATTTCCAAGTGTCGTAGCGCCCCGGATAGGCTGTGGCTGCAATCATCTCCCCCGCATAGTCGGCAAAGATCCTCGGGAAATCCAGGACCTTCTGACCGTCTCGATTGACCGTGAAGAATTGAAAAAGAATCGCATGCCCGATGCGGTGCCTTGTGCCGGCACAATAGCAGGGGTAATAACGTTGCTCGTAGCCGAGTCGGGCCATGATAGGAGTCTCAATCGTTTTGGAGGACACAGAGAAAATTGAGCGGACACCTGTGCGCTGCAGATAGCCAGTGAACCCGTCCCACTGCGGGGGGGTATTGGAGATTTGGCCGCCGATGGCCGAAAAGAAGGGCTGGCCAATGGCGGTCGGAGAGGCAAAGGCATTATCAAGATAGGTTCGGAAGCGTTCCTTACGAGTTTGAGGGGCGTAACGGCCGTCCGGCACATTGCCGGAGCCGAACAACTCGTAGGGATCCAGGCTATCAAGAAGAGACAGGTGCTTTGAGGTGGCAGGAGCAAGTCCAGAGGCCTCCACAACTCTTGGGGTCTCCTGGGCTATTGGTTTCCCCTCTTCTTGGCTGGCAACAGGCTTGAGCCAAAGCAGCACGAACAATAACACCAAGCAAGTGTGTCGCATTGAGGAGGACATTCAGTAGTCCAGTGAATTTGCAGTCCGCCTGTTTGTCAGGCAAAAGCCAAAACCAAGACTCCGCTTCCCAACATAACCAGGAAAGAGACTCCTACTCTCCACCCAAATGACTGCGTTCCCAAGGTCCACGCCATAATCGTCTTAAACACAGCATTGGCAAGAAGGGCCAGCAAAATGGACACAGTCGCTATTCCTGCCTCAATCTTCCCCGTCTTGAAAAGCTCGCCAATAGTGATCGTGACCGAGTCCACATCCAGCAGGCCGCTGATGGCACTGGTCCAGGTCATGGCCCGATTTCCGAAATGAAACGTCATGGCTTTGACGAAAAAAAGAATAACTGCAAACATGGCACCAAACCGCAAGGCAGGTCCAAAAGAAAAAGGATTGCGAACACTCATGCGTTGCCGCGATTCACCTTCGCGCGAGGGGGCCACCCGGATCAATCCTGCCAGCACCAAGCCCGTGGCAGCCATAACCAACAGGGGCTTCACAGTAGCCCCCAAAAGAGGCGGACTGATCACCAGCAGGAGTGCCAGGATACGAGGGAATTGCACCGCGTTTGCCACGGTTGCTGCCTGCCAGTAAGCCTTCAGTCGGCCCGGCTGAAGGCGTGCCTCGTGCGCGAAGGCAGAAGTCGCAGCGGTCGTGGAAGCCAGGCCCCCCAGCAAACCGACCAGCTTCAACCCGGTTCTCTCCCCCAGGAATTTCTCCAGGAAATAGCCTACATACGAAATCGATGACACGAGAATGACGAAAAACCAGACTCGCCGTGGGCTGAAGAATTCATAGGGTCCAAAACTGCCCTTGGGAAGCAGAGGATAAATAATAAAGATCAGGGCCAGGAACCGCAGTGTGTCATTGAACTCGACTTCGGTCAAAGTCTCGCGGAAGAACCGGTGAAGGGTGCGTTTGGCCTCCAGAAAAGCCGTAAGGATGATGGCCAGGGCAATGGCGAGTGGACCACCCTGACGGAAGCTTGGAATTGCAGTCGTGTAGCTGAGAAAAAATACCGCAATGGCAGCCAAGTCAGTTGTCAGCCCCACTCCCTGAGGTTGACGGCGCTTGAAGGTAATCCACATGGCAACCATTCCCAGCAGCGCCGAAGCGGTCAGCCAGGGAACCTGGAGCAGGCCGCAGAGTCCACCCACAGCCGCTACCAGGATAAAGTCCCGCAGTCCGGCCCGGCTGGCCGGGTCAGGCTCGTCGCGATGGGCTCCTTCCCGTTGCGCTCCCACTAGCAACCCGATCACCAGGGCTTCAGCCATGGAACGCCAGATTCCCAAATCCGTTAAGTCTGTATAAGGGTTCACCGTGCCTCCGACGACCGATTAGCTCGCTTTTGCTCCAGGATTTGCAGAACTCTCTAGTCTTTTGGCCGACCTGATGGCCGTTTACTCCAAATATCGCTCAGACGGGCTACCCAAAGAGGATAATCTCCAAGGTGGACTCGCGTTGCCGATCGGGATGGCTTCACGTTTGCACTACGCGAGGGCATCGGCAATCAGTCTTAAGATAAGGTCAGGCGTTCAAAAGGTTTCCTTCCTCAAATGACGGCCTCAAGTATCCCAAATGACTTGACGCTTGGCAAGAGTGGCATGCTGGAGACCGGTCACTACCTACTTCAGGTAGCCAATGCGTTACAACCGCTAGGGCGTTATGGGGCTTAAGGCCCATGGGGGGATTCAAGGGCTGGCCGAAATCCACCACACGGTGGCTCAAGTTGGCCAGCCGCATCTAAAGGTAGTTCGCTAGTCGCAGGGAATCAATCTGGCAAGTGGCTGGGAATCAACGCAATTAGTGATTGTAGTGGCATACTGGAACATGGCCATCGGATTGCCAATAACATAGTGACTCTAAAGTGGGCCAGTGCTAGTTTCAAGACTGGAGGCTGAACATGATAAAGCGATCGAATTGGACGAGTTTGATACTTCTAATTAGTTTATTGGGTCTTCCCGGGACGCTGAAAGCCGATGAACCGGAACCAGAGGTAGGGCGAGTGAGTTTGATTAACGGCGACGTCTCCACTATGCGAGGGGATTCAGGGGACTGGGTTGCTTCCACGGTCAATGCCCCTGTTGTCCAGGGGGATAAAATTGCTACCGGCAAGCAGTCGCGAACTGAAATCCAACTTGACTACGCCAACATCATGCGTCTGGATCAAGGAACTGAGGCACGGATTGCTGATTTGAGTCGTGGACGCATCCAAGTTCAGCTTGCCGGAGGCCAGCTGAGTCTCACTGTCCTCAAAGGCAACGAGGCAAACGTGGAGGTCGATACTCCGAATGTGGCCATACGCCCAATGCAAGAGGGGGTCTACCGGATCCAGGTGCTTTCCGACTCCCAGAGCCTCGTGATCGTGCGCAATGGGGAAGCCGAAATCTCGACCGGGCAAGGGAGTACCCGCGTGGAGAGGAATGATATGATTACAATCCGCGGGGCAGACAACCCGGAGTATAAGGTCAGCCAGGCCCCTGGGGTCGATACTTGGGACGATTGGAATAATGAACGCAACCGCCAAATCCAGGATGCTCAGAGCTGGCGCTACGCCAATAATTACTACACGGGGGCCCAGGATCTCGACCGGTATGGCCGCTGGGTCCAGGCGCCTGGCTACGACTGGGTCTGGTCTCCCTATGCTGACGCAGACTGGGCACCTTACCGCTCCGGCCGCTGGTGTTGGGAGTCGTATTGGGGATGGACCTGGGTATCGGATGAACCCTGGGGATGGGCTCCTTACCATTACGGCCGATGGTTCTGGAATAACACAGGCTGGTGCTGGTGGCCGGGCCCCGTCCACGCTGCTTACCGTCCCATCTGGGCGCCCGCTTACGTTTCTTTCTTCGGTTTTGGCTATGGGGGGCGAAATTGGTCCTTTGGTTTTGGCTTTGGATTCAACTCGATCGGTTGGTTGCCAGTTGGTCCGTGTGATCGCCACTATCCCTGGTGGGGTCACCACAACAATTACAACCTTGCCAATGTTACCAACATTACAAATGTCAGAAATGTGGGAGGGATCGGGCCGCTGGCTGACTCGCGACAGCGACCCTACTACTCAAACTTGCAGATGGCTCTTAGGGATCCACGAGTGCAACACGGAGTAACGGCCGTCTCCACTGAGAATTTCGTTCAGGGAAGGACGGATCTCCACAACCAGATTCGTACTGGTATTTCCCTTCGCAATGCTCAAATGGTGCAAGGTACTGTGCCTGCTGTGCCGACCCGTGCCAGTCTGCGGCCAGCAGACCGGTCGGTGAATCCCGCTTCACTGCCAGCCCGAACGGCGTCTGCTCAAAAGTTCTTTGGCACGCGACAGTCTCCCGTCGCCCCTAACTCTTTCAGCGAGCGGGCCGCGCAGATTCAACACATGGTTCAGACCAGGGATGCTTCAGGAACGGTAAGTCATTCACCTGGAGCTGTACAAGGGAACCAGGTTCTTCCACGAACTTCCACCCCGGCTGCAGGTTCCAGTGCACGGTCGGCGGTCGCCGCGGGCCAATCAATGGCATCTCCTGTCTCCAACCTTTCTAGCCAACGAAACCTTCCTTCTCGCCCGGGAACCCGATCGGTCGAGCGTTCGACCCCTGCTAGCAGTTCGGTTTCTGGTCAACCTGGTAGCTGGCAGCGATTCTCACGTGAAACTCCAGCAGACCGGGGTCACGTTTCAGTTCGAGAGGGCACGCCTTCAAGTGGGAACTATGCCCCAGTTCAGTCAGACCGATATAGAAGTTTTTCCAGCGGACAACCTAGTGGAGCTCGCACTCTGCAATCGCCAACTGGGAACTCAAGCAACTGGCAACGCTTTAACAATGGGGAACGAACAACTCCTTCGAGTCCTTCTAACCGCAGTTTCGGCAGCTTTCCTTCACGCAGCTCGTCGGATCGTTCCGCAGGGGACCGATTTTCTTCACGGCCTGACCCCAGGGCTGCAACGCGCTATGACACGAGACCTTCGTACCGACCGGAGACCTCGGTTCCCCGCTCTTATGAGAGCCCTCGCAGTTATCAAAGGCCGCCTTTGCAGATGAATAAACCCATCGTCACCGATCGTGGTAACCGAGGTGGTTACAGCGGAGGGGGGAATGCCACCCGCGGCGGATCGGCTCCTGCTTCCTCGTCTTCGCGCTCTACCGGTCGAAGCCGTCGTTAGACAGAAAGGGAGTTCTTCTCTCCCGAAGATCTCCCATAGGAAGGGAACGGACGCCGTTCCCTTCGTTGTCGTTTTTCGAAAAACCTTACCCCGCCCGCTTGAGAACGTGTTACCGTGTGCTTCTGCAATCCTGGAAAGGACACTGGTTGCAGAGGTCGCCTGGTGACGGTCCAATCCTCCACAAACACCTCTGAGAGCTTCAGGCCCTTGACAGCCTCATTGTCGCTAGATGGCGGGGAAGGGAACACGCGGCTGCTGGCCGAATACAATCATCCCAAGCTGGCCTGGCTGGATCTGCTATGGCTGTTGCTGTTGGGGGGACTTGCCATTATTCCTCCCACCGACGAGATCCACAAGCAACTGATCCTTGCTGGAATCGGCGTGTTCCAGCTTTTGGAACGATACATTCTTAAGCGAATCAGGCCCGCTCGCGCCCGGGCTTATGTGGTTCTGATCAAGATCCTACTGGCCACTTTGTTGATCGGGCACACGGAAGAGATCCCGATCAACAGTAGTTACTATCTAATTTATTACCTTCCGGTAGTTACTGCAGCGACCCTTTATGGCACTCTGGGAACGGTACTGTGGACGACCCTGACCTCGGTTGCCTACTGTTCTTACTTGATTCCGGCTCTGCAGTTATACGAGTTGACTTCGGCGGGTCTTTCGGAATTGGTGATCCGCAACCTGTTCTTCTTCCTGGCTGCTGTTTTGGTCAACCGGTTTATCACGGAAGTCCGCCGTCAGACATCCCGCTACCAGGCATTGGCACAAACCCTCACCGAGACCAATCGGAAACTAGCGGAAGCCCAGGAAGAGGCCCGGCGCTCGGAACGGCTGGCAGCGCTGGGGCAACTCTCCGCGGGTCTGGCTCACGAAATCCGCAATCCGTTGGGCGTCATCAAAGGGTCAGCGGAAATGCTAAGCCGGAGGCTCCAGTCCGCAGACTTGGTGGCTGCGGAACTGGCCGGTTACATTTCAAGCGAAGTGAATCGCCTGAACGGACTGGTCAGCCGATTCCTCGATTTTGCCCGGCCCTTAAAGCCCGAACTGCAAACCCAGGAACTCATCCCAATCCTCGAGCGAGTGCTCCAAGCCGGAGAATTACGGTGGCCTCAGTCAAAAGTCGTGGTTCAGCGTGAGTATGTACCTGCGTTGCCGCAAGTCCTAGTGGATGCCGGACTCTGCGAGCAGGTCTTCGCCAACCTTATCACCAATGCATACGAGGCCATGCCGGATGGCGGAACTCTAACATTGACTGTGGCTCCAGGACTGTCTGACGGCCGTCCAGGGGTGACCATCGAGATCGAGGATAGTGGCCCAGGGATTTCTCCGGAACTGCACGGACAGATCTTCAATCCCTTTTTCACAACCAAGAAAACCGGGGTGGGCCTCGGATTATCAATTGTATCGAAGATTGTGGACGATCACCGGGGCTGGATCCGGGTTATGAACACAACCGGCAAGGGCGCCTGTTTCCAGGTGTTCTTACCGGCAGGGGAAGCCAGGTAGGTCAAACAACTATGCCCAATATCCTGATTGTTGAAGACGAGCCCAAAATGTTGCGCCTGCTGGAACTTAATCTGGCAGAGGAAGGATATACGATCTTCTTGGCTGCTGACGCGGAGGCTGGATTGAGAGTGTTGCGTCAGGAACCCATCGACTTGGTGCTGACCGACTTAAAGCTCCCCGGCATGAGTGGGCTGGGGCTTTTGCAGGAAATCAAACAGTTAAGCGCCTCCCTGCCAGTCGTGGTGATGACGGCTTACGGAACCGTGGAAACTGCAGTCGAGGCCATGAAAGCAGGGGCCAGTGATTATGTGTTAAAGCCCTTCTCGCTTGAGGAAATCAAGCTGATTGTTCGAAAGGAGCTTCAGGTTCACCGCCTGATTGAAGAAAACCGCTCTTTGCGTGAGGCATTGGGAAAGCGCTACGAATTTCGTAACATTGTTGCCCGAAGCGCCGCCATGCAAGAAGTATTGGCCACTGTGGCTCGAGTTGCCCCTACAAATTCCACAGTTCTACTGGGTGGGGAGAGTGGCGTGGGCAAGGACCTGATCGCTCGGGCGATTCATCAGCATTCACGCCGGGCTTCCGGTCCCTTTGTGAAGATTAATTGTACAGCCATCCCGGAAAACCTCTTGGAGAGTGAGCTTTTCGGTTATGAAAAAGGCGCCTTCACCGGTGCTACGACCAACAAACCCGGCAGGTTTGAGTTGGCGGACAAAGGGACCATTTTCCTGGATGAAGTGGGCGATGTGCCCCCCGCCATTCAAGTTAAGTTGCTGGGGGTCTTGCAGGAACGGCAGTTTGAGCGGTTGGGCAGTAACAAGACCCTGAAGGTGGATGTTCGCTTGGTGGCAGCCACCAATCGGGACTTGCGAGCAGCTCTGGAACAGGGGACATTCCGAGAGGACCTGTACTATCGGTTAAATGTGGTCCCAATCAGTATTCCCCCGTTGCGAGAACACAAAGAGGACATTCCTTATCTGGTAGAACATTTCCTTGAGAAGTTTTCACAAGAGTCCGCCAAACCAATCCTTCGAATCACGCCCGAGGCGCTGGAGCGGTTGATGGGATTTCACTGGCCTGGAAATGTGCGAGAGCTCGAGAACATTATCGAACGGGCCGTGGCTTTCACGAGCAGTGAGGTTTTAGAGATAGGCGATATCCGGCTCGATGTCTTGCCCACTAAACCCGCAGTGACTCCGCTCACCTTCCTTCCGGAGGGCATGACTCTGGAACAGTGGGAAGATGAAATGATTCGTGAGGCCCTGCGCCGCTCGAACAACAACAAGAGCCAGGCAGCCCGCCTTCTCGGATTATCGCGTAACGCCCTGCGCTACCGTCTCTCCAAAATGGGCTTGCCCGACGAGGCTTAAAGCCGGTTTTTTACTCGGGAGGATTTGGTTTCATCGAAGCCTTTGCGTGTGGACAATCCAAACCAATGCGCCGACCGCTGCTGCAATTCCTACGTCGCGCAATTCATGCCATCCAGAGTTGGCAAGCAGCCAAATGCAAAGCACCACCCCGGCAGCTGAAAAAAAGACACCCGCAGGCAGCTTGAAAAGAGCTTGCTGGTTGCTATTACGGCGAAGTTTGGGGAGTGCTGCGCAGGTTGTTGCAGAGGTGACCAGCTTTGAGATGGCTGCCAGCGTCAGGGCATACGTGAATGTCCCCGACAATGCGAGGGCCAGTCCGATCCCGGCCGTAAGGAGAATA
>JBGOTQ010000072.1:0-23702 GCA_041476565.1 Terriglobia bacterium | reverse complement strand
GGTCGAACTGGCTCCATCAAGGACATCGGGCTTAGTCGAAAGCCAGTATGAGTTCGTGCTGACCTTATTTCCATCATTGTCATTAAGGGTCAAATGGACAAAATAGGTTGTTGTCAAATCCTGTAAATCAGGGATATCAAGCACCCTTTTGCTGCTGTCAGAGGGAACATCCGCTATGGTCTCTTTGAGGAATCTCTTTTTCAGATTTAAGTCCCAGACTTCTGCCTTGGCTTTCAGATTCTTAAATTCCCTATGAAGCGAGTTCACCACAAAAACCGATCGGTCGTCGTACGAATATTGAATGTGTAGGGGCTCACAAGCTTTCTTAGTACCGAAATAAGCGCCAGCGGGGCGAAGGTAGAAATCGTAGAGGTTCCAGATCAGCGAAGGCCAGGCATTGTTCAGCATCTCGTGCAACACGCCCGTAGAGAGGTACTTGTTCCTTCCGTATGCCTCGTACATTGCCCGTTCGCCTTCATAAGCCATCATCTGGGCCTTCATCACGAAATCATCTAAATCCCGCGCCTCGCCATAGCGAGCATTCAGCACTTGCTGGAACATCCTTATATCTTTAAATACATTCCCTCCTGCATGGAAGTCCCAGTATCCATCAATCGGCCACAAGTGTTCTTTGGGAATGAATTTGCGCAGGCTCTCTACTGGTGGGACGAGCGGACACGGACTGGTCTCAGTAATGAAACCAAAAGCTCCGCCATGCTCCTTATCGTTCAGCCAGTAAGAAGGAGGGACATAGTCATAAGGGCCCGTCATTTTCAGGCCTGTACTTTCCTGCGTACTGGGTTTGGCTGTCGCTGAGGAGAGGAAAGGGACCGGCCATTGATTCTCCTTCAGGACCTCGATATACGCGCGTTCCACTTTCGGAGGTGGCGGATTGTCGTCCCCATTTAACCAGGCTAAAACGGAAGGATGATTCCTAAACTCGCGCAGACGGTCCCTTAGCGATTCGACGGCAATGGTATAGTCTTCCTCCTTCCAGGTGTCCCATTTCTCCCAGTGATCACAGCAGCACCAACCCGGCATCAGCAACAAGCCGTACCGGTCGCACAAGTCCAGGAAGCTCTCGTCCTCGAACTTTCCGTCCATTCGCAGGACATTCAGGTTCATGTCCCGGAAGTAGCGGATTTCCCACTCCTGTCTTTCGGGGAAGGAGCGCAATAGCATATCGGACCACCACCCTGCTCCCCGGACCAGGATCCTCTTTCCGTTGACACGGAAAATCCGATGCCCCTCCTTACTTAACTCGGAACTGACATCTCGAATTCCGAATTGGACATTCTGACTGTCGGAAACCCTACCATTGGATTCAAAACCAAGGACCAACCTGTACAGGTTCTGCGGACCAAATTGGGCTGGCCACCAAACCCGCGGACGGACGATATTCAGTTGGGGATAACGATCCGGTGTAAATGCGACGACTTTGGAACGCTGCGCTTCGACTTCCACCGCTTGGTCAAAATGGATGCCTTCAATCTCCCCCTTTAGACGGCCCTGGACGGCATGCGAGCTTGCGTTCTGCAGTTCGGCCGTCACAGTGAGGTGCGCCCTCGCCAATGAAGGCAGCTCAAGTCGAGAGACAATGTGAGGGTAACGGATCACCACCGGTCCGCTGGCGGTTACATACACTCGACGCCAAAGACCCATGTTCTTGTCCGGAGGACAAGGGTTGACATCGACCCAGGTGATGCCGAGGTCGTCGGCCTGCGCGGGAAAGACTTCTACCGCCAACACATTGACTGACCCATATTTTGAAGTTGCGCTGATGTCGAACTCGTAAAGCCGAAAGGGTCCTGCTACCCTCTTGTTGTCGGCAATCTGCACACCGTTCAGCCAGATATTGGCACGAAAGTTGATCCCGTCGAAGTGCAGGCGGAGCGGCATGCCCTCGTAACTCGATGGAATCTGGAATTCTTTTCGGTACCACCAGGACACCGCGAATGGGCTATTAGGCGGCATTGGAATATTTGAGAAATTCTCGCCGATGGGATACCCGGCCCCAGGAATCAATCTCAGATTCATTCCAAAATAGGGATCCGGGTAAACCTTATTCTCGATAAGGGCAGTCAGAACGGTACAGGGCACGGAAGCCGGGTACCAACCCCCAGCTCTATATTGAAGCGTGGAAACAGTCTCGCCTTTCTCGGTGACTTTCTCAGAAGACTGGACGCTCCAGCCCTCTCTGAGCAACATTCGCTGGGGCACAGTCGACTCGGCCGGCGGGCTGGCCAGGAGCTTATTCAGGCCAATGACTACCAGGAAGATTAGAAAAAGTTGTCCTCTGTTCGTCATGGAAGAGTCCGTCCTTAATAGGTGTTTCTGTGTTTGTATGGTACCGACGGGTGCTCAACCGTTCTGGCTTCATCACTGTCATGACTTGGGGCCGGCGGGATGTTTTGCCTCTATGTTGCAAACAGGGGTGATAGCTCGGCTCTTTAAACTCGAACCCCGACGCGGTGAAACCAGAGGGTTGTTCATGCACCTGGTGCGGATCATACCACACTAGGGTGGCCGCTCAGTGAATCAACCGTATGGGCGGCCACGCGAAATCTGCTTCACTGATCGCAACGTACTAGACGCAAGGTGGACGCCGCGCTCCTGCGCGGCGTTTCCGCCAGGGTTGACTGATCGTCGTTCTGGGGACAGCGGTCCCACAGTCAGCTCCCACATTCATCGGTAAGATTGCCATTTTCATCCACGTTGAGGAACTTTAAAAAGTCATGGGGGCTCTCTTGAAAATCCCCTCCCTTGGAGGGGATGGAGCTTTGATAAGACTTCATGACCGCAGGTCCACCGGGGTGGGTTGAAAGCTACGGACTTCGGATTCCAACCCACCCCTGGCGCTTGGCGACCGCCGTCGCCCGCGCCTTCCCCTCCGTCGGAGGGGATTTTCATCATACGTGGTGCCCTCTGGGGGGGGCATGAAAGGCTTCTATGAAAATGAACGCTGGATCGTGGACGCCGCGCTGCGCGGCGTTTCGTTCCTACTAATAAGGCTCATTTTCATTGGCGGTGGTGAAATTGAAAATGTCATGGGGCACTTTCATGAAGATGCGAGTTTTTGGTAGCCTCGCTTACTTCGCTCTTGGCAGTAACCGTGGGGATTTGTGCCCTTTTGAAAATCCCACAACAAATCCAAAGCAATTTGTCATGGCTCCCACAACTCTCGTTCCCCTGGAAGATTTTGTTCTTTACTAAGGGTTCTCTTCGGTCGTAGCCTTTGGGCTGTCGGCGCCTTCACAGTTAACTTGTCAAGCATGACTGTGAGTGTGCTAGTGTGCTGTCATCGAAACGCCTTGAACATTGTGTCTCGCTCTCCCCTCACCCTCCCTTCGGGCACCCCCATTGGGGGGAGAGGGCCGGGGTGAGGGGGAAGACGCGAGTGGAAACGATCTGCTTATTTCGATGACGGCACACTGGAAGAATTGGAGCCTAAGATGACAAACGACTACTTCGACAAGCTTGGGGTTCTGGGGGAAGGACCTGTGCCAGGGCAGCTTGCACAGGACAGTTCTGCAATGAGGAAGTTCATCTCTCGTCGGCGATTGCTGAAGCAGGCCGGGGCGGCCATAAAAACGGGGATATTCTCTACCGTCGTTGGAGAGGTCCTGGCCGCAGAAACAAGGGCCAGCGAGAGTAGCGCGGGCAGCGATGGCTCACCCGCAAAAGGAAATTTGTCTGGAAAGACCCCGATATCGTTAATCATTGACGATGGAGCGCCCGTGGATCCGCTGTTTTACGAGATCCCGGGCTACGAGACGCCGTTCCTCGTACCCGCGGAGTTCACCCGGCGAGTGGCCGAAACCTTTGATCGATTCGATCTGCGAGGGAAAATTACAATCATCCCAATGCCAAGCTGCTTGGGACGAATCGATCAATCTCTGAAGCGGGTACCCCAGGATCACCTTGAAGCCTTCTTGAAGCTGGTGCGCGAGAGGATCGCGCCCCGATTCGATATTACGCCGGAGTTCCTGACCCACTTACGGGCTTACAATCTTAAGACCGGAGAATACCAGCACATTTACGAAGACGTTTGGATTTCCCAGGCGCCGCTAGAGGAAATTGTTGAGTACTTTGTTCTGGCCTTTACGATTCTCAAGAACGTCGGGCTGATGGCAACCGGTATTACTTCGCCCTGGGTTTCAGGCATTGATGTGGAAAAGAAATATGCCCAGGCCCTGGCCGAGGCACAGTGGAAAACTTTTGAACGAAAATTGACCTGGTATTTCCTGCAGATGACAGGATGGGGGAAGCCCCGCCAATGTTCAGTGGAGTACGAGGCTCTCGAGCGGGGTCAGGTCGTTGTCAGTGTCCCGGCCAATGCGGAGGATATCTTCTGGAGCATGGAGCGGCCGACGCGCGAGGAGAGATTGCGGTTTATCAACGATGGCATCGACCGAGTCGTGTCGGCCGACGGGCGCAGCGGGCGGATTCGCGAGTTGATCGAATCGGGAAACCCGGTCGTTCTGCTGACACATTGGCAGTCACTTTACACTCAAGGGACAGCACTGGGATTGGATGGTCTCTGCGCTCTGGCCGAGCGAATCCAAAAGGTCTTCGGAAACAGCCTGGAATGGGTATCTTGCTCCGAGTTGGCTCGGAGGTCTGTCAACCCCAAGGTCGTCAAGTCTTGAGGTAAAAGCAGGTGAAATCATGAAGCGTTGGACCGAAACAAAAGGCAGCCTGCTCGCCATCCTAGTGCTGGCGACAAATTGTGCGACCCCATCGCATGAAACGACAAAGACTGTATTGAAGCCCAACATCATTTTTATTATTGCTGATGATTTGGGTTACGGAGATCTAGGCTGTTATGGGCAGAAGCGGATCCATACTCCGAATATAGATCGCTTGGCCGCGGAGGGCATGCGCTTCACTGCGCATTATTCGGGGAATTGCGTCTGTGCCCCTTCACGGTGTGTGCTTATGTCGGGATTGCATCCCGGACACGCTTACATTCGTGACAACCGGCAGGCGCAAGAATACCCTGAAGGGCAGGAGCCAGTCCCCGAAGGTTACTTAAAGCTTCCTCTGGACCTCAAGAGGCTGGGCTACGTGCTGGGTGGGTTTGGCAAGTGGGGTCTGGGACCGATCGGCAGCTCTGGCAGCCCGCTAATGCAAGGCTTCGACCACTTTTTCGGCTATAACTGCCAAGCCATAGCCCACAACTATTATCCCACTTATTTGTGGGATGATACCACAAAGGTCGCGCTGAATAACCCGGCGTTCTCTGCTCATCAAGCGCTTCCGGCTGGGGCCGATCCAAACGATCCCGCAAGTTACGCGCGATATACTGGCAAGGACTATGCTCCGGACCTTATCGGCGAGCGGGTCTTGAGATTTATCCGGGAGAACAAGGACAA
Source organism: Terriglobia bacterium (assembly GCA_041476565.1). Lineage (GTDB taxonomy): Bacteria > Acidobacteriota > Terriglobia > Versatilivoradales > Versatilivoraceae > DATKMG01. Next base: position 18,327 of record JBGOTQ010000072.1, on the reverse strand, counting down.
ATCTTTCTTCCTGTATTATCCGACCACGGTTCCGCACCTTGCCCTTCAAGTCCCCGAGGACTCGCTTGCGGAGTATGCAGGCCGATTTCCCGAAGAACCTTACAGGGGTGATCGCGACTACCTGCCACACCGCCAGCCGCGAGCAGCCTACGCAGCAATGATCACGCGGATGGATCGCGAAGTGGGGCATGTGATGGCATTGATCCAGGAACTCGGTCTCGACGACCGGACTATTTTCGTTTTCACTAGCGATAACGGCCCCCTCGAGGACCGGTATGGGGGCACGGATTGTGAATTCTTCAATAGCGCTGGAGGTTTTCGAGGGCGGAAGGAATCCTTCTACGAAGGCGGTTTCCGGGTACCTTGCATCGTACGTTGGAAAAACAGAATCAATCCCGGCACCAGTAACGACCGGGTTACAGGTTTTGAAGATTGGCTGCCAACCTTGTTGGAGCTGATTAATGCGAGTAAGCTCTCGCCAGCCGGCATCGACGGTATTAGCTTCTGCCCGACCCTGCTTGGCCAGGAACAAAAGCCTCGGCCCTTTCTATATCGTGAGTCTCCCGGCTATGGTGGCCAGCAATGTGTGCGGTTCGGGGACTGGAAAGCTGTGCATCGGAACTTGAATCCTGAGAAAGGAGCGTCGGATATGAAGCCTGGCACGATTGAGCTTTACAACCTGAAAGACGATCCTGGCGAGACGAGCAATGCGGCTGCACAACATCCTGACATCGTGGATAAGCTTGGCATCCTCATGAAAGAGCAGCACGTACAGTCCACGTTGTTCCCGATCCGCACTCTTGACGGTGAGTCGAAGTGAAGAAACCATCTTGTGTCGACCGATCCCTCTTCTGCCTTGACGCTAGTGGATATACGCGGTTGAAGGTGGGCGCCGCCCGGGTGACCGCCGTCACCCGTCGCGGTGCTTCTCTCAGGCTGGCTTAAGAAAGCCACGGGCCTGGGAATTAGATCCGCAGAACGACCCCATCGCCGCATTTGATTGAGAACCTACACTCTCACAAAAATCCCTCTTCTATACATCCAAAAAGCCACCAGCCAGATCACCATCAAGACCGAAAATGACTGTGCCACCGGAGCGAAGGCCCCGATGAACTTGAATCCCCCCGTAAGAATCGTCAGCGATTGGTTGATCCATCCGCGCAAAAGCATGTCCACACAATAAACGAAGAGCGAGTTCATGCTGATGACAATCAGGGGGAAAAGGGGCTTCCGGATGCCCGCATATTCTACGAGCAAAATGAAGGCCAGCAACCCCAGGATGACCCATCCAGTTGTATATAGGGTATACGAGGCAGTCCAGAGCCATTTGTTGATGGGTACAATCGGCGACAATAGCAATCCAGCCGCGAAAGCAGCGACCATGCCCAGAGCGAGTTTTTTCAACTGCTCGGTTCGCGGCCGGTTGCTGCGGAGGAGATTTCCAGTCCAAATGCCAAAGAGCACTCCCGGTGTTTCCGAGAGAAAGTTGATGTTGACGCAGGGCCAGACATAGTTGAATCCCATGATCGCCCGATCGATCCTGGCCCCAACATTGGTGACCTGTGCGAAAGCTCCGTCTGGTGCCGGAAACAGGAGATACAGTGCAGAGTGCCCGGCTAAGAACAGGAAAGCCGCAAGTACCTGTTGCCAGAATTTCAACTGCATGAGGAAAAAGCAAAGGAAGTAGGTGATGGCAACTTGCGTCAACACGTTGTGAAACTGGATCTGCGCGTGATGTTCCGCGACGGACACGATAATTTCACTGATAATGATTAGCTTGAGACAGCGCATCCACACATGATGAAAAACCTGTCGTGGAGTCTCGCCTTTATCGAAACGACGCCCAATCGCAAAGGGCATGGCAACTCCGACCATGAAGAGGAAGGCAGGCATGATCAGATCATAAAAAACCGCGCCGCCCCACGGCCTGTGCTCAAACTGGTAGGCGATGGCCCGGTAGAAGGGCTTGTCGGGAAGGAGATTGAACCCCAGGCCGTCGGATACCAACAAAATCATGATGAGGCCCCGATAGGCGTCAAGAGGAAGGAAGCGATGCTTCTCGATCCCTGTCGTGGAAGGGCGGGGAGGGCCTTCAGTCGAGACTCGGTTTGCCTCAGTAACCTGCCCTCCTCCTTCAACCACAAGACTCGAAACCGTGTTACCGGTTGGCTTGTCGGTGTTCATTTTCATCCTTTCCGAACCCAAACACTCCCGCCTTCTCCGCCACCCTTTGTGCCCTGTAAAACCACACGAATGGTGTAACGAGAGTCGGATTTGCGTTTGTCGAGCGCGAGCCAGCTGACCTTCGTGTCAATATAACTGTTTATCTCCGCTGCGTAATCATCGCGACTAATTACGGTGCCATCCTCTAACAGTGTAACCGATCGCACCAATACGCCATTTTGGCCGTCGGTTCGCCGTACCTGCAGGAAGTACTCTCCGCCACTGTTGAGGCATGACGTTACATCCCATTCAAACAGGCGCGGCTCGTTGGGATCAAGATCGGATGCTTGCCAGGAGCCGATTTTCCAGTCTACGGCCGCCTGGTTGAAATACTTGATGCCGAGCAACTCAAAGCGCCGAAGGTGGTGGTCCAGGCGAGCGTTAAAGTCAGACACTTTTCGGGCCTGTGGGGGTGACCAGGCCACCTCCGAAAGAGCAAGCACTCGCGGAACCATCTGGTAGTCGAAGACCTTTTCGCTGTCGGCCATATGGGTCCACAGCGCACCTTGGACGCCCAGGATCCGCTCAGCCTGCGCGCCGCTGAATCCTTGCGGAACCGGATTGTAGGAGTAAACCAGCTCAGTAGGTGTTCGAGAATAGGCGAAATCGAAGTAGCAATTTGAATTAGGGACCATCACGACGTCATGCCCCGCTTTGGCTGCCGTTACGCCACCCTCTATGCCTCGCCAGGACATGACCGCCGCCCCTGGCGCCAGGCCCCCGCCGAGAATTTCATCCCACCCGATCATTCGCCGTCCTTTCGCCGCAAGGTATTTCCCAATACGCGTCATGAAATAACTCTGCAGTTCATCAGTATCTTTCAATCCCTCCGCTTGCATGCGGGCCTGGCATTTCGGGCATTTTTTCCAAGTGTCTTTAGATACCTCGTCCCCGCCCACATGAATGAACTCGGAAGGAAACAAGTCCATGACCTCTGAGAGAATATCCCGGAACATTTCAAAAACCTTTTCGTTGCCGGCACAAAGGGGAGGCGAGAACGACGGGTCTACCCAAAAAGGGTGTACTTCGAAGACTCTCTGCTCGGGGAGTTCACAAGCAAGCTCCGGGTAGGCGGCCTGTACCTCAATAGAGTGACCGGGAAGTTCGATCTCAGGAACGATAGTGACGTTTCGCTCCCTGGCGTAGGCAATCAGATCCCGGATGTCCTGCTGGGAGTAATACCCTCCGCCGCCACCAAACCGGTCTGCAAAGTGGGCACCCACGGTGGTCAGCTTCGGGTACTTCCTGATTTCCAGCCTCCAGCCCTGGTCGTCTGTCAGGTGCAGGTGAAGAACATTTAATTTGTACAATGCCATTCGATCAAGGTTCCGCTTGAGGTAGTCTTTGGATAAGAACGTACGGCTGCAATCCAACATAAGGCCCCGCCAGGAAAAGCAAGGTTTGTCCTGGATGCGAACGCAGGGCACCTCGATTGGCTTTGTTGACGGGGCCTTGCTTTCGATTTCTGCCGGGAGTAACTGGCGTAGTGTCTGAACGCCGTAAAACAATCCCGCGGCTTTGGTTGCATCAATTCGAATGGCTTCCGGGGTAACCACCATTTCATAGCCCTCCGGACCCAGCCAACCAGGCGCTGTGAGCGACAGCAGAATGGGATGGCTCCGCCGGCCGGTACTGGCCGACGCGCGGACAGAGAATTCCCCTCCCATTGATTTGGAAAGAAGAGTGGATAGGAACTCACCAATTTTCCGGACTCCGCCGTCCTCCGATTCCAGATAGATACCCGTACCTGGAACGAGAGTAAAAACGCCCTTTCCGACCTCCATGGTGGCGGGCTTGGGAATGATTGCAGGGGCTACATCAGGAATTCCAGCACTTATGCCAGGAAGAGTGCCAATTAGAAAAAGCCAGATTACGGCGGACAAACAGTCGAGTGAATTCGGAATACGCATCAAGTCTCTCCTGTCGTAAACACATCCGGGAAATAGGAATCCGACAGAATCCTAACCCGGCCATTGGCCGCGACCAAGAACTAACCGCAGAGACGCTGAGAAGCAGAGAAGAATTCCATAAACAAAGGGCCGGAGATGAACGCTGATGAACTTGAATCGGTGAGGCAAATGTCAGAATCGATATTTCAGCACTTGAAACCAGAAAATCCAGCTCAGTAGCCTTATCTCAGGACCTCCTCTGAAAATCCCGCTAGTGAAATGAACATTTGGAGAAATCACTGTTAGCCCGGGCAGGCGTCCCAGTCTTAATCTTAAGTCATCCCGCCGGGATGCAAGCCATTAGCCGGGGGTTGAGCGACGACGCCGGTCGCCGCTCAACCCCCGGCTAATGGCTTCGAACCCTCCGGGTTCGACATTTTCATCCTCAGTGGTGGCGCCCGGCGGCATGAATGGCTCTCTTGAAAATACCGCTTTGGAGGGCCGAACTCTATAAGGCCGGCAAACGTATAATGTAGAAATCGGCCTCGCGGAGCTCAGCCCTCCAGGATTTTCGTCCGCAGTGGTGAGCTTGAAAAGGTCATGTGCCTCTATCCCACGTAGACTCAGCGCTCGAAAATAAATCTTCGCAGAAACGATCTACTTGGGTGCCTGTTCCAACCCGTCCAACGCCTTACGGGCGGCGGACAGGTGGGGATCGAGACTCAGGGCCCGGCGGAAGGCCGCGGCGGCCTCATCTTGCTTGTTTTGCTTGCGCAGTACAAGCCCCAAATTGTAGTGTGCGCCTGCCATTTTAGGATCCAAGCCAATCGTCTTCAAGAAGGCCTGACGGGCCATCTCCAAGTCGCCACGCTGCAGGAAAAGGCTGCCTAAGGAGTTATAGGCTTCCGCTGAGTCCGGGTCTGCCAGTAACGCCGAGCGTAAATGCTGCTCACCCTCGTCCCATTTGCCTTCGAGTGTTGCCATAACCCCCAGGTTGTAATGGGCCGTGTAATCTTGAGGATCAACGGACAACAAATGCTTGAATTGGGTGCGTGCCCGTTCGTAGTCTTTAGCTTGTAGCCAGATTGTCCCCAACAGTTCATCCGCATGAGAGTAATAAGGGGCTATCGCCAGAACCGCGTGGAGTTCCTTGATGGCCTCGTCAAGCTGCTGCAGCTTGAAACAACTGACAGCCAAATTGAAATGAGCCAGGACATTTAAGGAGTCCTTCTTTAAGATCTCCCGAAAAGTCTGGGCAGCTTCTCTATGCGCGTTCAATCTCTGCTGGTTAATCCCAAGGAAAATGCGGATGTCTGAAACTTCCGGAAACTTGTTCCGCAGCTGCTGCAACTGTGTGTTGGCTTCTTCCAGGCGACCCAAAGAGGCCAGAAGGATGGCATGGTTCATACTCTCAAAGTCGTGGATTCGCTCTTTGGGATCCGGATGGGATTCCGCTAAATCAGAAGTAGCGCTGCTGACCGCCACATATCCAAGAGAGTTCAGGGCATCAACTACTTCCGGGCTGATCGGCCGGGATTGGTCAGAAGGGACGGCTCGATAGCGGCTGCGAAGGCCCTGCAACCGCCCTCGTAGGGAAAGAGCAACCGATTTCTTCAGAGAATAGAGGTTTTGCTTCTCGTCCGGATCCTTGGAAAGATCGTATAGTTCCGGTTTGGGGGCCTCGATGTATTTATAATGACCGAATCGCAAACTCTGCAACGAACTGCAACCAAAATGGCTTCGAGCATAAAGACTCTCGCTATAAATTTCTGCTGGAGTAGAAATCGGCTGCTTTTGCATGACTAAGCCCAACAAACTTCTCCCTTGGAATGCGGCCGGTTGGGGTATGCCGGCATACTGCAGGAGAGTTGGCGCAATATCGAGTACGCTGACGGGGGCGTCTACAAGAGTCAAGAAGCGGTTCGAATCCTGCGGCCAATGAAAAATCAAGGGGACACGAAGAGTGCTTTGGTAGATGTAGTATCCGTGAGTGCTTTCGCTGTGATCCCCGAGACCCTCTCCGTGGTCAGAGGTGAAAACGATCAGCGTTTTTTCCATCAACCCCTTACGCTTCAGGTAATCCCAGAGGCCTCCCAGTACTATGTCCACGTAAGCAAGCTGGGCGTCATAACCTCTGAGGCCGATTTGTTTTTCTTGGCCCGGTGGAAGTTCGTAGGGCGTATGCAGATCATAGAGATGTAGAAAAAGAAAGAAGGGGCCAGCCGAATTGTCTTGCAACCAGGCGGTAGCAGACCCGACGACATCCTCTGCAAAACGCTTGATCTCGCCAGGATCGGCTTTTTTCTGGCGATGCAGGCTAAAGGGACTATCGTAGATATCGAAGCCCTGGTTGAGCCCAAACCGCCGGTCCAAAACAAAACCACCGACGAAAGCTGCCGTACCATATCCGTGGGACTTGAGAATTGAGGCCAGGGAAACCTGACCCGGTTCTAACTGCTGCCCATTGTCTGTAATGCCGTTGGCGAAAGGATAGCTGGAAGTCAACATTGAGACGTGAGAGGGCAAGGTTAAGGGCACCTGGGAACTCACTTGCAGGAATAGGGAGCCTCCTCGGGTCAATGCGTCAATATTGGGAGTATGCCAGCGATTGTAGCCGTAGCAGCTGAGGTGATCGGCACGCAACGTGTCGACAGAAATCAAAATGATGGAGGGAGAGGGTTGACTGCGAGCCATGAGGGCTCCGGGTGACCCCGAAAGTAAAACTAAAACTGCAGCCATTCTTCTGGAAGGCTTGAGTCCAAGAGCACAGAGAGAAATAGTGTCGATTCGTGTCACAAAGCTCAACATGAGAGGCAGAGACCCTTATGAAAATGCGAGTTTTGGTAGCCACGACAAACTGCTTTTGATTTGTCGTGGGCTTTTGACTACATATAAGAAGCCCACGATGAATTCAGAGTGCGAATTCATCGTGGCTACCCCTACCATTTTCATCGGCGCTCGCGCGCCAAACTGGCGCCAGTACGACTCCGGGTTAAGGAACTCTCAATTTCCTTGCGGCAAGCGGATTTCTCGAAGGAGGCCTTTACCCTCCTCAATAAAAATCCTTCGATTCACAGGGACGTTCTTCATCTGGTCCACCACCCCGCTCGGCCAGCGTACCTCCACCAGGTCGACAACAACAGCCTCACCTAGCCCAAAGTGCAAACAGAGATCACTCTGTGAGAGGTAACTGCCGCCGCTGCGAACTTCATCAATCTGTTTCCGATTTCCGGCTAAGATCGAAACTCGGGCCCCAATGCCGTCCCGGTTTGACTTTGTCCCCCGCAGGCGAACCTGAATGAAGTGCTTCCGATTGCCACCCTCGTTTCTTAGAAGAGTCGGAGGATCATTCTGATTGTTGACCACGATATCGAGATCTCCATCGTTGTCGAGGTCGCCGAAGGCGACTCCTCGGCCCGACCGTTCAAGCTGTAAGCCGGGCCCGGAGAGTTTCGTTACATCCTCAAAGGTACCGTTGCCTAAATTGTGATAGAGAAGGTTGCGTTGCCGGTAAGGGCCGGCCAATCCCTTAGCCGCTGGCTCCGGGTAGACATGGCCATTGGCAATGAACAGGTCGGGCCAGCCGTCGTTGTCAAAATCGAAGAAGCCACCTCCCCAACTCAGGCGATTCAAGTAGGAACCCAGCCTGGCATCAAAAGTGGTAAATGAAAACGCGCCGTTCCCATCGTTCCGGTACAGAGCGGGAACGTCGTTTTCAAAAGTGGTTTTCAGTACGTCCAGCCACCCATCCCCGTCGTAGTCCCCCACGTAAACGCCCATCCCTGCTTGAAGAAAGCCATCTTGATTGAAAGCGACTCCGCTTTCAACACCAACATCACGAAATGTTCCGTCTCCGTTGTTGTGGTAGAGCAGACTGGGGGTGGAATCACAAGCGACGAAGATGTCCGGCCAGCCTCGGTTTTGGAAATCGGCCGCCGCCGCTGAGAGGCCGTAGCAATCGCCGTTGGCTTGAATGCCGGCTTTCAGAGAGACCTCAGTAAAGGTTCCATTACGGTTGTTGTGGTAAAGATGGTTTTTGGGCGCCTTCAAACCTCGAGGACCGCAATAGACGGGCACTCCCTTCCAAAGGCAGCGCGAGTTCGCTCCCGGCAGTGGAGTGTTTGCGAGGTCCAAGTCCACATAGTCAGCCACAAAAAGATCCAGGAACCCATCCCTATCATAATCCACAAAAATGCAGCCCGAGCCCCAATTTCGCGAAGTGCTCTCGAGGCCTGCCTTCTTGGTGACATCCGCAAACTGCCCTTTCCCATTGTTGTGGTAGAGCACGTTGGAGCTGCCATAGTAGGTTACAAACAGGTCGGTGTTACCATCATTGTCGTAATCGCCGATGCACACACCATGTCCCCACCCGGAATGGACCAGGCCACTTTGAGCGGTCACATCGGCAAATGTACCATCTCCCTTGTTGCGGTACAGATGGTTGGTGGGATGCTGGCCGGAAGGGAATCCTTCCATCCGTGAACCATTGACCAAAAAAATATCGGCGTGGTCATCACCATCGTAGTCGAAAACAGCCACTCCGCTGCCAGTGCTCTCGAAGATGTATTTCTTGGTTGCCTCCCCACCGTTGACCACTCGATCTCGCAAACCGGCCGTGTTGGCCACATCCACGAACTGAACCGCGGCAGGTGTGGAATCACCTTGTGCCCCGGATAGGGATAAAGCAGGGGAGACGCCAGCGATGAAAAAGAGAACCAGCTTCGCGAGAGAGAATTTATGGCTTAATTGCATCGGTTCGTGTCACTCAGCGCAGATGAGAGGATGTCCCAGAATGCCTTGGAAGGCGGAGACATGGCGCTTATTTTATGAAAATGCGAGTTTTAATGTGGGAGCCGCATTCCGTCGCGGCGACTGCCCGGGTCAAATTCACCCCCGTGGCGCCAGCCCTGAAAGGGCGAAATAGAGATCTTGAGCCTCCAGGTTCTTGCGCTCACAGGCGACCCCATTCCTCCTCAACATTGGGTTGATTGGGTCCGGTTTCCTATTCCGCTCCTTCAGAGCTGGATCAATTGGACCTCATACTTGCCAGGGCGTTGCCCTGGGCTTTGGTAAACCCGGCCCTTCAGGCCGGCCACACGCGGCTTCTGCGCCTGTGACAGTAGAAATGGTGAGAAATCCGGGCTAGTTCATTTGCAAACGCTACGGCACGAAGCATAATATAGTAGCAGGATTGGAGGCTTTGAGGTGAGGCGATTCTGCTCCGCGAGTACAATCAAAAGTGACGAACAGACGGAAAGCATTACAAGCTTGGCCTGAATGGCCAGAGTATTTCAGCCCCGGGCAAGCGCTGGGCCGAATGGCCCAAACGTCGCCGTGGCTCAGTTCGTCCCCCGTAACCGCCAGCCCTGAAGGGGCGATAGATCCCATCGTACCTGTCGCCTGTCACGCCCCTTCAGGGCTAGACGGTGGGGGGTGCTCCACTCCCAGGGCGACGTTCGGCCCCGCTGGGGGCGGGCCGGGTGACCGCCGTCACCCACTTGCCTGGCTAGTGTATCTTGGCCTTTCAGGCCAACGGCGAACTGACGAGATCCTAGCGAAACCTCAAATCCAGTGTCTTCGATGTGCGTCACTTGTGATTACACCCTGCTCCGTTGGTCGATGGGTCAGACGAGTAGCTACCTGTATCGTCGTTCTTGTCCTGATGGGTCCCATCTGGCCCGATTTGCAGGCGGTGCAACAACACACTGAAATCGCCCTTCAAATCGACAGACTCCTTACCTCGGGTAAGGTTGCGGAAGCGGATTCCGTCACAAGACAATACCTTGCAGGGAAAAAGCTATCTCCTGAATTGTATGCCGAAATCGGCCGTGTCTACTTCGAGCACGATCTGTGGCAGCAAGCCTCCGAACTCCTGCGCAAATCGTTACAGGGGCAGAACCAGAACGATGTCGCCCATCTTTTGTTAGGGTTGTCCCTGGCGGAACTAAAGGAATTCGACGAGTCCGAACGGGAACTACAGACCGCCGTCCAACAAAACCCCCGGAGTGACATGAATTGGTACTTTGCAGGATGGCGTTTGTTACTGCGTGGCAAGGCTGAAGAGTCTCTACCTTACTTCCGAAAGGCGGTAGAACTGAATCCCAAGAACCCCAATGCTTACCGGGCCCTGGGTCAGGCCCTAGCACATACCGGCAGTTATGACCAAGCTGAAAATTGTTACATGAAGGCCATCCAACTGATTGAGCGAGAGCAGCAGCAGACTCCAGAACCTTATCTCGATCTGGCCTACTTATTGCTTTTCAGTAACCAGAAGGACCCAGCAGCCCACGCCTTGGAATACCTTCGCACGGCTATTGCCATTGATTCTAAGATGGCAGACTCCCATTACCTCTGCGGGAAAGCCCTGCTGAAGCTTGAGCGTCATTCAGAGGCTTTAGACGAGCTTCTCATTGCCTCCCGGCTGAACCCCAAGGATGGTCGGCCGTATTTTCTCCTGGCGCAGGTCTATGATCGTTTAGGAAAGCCGCAACAAGCGCGGGAAGCCCGCCAAACTTTTTCCAAATTGAGTCAGCGCCGTTCCGCGGATGCGCCGGGGATGGGAGGAGATGCAGGCCCCTGACCGTCCACCTTCCTTACTCACCATCAAGACCTAACGCGGCCGGTGGCCGCAGCCAAAACCTAAACGCAGAGGCGCAAAGACACAGAGAAGAATCCCCAACTTAGAGATTCGCAGATGGACACCGATAATCCAAAATCAAAGGAATAAATGTCACAATTGAGGTTTCAGCATCTGAAACCAGGAGATCCCAGTTGCCGCTTCTTTGGACTGCGGCGGGAAGCGCGGGACCCCGCTCCCGTGCGCGACGCCGCTTTGGATTTCATTTGTAAACCAAGGAATTATCCAAGCCGGGAAGCCACCAATCCTTGACCAAAAGAAAACGCCGTCGCTGCGTGGGACCGCCGTCCCACGCTCTTCCGGCGCACTCCATAACCGTCACCAAAGCAACTTCAGACCAAACTGGATATCTCTCGGTTCTCTAGCGCTAAAGATTTTTCCGAAGTTCGGGTCTGTCAGACTCTTTACCGGGTCATTGAAGGGTGCCATGTTAAAGGCATTGAAGGTCTCAAAGCGGAACTGAGTCTTAAATCGTTCCCCCATCTTGAAGTCCTTGAGAAGGCCGAAATCCCAATTTTGTATGCCCGGTCCATCGAGAATACTTCTGCCGGAATTGCCGAAGCGAGGAGTTCCGGCTGCAAGCAAGGCAATCAGATTAGCGTTGGTAAAGCAGCTGGTATCAAACCAATGGTCTGGCGTGCGTTGGTCGGTAGGAATAGCACCATTACAGGTACGATCAGGGCGAAAGGCTCCCGTTCCAACATTGGCGATGTCGAAACCAGCCTGCGGCGTAATTGGGAAGCCCGATTGGAACGTGACAATGGAAGTCAACTCCCAGTTGCCCAAGACTGCATTGGCAACACCTCCCTTGTTCATGTAGTGCTTCCCCTTTCCGAAAGGAAACTCATACATGGAACTGAAGACAAAGCGCTGCCGGGCATCATTAACCCCTCGTCCATAATCCGCTCTTCGGTTATTGTCATTTTGCCCCAAACCATTATCGGCGTAGCCGCCTTCCTCGGCATCCTGGTCAACTAGGGATTTCCCCCAGGTATACGAGGCCATGAAGCTGAGGCCCAGGGACATTCTTTTGGTCAACTGGACCTGCAGACTGTTGTAATTCGAGTTGGCCCCTGAAGCAACCTCCGCGGTAAAACCGAGGTCCGGGTAGAGCCGGCGAGGTTGGATGTCGCCCGGCCCCGGGATGGCCTGGTTGCCGAAGAAGTGGAAGTAACTCATTTGCTTGGCTGAAAGCCCCACATAACGGACTTCAAGGGCCATGTTGGTGGAGAGTTGACTCTGGATGTTGAATGTCCACTCATTGACATAAGGCTGCCTGAAGTAAGGACTCACATTAAGGGAGAGAAACGAATCCTTCAAGGCTGGAACACTGGCACTGGCAAAAGCCGTTTCCGTTGTAAACCTAGGTGTTACACTCGACTCGAAGCTGTTGAATTGGCTGGGGGCCTGGACTGGATTGTTGAATCCGTAATGGAAGGCATTGAACTCGGAAAGCTCGAAGAACAATCCATAGCCGGCACGGACCACCAGGCGGTCCGAAGAAGTGGGCCGCCAGGCTAAACCAAAGCGTGGAGCCCAGTTGAACCTGTCCGGGAACCAGAGTGATCTCTCTGAACGCCCAGTAAAGCCTAATTGTTTCATGACGTCCGAGCAAGCGACCAGATGCCGTTCCGTGGGCAGTCCCGCATCGAGAATAAATTGGGGCTGATTACAGAGGGAGTCGGCGGTGTCATATCCAGGAACCACCAGGACCGCATTCCCAGGCGTTTGCCATGGTTTACCAGGAAGAGGCACCAAAGCTGCGCCAATGTTCCTTCGATCCGTGGGCAACTGGTGATATTCCCAGCGCAAGCCCATATTTATGGTCAGTTTCTGGGTCACGCGCCAATCGTCCTGAGCAAAAGCATTCCAAAACTTCCCGTCATGATTGTTCACCCCTTTGGCGACACTCCGACCGACACCGGATGGATAACCCAACATAAAGTCCGAGATCGCCTGGTTGCTGTAAAGATTGCTGTAAGAGAACTGGCCGTGAGGAGAAAAGGGAGCCTGATTTCGCAAAGATTGGTACGGTTGAATATCAACCCCGACATTGAGCGTGTGCTTGCTCTTGGTGATGGTGAGGGTATCGGTGTACTTCTCCACCATATCATTGCTTTCGACAGGACGATAATTGGAATCTCCTATGGTATTGTAACCTTGGCCAAACTGGAACGCCGGAAAACCCTCATCTCCCGGCGACAGAGCTTTAAGGTTGGTAACACCGAAGCTCTCCATAAAACCGGGCGCTCTCGGGCAGTTTTCGCATGTTCCAATATCCATGTTACGGGAGAACCCGAAGCGAAACTCGTTTAGCATTGTAGGACTGAAGGTGTGACTCCAACTAATCGCAATATTTTGACCTCGAAAGCGTATTTTGTCTTGAAAACCCGGTAACGAGGAATAGGCCTGCTCCGGAGTAAAAGTGACTGAGTTACCTAGTAGGTAGCGAACGTAGATGTTGTCACTGGGTCCAAAGGTGTGATCCACCCTGGCCTGGATCTGATGGTCGCTCCTTCTCAGGTTGATTGTGGAGATATAATTCGCGTCCCCCGCCGAATTGGGCGCCGGGAAATAAGGCGCAACCTTCTTGGCCACAGGATCGATGCGGCCGTCGGGAATGATATTTCCGGGGAATGCTTTGCAGTCTGCGCCAAACGGAGGATCCGAGCAAGAGAGTGGATCGATGATAGGCGTCCCGGGCAGAAGGGCCGAAAAGTCCCCTTGCAGCATGGCAGGCGTGGGTACTTTGTCAGCGTAGGTAAGCCCCTTGCGAGTTTGCAGGCCATCATAACTGGCAAACCAGAAAGTCTTGTTCTTAAGAATGGGGCCACCGATGCCCCCACCGAATTGATTGCGACGAAAAGACGGCTTGTCCTGGGCAAAAAAGTTGCGGGCATCAAACACATCATTGCGCAGGAATTCGAAAACGTGCCCGTGTATGTTGTTGGTTCCCGACTTGGTGACGAGATTGATCGTCGAACCGGCGTTCTTTCCGAACACGGCGGAGAACGATTCCGTTTGCACTTTGAACTCCTGCACGGAGTCGGGCGAAGGCTGGACTGAAAAACCTCCGGTAAAGAGGTTCTTGGAGTCGACACCATCAATCAGGATGTTGTTGCCGGAGCCCCGTGCCCCGTTAGAGGCATAGGTGTTCTCGCTAAATGGGGAGCCAAAGATGTTGGAAGAGAATCCGCCGCGATCCGACACCGTTCCGGCGAACAAGAGGGGCAGACTTCCAAAGCGCCGGATATTGAGCGGAAGTTCCGTCACTTGCCGTGTGTCGACCACACCGCCGATACTGGCGCTGCCAGATTCAACCAGGGGAGCTGTACCTGTCACTTCCACGGTCGTGTTGACTTCCCCTACCTCCAGTTGCACGTCCAGGCGTGCCTTTTGAAAGACCACCAAAGTGATCCCTGTCTGGACCGATTTCTTAAACCCGGCCTTTTCGATTGTGAGCGTATAGGTTCCAGGGGACAATGCGGATAACACGAAGCCCCCGTTGCTCTGGGTGGTCACCGTGACGGCCTTATTGGTACTAGGAGCAGTTGCCGTGACTGTGGCATCCGGAACGCTGGCTCCCGCCGCATCGGTGATGGTGCCGAACAAGGTGGCACCAACCTCCTGGGCCAGGGAAATGGAGGGAGTGCTAGCCAGGAGGATAGCACCAACTAGCACTAGAACCGCAAACGAGAACGGGCGAGATTGTCCCATGTTGTTTCCTCTGACACGATGCTTCGACGCCATGTTTGCCTCCATAGCAAAATAGTTTAGAGACCCTGCAAGAGTTCTTAATATGACTTATTAAGGGTCTCTTCGAAAGGTTCTAACCAAACCCGCCTGCCAGAATTCCCTGACTTCAAAACTATTTATTTTGTGCTGTAAGAATGACGCTGATTACGAGTATAACTGCCCCATGGAGCGTGTCAAGGTTTTTTTTGGATACAAATGTACTGGGGCAGCTAAACGGGGGAATAGGTGGAAACGGGCTCCCAGCGGAGCCAATACCCAGCACTGCGAAGGTGTGAAAAAATTGAAAGATGGCTCCTCCCGGCAAAAAGCGTGCGCGGGAGTGCCCGCCCCACCCGGGTGGAACGCGCGCTCCGCGCGCGTTTTTAGCCATGGCTCAGAATCCGAGCGGGTTCTGAACTGCCCCCATTCGAATTTTTCACACCTTCTGACCCATTACGTAGAAATAAGAGGAGTAGGCATCAGAAAACCGGGCTGAACATTCTTGTGTTAATTCGTTAGATTGGCGCTTGCCTGAAAGGTCGGCGTATTCCAGCCCAGGCCAGTGAAGGCGCCGCGTTGGGCGAGGCCGAACGTCGCCCTGGGATCTGCAATTCCTCCTTGCCGACTAGCCCTGAAGTTGCAGACCACCGCTGGGATGTATATTTCGCCCTTACAGGGCTAGGGATATCTGGGGGACTTGTACCCAGGGCAACGCGGTGGTCTTTGGCCCCCGCTCGCCCTGGGCTGGCCTATTCTGGCCTTTCAGGCCAGGGTTTCGATGCTTCCCATTCGTCCGCGAGTTCTGATCACACCTCGTCTTCCGAGGGTGCAATTCAAAGTGCGACAGAGTCAACTTATTTATTCACGGTTCCGGCGCCGCAGGGGCGCGGCGTCTCCAAATCCTTGGAGACGGGACGCCCTCGTCCCGCTTCCGGCAACACACCGTGGACGTATGGCGTCTCCAGCCGCACTTTGAATCACACCCTTTCTTCCGGCCCGCAATGGTCCCCTTTCCTCTTTTCTGCTACACTCTGGAGGCGGTGAGGTTTCAACAACTAATGACCCGCTCAATTGGTCGGCCGTTTCTATGGCCGCATAGCGCAACGGTTCTTGTCATAGCACTGATACTGTCGAGTTACGGGCTGGCTCAGGAGCTTTCCGACGACAGGATAGAAAGTATTGCCTCGCGGGCAGAAAAATTGGAAGCCGAGAGTCAGTGGGAGGATGCTGTTGCCGCTTACCGCGAGATCCTTAGAATCGATCCCCACTCCATCGCGGCCTTGAATCGACTGGGAGCGCTTTGTATCAGGCAGGAGAAGTTCCGCGAAGCCATCGACTACTATCGACAGGCGCTGCAGTTGAATCCCAATGAAGTTGGCACTAACCTCAACCTGGGGATTGCTTATATCAAAATGCAGAATTACCCGGCTGCAGTTGCCCCTCTTGAAAAAGTGATCAAGACTACGCCCACCTATTTTCAGGCTCATCAGTTGCTAGCTGTGGCCCTCATTGGGGAAGACGATTATGAGCACGCAATTCCCCATCTCGAGAAAGTGGCTCAAGCCAATCCAAATGACCTTGGCGTTGTCTATCTTTTAAATCGAGCCTACCTGCAAACAAAACAATATGAGAAGGCTCTGGCGAGTTTCGAGAGTCTGAACTCCATCGACCCCAATTCTCCTTGGGTTCACATATTGAAGGGGCAGGCCTATGACGGTCTAAGTGAATATGACAAGGCTGTCGAGGAATTCAGGGTCGCCCGGCAGCAGCAGCCGGGGGATTCCACCGTGCGCTTCTCTCTGGGCTTTATGTACTGGAAGCTACGCCAATTCGAAGAGGCCGAAGTTGAACTGCAGGAGGCCTTGAGGCTTGATCCTTCCTTTGAGGAGGCCCGGTTTTACCTCGCCGACACCTATCTCACCCATGAAAAACCAGAGAAGGCGTTGCCTCTTCTGGAGGAATTGCTCAGGAGTAACCCGCAACATGTTCGAGCGCGCCTCGATTTAGGAAAGGTGCTGGAAAGACTCAGCCGTTATGAAGAGGCCGTTCTGCAGTTCCAGGAAGCTGTCCGACTTGAACCCGGCCGGGCAGAGCCTCACTACCAGTTGGCCCAGATCTATCAGAAGTTGAAACGCCCAGCTGATTCTCAGCGTGAACTGGGACTGTTTCAAAAGCAAAAAACGGAAGAACGGGACAGCCTTGTGAAAGCGAGTGGCTCCAGGGGAGATCCCACACGGGGATTGGGCCTCATGCCATCCTCAGCCAGTTCACCATAGAAGCGTTGTGGTATCAAGGAGATTTGAGTTTTCGTCTTAGGTGGCAGACAACAAGGCATGTCAGAGGGGGAATACTCGCGCAAAAGCACGAAGAGGCTAAGAATGAATTTCTGGAAAACAGGAAGTATCCCAATCCTGGCTCTATGGAGTCTTAGCGCAAGAAAATAAGCCGCGGAAGACGTGAATGGCATGGAGGATTATACTTCACTAAAAGGAGGAAGACTCAT
Source organism: Terriglobia bacterium (assembly GCA_041476565.1). Classification (GTDB taxonomy): domain Bacteria; phylum Acidobacteriota; class Terriglobia; order Versatilivoradales; family Versatilivoraceae; genus DATKMG01. The sequence goes on along the minus strand of JBGOTQ010000072.1, from coordinate 1,340 downwards.
GGCATTGACTATTCAAACTAAGACCAGCGATGGTGTCTGTGTGCTGGTTCCCGAGGGGAGGATCGTCATTGGAGAGGAAGTGACGGCTTTGCGAGAGAAGATCCGGGACTTGCTGGGTGCCGGTCACAAGGACTTCCTGGTCAATCTGGCCAACGTCACCTACATGGACAGTACTGGTGTGGGCACCTTGGTGGGGTCCTTCGTTACGATCCGTAATCGAGGGGGACAGATGAAACTCTCCAACCTCAGTCAGCGAACCAGAGACCTCTTGCTTATGACGAAGTTGCTTACGATCTTTGATGTTTTTGACAAAGAGGTTGACGGGATCAAGAGCTTCGCGGCCAAGGGATAGCATCGGAATTGAGGCCTTGGAAGATGCTCAGAGCTGCCTTCACTGAAACGTCGGGGAGTGGAACTGTCGGATTTATGCTTTGACCTCTGAAAGGGCCTTTCCAAAGTCGGAAGGGCCCGGTACTTCTTCAGGATGCGATGATCTGCCTCCACGCCTGAAGCTGTGAAAAAATTCGAAGACGCCGCGTGCGGGCACGCGGCCTACGAAGTTTCCAAAGACCTAACCGACATGTTGTAGGCCGGGTCCCCCGACCCGGCGGAATTTTTTCACAGCTTTTCTTCTCCGCTGGAACGCGTGAGGCGTTGCACTTCCGGGAGGCGGACTGCTGAGCCTCCTGGAACAACTTACCTAAATTTCTCACCACAAGGGCACCAAGGCACCAAAACAAGCACGAAAGTTCAGATTCATCCTTATTTTCTCGACTTCACCGTTATCTTATCAGAGATCATCTTGTAGTTTGCTTCGGGAAGGATCTTCCGAGTTTTCAAATTATCCTTTCTCTTATAGGGGCGCCCAGCAATGATGTTGTCTGCATAAGCCTCACCGATTCCTGACAACGCCACGAGCTGTTCTTTACTGGCGGAATTGATATCAACCAGGTCAGTTTTGTTCCCAGGCTTATTTTCTGGAAAAGTAGGAGGCGTTGTCACTGGCATTCTCTGTGCCAAGACTAAGCCGCAAGCCAGAATTGAGACCATAAGGGTGGATCCTAATGCCTTCAAAATCATCTCCTCTCCTTTGCGATACTACCGATTGTTCACCGAACGATCTTAGAATCATGGAATAGATCCTTATAGATAGATGACGATCCTGCTTGGAGAGTTGTAAATGTAATGTAAGGACGAGTCTTTGACCCGGATTCTCAATGCGACGACCTAACGCGTCCGTTGGCTGGAACCAAAACCTAACTGTGGAGTCTAAGAGACCCACAGAAAACATTTGGACACAGATGGCCGCCGATGAACACTGATAATCTTTTAGGACATGC
>JBGOTQ010000071.1:0-23737 GCA_041476565.1 Terriglobia bacterium | reverse complement strand
TTTAAGAAAGTTGATGGGATTCTACCAAAGGTGCGTTGCTACTGGGCTCAGGGAATTCGGTGACTATTTCACATCAATACAGTACTCATGGTAACCTTAAGCAGACCACTGACGGGAATGGCAATGTGACTCAATGGTCGTTCGATTCGAACGATCTCTATCCTGTTACGATCAACAACGCTTTGGGCTCAACAGTACATAGAACCACCAGTCTGTTTCATGATTTCTCCAGCGGCCTGGTAACCCAACGGACGGATGTCGACAACACCGTCGCCACGAACTTCGGCTACGATCTTCTGGGAAGACCAACCCTGGTTGATGAGGCTGCTGGGGATCCCTCGGTCCGAACGCAGACTGTCACAGAATACAAAGACCCGGAGAGAATAGTGATCGTCAAGCGCGATCTCGATGCGACAAGCGATGGCAAGCTGGTTACGGTCCAACATTACGATCAGCTGGGCCGCCTCCGATTGAGCCGACAGTTGGAGGATTCCTCCACGCAAAGCGTTACCGATGAGACGGCCGGAATTAAAGTTCAGCCACGGTATGCTTATTCCGGCTCTAATCGGTACCTGCTGACCTCGAATCCATATCGGGCTTCGACCTCTAATGCTGCAGGCGGAGAATCTACCATGGGATGGACACTGACCAAGATGGACACGGCGGACCGGACCATTGCCGTACAATACTTCTCTGGATCCGGATTGCCAGCTCCCTGGGGAGGGAACGGCAGCTCGACTGGCACAGTTACGACTACCTACAATGGGATTTACACCACCGTTGCAGATCCGGCAGGAAAAGCCCGACGCAGCAAGCTGGACGGGGTGGGCCGATTAGTGGAAGTGGTGGAAGACCCCAATGGGACCCCCCTCACGACCAGTTACACCTACGATGCCCTGTCCAATCTTACCGTGGTGACTCAAGGGAATCAGACGCCGCGGTCGTTTAACTTTAGCAGCCTGTCGCGGTTGACTTCGGCCTATAATCCGGAAAGCGGATCCATCAGCTATTTGTACGATAGCAACGGCAACTTGACTCGCCGGACCGATTCTCGCAGCAGCACCCGAACCGATTACGTCTACGATGCCCTAAACCGTGTGACCAATCGAAACTACACCATTTTCGGGACTACAGCCGCCACTCCCAACGTAACCTACACCTATGGAACAGCCTCGGCTCCCTGCGGGACAAACTCGAAAGGACGTCTCTGTTCGGTTAGTTCCAGTGTGTCGGAAACCGACTTTTTTGATTATGATGCCTTGGGACGGGTTTTGCACAGCAGCCAAAAAAACCCAGTCGACAACAGCAGACCGTTTACCTTTAGCTATACTTACAACCGGGCTGACGGCATAACATCTATGACTTACCCCTCAATAGCGACCTCTCCCTCACCGCGTGTAATTACCACCACCTATGATTCCGCTGGACGAATCAATGGCCTGGCGGGCCAGAAAGCGGGCGAGGTGGACAAGACCTACGATTCCTCTTTCAGCTACTCGCCGCACGGGGCCCTAAGGCAGATGAAACTGGGTAATAATCTGTGGGAGGACTCCCGCTATAACACCCGTTTGCAGCCCGTCCAGATTGGATTGGGCCAAACACAGCAAACAGGCTTGGATAGTCTGATTATTCCTTCAGCGAATGTGGCCGACAAGCTGTTGCTGGATCTTTGTTATTCCGGCACTGATTCGAGCTGCACCAATCAGTCGACTAGCAATAATGGCAATTTGCTGCAACAGCGGATTCGGATCGCAGCAGTCGCACCGGCCCCTGCTCTCGACCTGACACAGTCCTACGTCTACAACGACCCCATGAATCGGCTGACAAATGCCAGTGAGACTCCAGGCAGCGGATCGGCCTGGCCTGCCATCGCGTATGGTATGGACCGATATGGCAACCGTTGGGTAGCCAGCGGTTACAAACCAAACCCCAACCTGGCGCCCCAGTCCCAGTCGGAATTTGACGCCTCGACCAACCGGATGGTCAGCCCTAGCGTCTATGATAACTCCGGGAATCTTATCACGGACAAGGTAGGCCACACGTTCCGGTATGACGCGGAGAACCGGCAGGTGGAGTTCGATCCCCATGTCTCCGGGGTGGCTGCCACGACTTACCAATACGACGGGGATGGTCGCCGAGTTCGCAAGAGCGACGGTACGATTTACGTTTATGACGCGATGGGCCAACTGGCCGCAGAGTACAATGGACAGCCATCGGGGTCGGGAGCAAGCTTCTTGACGGCAGATCACTTAGGCAGCACACGGTTGGTCACGGATCGAGACCAGAACGTCAAGACCCGCCACGATTACCTGCCCTACGGTGAAGAGATTGATCCTTCGTACGGGAACCGCTCTGCCATCGCCGGTTACACCTCTTCCTTGATTGACGGTCCAAGTCAAAAGTTCACCGCGAAAGAACGTGACAATGAGAGTGGCCTCGATTACTTTGGCGCCCGCTACTTCTCCGGAGCCCAAGGACGGTTCACAAGTCCCGATCCGGTAATAGTTACGCCGGCGAGGATGTTGGACCCGCAACGTTTCAATCTCTACGCGTACGCAAGAGATAATCCGTTCAAATTTATCGATCCGAACGGCGAGGATATCGACTTCGTGAACGACACAGAGGTGGGCCGAAAAAAGGCGTTGGCTTTAATCACGGAGAATCTGAAGGCCAATGAAGCAGCTAATATAGGCTTTCGGCAGAAGAAGGATGGCTCGTACGAAGCATATGTAATCAATGAGAAGGCGGTTGGTAAGGACTCTTCTAAAGGATACAAAGATTTGGTGGGTCTCATAAACGACCGCAGTATCGTAGCCGATGTCGGCGTTATTGGAGGAGGACTCACAGCAACGTTCAGCGACTTAGGGACGGTCCGTTCCTGGAGCCGGGGCGACAGCGTTTTTCCACCAGCTCCCGGCAGCAAACATGTTGATGTACTTGTTACCCAGGGCGACTTGCCTGGTGGTACGCAGGTGTGGTGCTGCAATGGCAAGGCCGTATATCAAGGTCGACAGCCTGATTTCGTGACCATGTGGCACGAACTCATCGGAGAGACGCTGAAATACCGGGCTGGCCATCAAAATCTCCTACGAGATTCCGCCCTGGACAGCAGGACGGTCATCAAGATCGAGAATGAGATTAGAGCATTTCACGATATGAACCCAAGGACCGGAGAAGACCATGGTCAGACGGTGCTCACGGTCCACGGCAAGGTGGAATGATGCGCAAGTCGACGATGTTCGTTTTGCTCTTTCTGTTTGCACCCTTGCCCGCATCATCGCAGACGGTCACTACGGGACCTGAAGGAGACTGTGGGTTTTCAAAGTTGCAGCCCAGGCAGATCGCTCACTACATAGAGAGAGGCGCAGTCAACAAAGTCACACCTCAATATCCACCTGCGGCGAGAGCAAAAGGCATTACTGGGGCCGTCCGTGTAAGGGTTCTGATCAACAAACAGGGGCTGGTTGAGCGAACCTGCCCGGAGTATGTAAAGGGCCAACCCAGGCCGGATCGCAGTCTGGTCATTGCTGCCGAAGCTGCAGCTTTGCAATGGAGCTTCGATCCCAATTTCGGCATTCTACCTGTCGGAAGCGTTCGCTTCGAGTATGCGCAGGGCGTCCTCACTTTCAACTTCGTTTTGGACGGATCAAACTGTATTCCCACGAAGCGTGAGTAATCCCATGACTCCGCGGGGTGGCGAAGATATGCGCAGTTTGCAAGTCTTCGAATTGGATTCAGGCCCTGCGGCCAGGTCTATCGATTCAGGGAGAGGAGTGGGCGCGAGGAGTGGGCGCCTGTCCTGAATATTTGAATATTTTCAGGATGGGGGATAGAATTAAATTAAGAAGGGGACAACAGGTAACAGGCCATCAGCAGTTGGAGGTGACAGATGGGCCGGGGCCGCCGCGTATGTTTTCCGGGAGCGTTTTTCCACTGCATAAACCGGGGGAATCGCCGGGAGCCGATCTTCTGCGAAGAGGAGGATTATCGGCAGATGCTGAAGTGCCTGGGGGATGTCTGCGACCGGTATGAGGCGCGGATTCACGGATTTTGTCTGATTCCCAACCACTTCCATGTTTTGCTGCAACAACAGGAACGGTCGGTGTCCAGTGCGATGCGTTCGCTAGGGACGCAATATGCCACCTACTTCAACAAGAAATATCAGAAGACAGGACATGTATTCCAAGGGCGATTCCGGGGCATCTTGTGCGACAAGAGCGCCTATCTGCTGGCCCTGATCCGCTACCTCCATCTCAATCCGGTGCGGGCGAGGTTGGTGAAGCGGCCGCAAGAGTGGCCCTGGAGCAGCTTGCCGACATACCTGGGTTCGATTAAAAATGAATGGCTATACCAGAAGGATGTCTTGGCGTTGTTTGGTAGCCGACCGCGCCAGCGATTGTTGGAATTTCTATCGCAGGCACCCGATTTGACTCGAGAGCAAATTTATCCCGTCGAAGCATTGTCGATTATGGGGAGCGAAGAATTTGTCCAGCAAGTGACCAGCCAGGGAGAGCCACGGCGTGGGCGGCGGCGGGAGTATACAGGGCGAAAACTGCCATTGCAACAATTGAGTGAGGTTTTGTGTCAAGCGGCGGGCATGTCACTTGAGCAAGTATGCTTTCGGGGGAAGGGTGCGCGAAGTCAATCAGAAGTCCGCGAACGGCTGATTCATGTGGCGACACGGATCATGTTTCATACGACCGCAGAGGTGGCGCGCTTTTTACGGATAACAACATCCGCCATCACCCATGCCAACCACCGCTTTGATTCCCGGTTGCGCCGCAACCCAAACCTTGCCGACGAGTTGATCGCGCTCCTCATGGAAAAAAAGTAAATATTCAAATATTCAGGACAGGCACTCGTTCTCTCCTCGTTCTCTCGTTCTCCTCGCATTCAAGGCTACATGACGCAGCCCTAACCACGATTTCATCGAGGTCTCCTTTGAGGTCTTGATTTTGGTCCGAAATCAATCGCTTGTCAGAGCCTATTCTAGCGGGAAACAAGCTCCCCGTCACGTCGCAAGGCGTGGGGGGCACTTGAATAGGGCTTAAGGGCGATATTGGCTTCTAATCCTCATTCCGCTTGTCGCCGCACCGGAACCCCTGTTTTCCAGGGGAAGAACACGAAAATGTACCGCAAAAGGTTCCTCGGTTCGCCAACGCTGCAAAGGAATGCTACACTTGCAATGACTGCCGCGAATGTACGGAGGTTCATTGTGTCGAACTGGTTTTTGGGGGTATTTGCCTTTTTTTACTTAGCGGAACACGGGGTCAGCCTCTGGCTGACCGTCCTGAATCTTCGACACGTAGCCAGGCATGAAGAAGAAGTGCCGATTCTCTTTCGGGACAAGATCAGCTTGGGGGACTATCAGAGGAGCATCCATTACACTCGGGACAAAACCTATCTGGGGATGATTCGCTCGTTGTTGGGGATTCCCATCTTGTGGGGGATGATCCTGACCGGCTTCTTTGGCGGTGTCGACAAGTGGGCTCGTTCCCTGGGAGGCTCGGCAATTTTGACAGGCATCATATTTCTCGCCGTATTGGCAGCTTTCTTTTATCTTCTCTCTCTCCCGTTTAACGTATATTCGACTTTTGTTATAGAGAGACGGTACGGTTTCAATCGGACCACTTTCAGTATCTGGATCACCGACCTGATTAAGAGTTTTGCGCTCACGGTCGCCATGGGGGGGCCGCTCTTGATCGCGACGCTCTGGTTTATGGGAAAATATTGGCGAGGGTACTGGTGGCTCTACGTGTGGGTGCTTTTGGGACTGTTCCAACTTTTTATCGCAGCCTTGTTTCCTGTTCTGATATTGCCCATATTCAATAAACTGACCCCACTTTCATCGGGCGACCTGAGGGACAGAATCGAGGGGTTGGCGAAAAAGGTGAATTTTAGAATTTCCGGAGTTTTTACCATGGATGGATCCAAGCGATCCACTCACTCCAATGCATTTTTCGCAGGCATCGGTAAGTTTCGACGAATTGTGCTGTTCGATACCCTGGTACAGGCGCTGAATGAAGTCGAATTGCTGGCCGTCCTGGCTCACGAAATGGGACATAGTATAAAGAAACACGTTCGGACCGGGTTGTTGGTCAGTCTAAGCAGTTCCTTATTGGGATTCTTAATACTGTCTCACCTTGTGCAGGCGCCCTGGTTTTACCTGGCGTTCGGGTTTCAGTCCGCCTCGGCTTATGCAGCATTATTCATCTTTGGCATGGCTTCCGGAGCCTTCACTTTTTTCCTGCTTCCCCTGTTTTCAATGTTGTCCCGTAGACATGAGTACGAGGCCGATCGTTTTGCCGCCGGAGTTTTGGGAGAGGGGCAGCCGATGGTCCACAGTCTGATCAAACTGAGTAAAGACAACCTCTCCAATCTCAGCCCTCATCCACTCTACAGCTTCTTTTACTATTCCCACCCCACCACAATTGAGCGGGTCCGGGCACTAGAGGCTCTAACTGATCGGATGCCACAGGGCCCGGCTGTTACTACAGCTTGAGTCCCAGACGGCGAATGGAGTCTGTAAACTTCACCGCCAGGAAGCGCCGAGTGCCACTCACCTTGGCGGGAGTTGGCAGTCGGCAAATAATCAACGGAGGTGATTAGATCGATGGATCGGCGCACATTTTGTTATACAGGAGCACTGGCTGCAGCAAGCGTGAAAGGAGAATTCGCGCTGGCATCCGACGGGGGGGCTGTGCTGCCAATGAAGCTTGTGATCGGAAGCGATCACGCTGGCTTCCTTATGAAGGGACCGGTCATTGAGCTGGTGCGCTCCTGGGGCCATATGGTCAATGACATTGGCGCTTATTCAACCGATCCCGTCGATTTCCCCGACATCGCCAAAAGGGTGGGGGCCGAAATACTGACAGGGCGTGCCCAGCGGGGTATTATGGTCTGCGGCACAGGCGTGGGTGCGGCAATTGCGGGGAATAAGATCAGGGGCATCCGGGCTGCGCTGTGTCATGACACCTTCTGCGCACACCAATGCGTCGAGCACGATGACGTGAATCTGCTTTGCATGGGAGCCTGGATTATTGGGATCAAGCTCGCCGAAGAAATCCTGCGTGCCTTTCTGGGTGCCCGTTTTAGCACCGATGAGGATTTCCGTCGCCGGGTGAAGAAGCTCGAGCAGCTCGAGACATATCAGCCGGAGCGCTAGCGAAGCTGGCCCATGAGGTTGCCAATTTTCAATGCGGCGTCCCCAACGCCCTTGCACAGCTCCTTCTCGCCGTCCTTGTGCGCTTCCTGAAAGAGGACCGTGGTCTACCTGTTGGGTAGGGTCTGCATTCCAGGAGATTGGCAATGACCTTTTACGGGTGCCGTTAGTGCAAGCCAGTGTCATGAGGAAAGTCACTGGCGGAAGTTGCAGACAAATTCGCAGATAACATTTGCGCAGGCCGCCACGTCAGAGGCAATTACATATTCCTCAAGGGAATGCAATCCGGCGCCTCGTGGACCGAAAACCAGCGTCGAAATGCCTGCTTCAGCCAATAAGGCGGCATCTGTCCAGAAAGTCACCGCGCCCCAATCGACGAAATCAGGCAGCAGACCACGAGCGATCTGGAAAAAACATTGGTGACAAGGGAGGTCAGGGCTCGTCTGGAAGGGGTTCCGTGAGTAAGTGATGGATCCGGCCGCCTCAAAGCGAAGAATGCGTTTCTTCAAGACGCTCAATAGTTGTTGGAGTTCCTGGACGACAAGGTTGTCGGGTTCACCGGGAACGGTTCTACGCTCGTATTTGAGGTAGCAATGGTCGGGATAACTGCTCCACTCCCGCCCGCCTTGAATCATTGAGGCATGTAGCGAACCTGACCCCAGAAGGGGATGGGTCGGGTGCAACTGTAGTTTTTCATCGAGTTGCTCCAATTCTTGTAAGACTGCTCCCATGGCCCGGATGGCGTCAACCCCTTCTCGCGGTCGGCTTCCGTGCGCGGCGATTCCCTGCGTGTGCACCTCGAGCCAGGCGAATCCCTTGTGGCAGGTACAAACCTTCAAGTCGCTTGGCTCCATCACCACAGCGAAATCGAAGGGCTGGTCCGGAGGCCATCTAGTCAGGAAAGTTTGGGTCCCAATACTCTTATCTTCTTCATCCGCCACTGCCGAGAGCACGACCTCGCCGAGAAAGGAGCTGGGGTCGCTGTTTAGTTCCAGCAGGGCCGCAACACCTGCTGCCACTCCACTTTTCATGTCCTGAGAACCGCGGCCGTAAATCCTGCCGTCTTTCCGGACCGGAAGGAAAGGAGTTGTCATGCCTTCCACGCCCACCGTATCAAGATGCCCATTCAATAGGACCCGCGGCCCGGGGCGGGTTCCTCGAACTCTAGCCACCACATTGAATCGACCGGGAGCTACCTCCTGCAATTCAGTCCTGATTCCACGACTCTTGAGAAGGTCGAAAAGGTATCTCGCGATGCGGAATTCGCCGGCTCCGCCCAGCACCAGCGCGGGGTTGACAGAGTCAATTTTAATCAGATCTAGAAGGATCTCTATACCTTGAGAGAAAGTGGATCGGTCGGGCATAAGTACCTAGATTATAGGGAATCCTGGCCTGGATTTTAAGCGTGAAATCTGGTAGTGTTGCAAGAGGGCCTGTTGCTGTATCGATCGTATGCCTGCAGGATCATATTGCGTCGGCTGGTCTGTTCCTGCCCTGAGACTGAGATATCCCAGAAAAGGGCTGAGCCCGTTGAAGAGAATCAACGACTATTGTAATCATAGATCCCCGTTTCCAAGGAGTAATGATCATGCCTGAAAGTCAAAAATCGAAGGGTCTGAGCCGCCGCGACTTCCTGAAAACTTCGGCGGTTGCCTCAGCCTCGGTGGCAGTGGCGGCTCTGGGAGCCCCTGCTCTCATTAATTCGCAGACCTTGCAGGACCCGGTGATCTATGGATTTATCGGTGCCGGCCGACAGGGTAATTTTCATCTGAAAAAGCTGAGTGTCAATAGAATGGGCCGTTGCGCGGTGATTTGCGACATTTACCCCCCGAACCTGGAGCAGGGTGTTAAGACTATCGGGTCAAACCCGGATAAAGAACTCCAGGATTATCGAAGGGTCCTGGATAGAAAAGACATCGAGGCCGTATTCATTGTCACGCCTTATCACTTACATGTGCCGATGGTCCTGGACGCATTGAGTGCCGGCAAGCACGTGTTTGTTGAGAAGGTCATGATGAAGGAAGAGGACCAAATACCTAAAGTTTTTGAAGCCGCCCAAGCCCACCCTAATCAGGTCCTGCAGGTAGGATTACAGAGGCGATACAGTGCCATTTACAATGTAGCCACCCAGATGGTTCACAATGGTGCGTTGGGGAAAGTACAGTTCATCCGGGCGCAATGGCATCGGAATGGAAGCTGGAAAAACCCGATTAAAGATCAGGCCTTTGACCGGATCCTGAATTGGCGTTTGTACCGCGAGTATTCCGGCGGCTTGATGGCCGAACTGGGGTCTCACCAGGTGGATGTAGCAGACTGGGCCTATCAGTCAGAACCGATTTCTGTGATGGGGGTCGGGGGTCTCGACTATTGGAAAGACGACCGTGACATTTATGATAATGTTTCAGTCATTTTCGAGTATCCCGAGGGTCGGAAATTTGTCTTTACATCTATCTGCAACAATGCGTCCTTGGATTTTTCCGAGACCATCATGGGCGACGAAGGGACCCTCGAAATCACGCTCGGCCTCAACACGGCCAAAGCCACATTTTACCCCGAACAAAAGGCTCCGGATGCTCCGACTAACGTGGTAAAGACCGCCAATGTTCAGGAACAGAACTGGTGGGCTGGTGCAACCATGAAGAACCGAGGCAGAAAAATCGGCGTTCCCATCCTGCCGAATACTCCCAGGAAGAACCCCAGCTTCATTGAAAAAGAAATCATGTACGCCAAGAAGTGGCTGACTGAGATGGGTGTCCTGGAAGTGGAGAAGGACCGCGATGCGATTGCTGTTGAGGAGGAGCACTTCTTCCATTGCATTCGGGAAGGGAAGAAGCCCATTGCCAATGTGGATATAGGGGCTGCCGATTCCCGTTCCGTAATTTATGCCAACCGGGCCATGGACATGAAGCAGAAAGTCTTCTGGCCTGGGAAGGCCGAGATTCCTGCTTCTTCCTCCGAGCCGAAAAAAGTGTAAGACTTCAAGGGGGGCTGAACCCATCAGTCCCCCGATCCTGCAGTTTCCCCCACATGCGCCTCCCTTCTTGCTTACCCATCAAACGTCTTCTTCTACTCTTCTTCCTCAGAGTCCTATTGATTAGTGCGTTTATTGGAGGGGTGCTTCAATCGGCCTCTGTTTCGAGTAAGAAACCAGTCTCCACTGCGGGGCAACAAGTTTCCTCAAAGGATTGGAAAGAGAGAACTGACCCCGGTCAGAAAGAGCTCTTCCGCTTCGATGACAGCCGTGTTTCTATGGCATGTACATACACAGTCGTGGTTTATGGGACTGACCGGATACAATTGCCCCTGATTGTGAATACAGCCTTTGAGGAGATCGACCGCATTGATCAACTCATGAGCAATTACAATCCTGACAGCCCCTTGTCCCAGATTAATCGGGAAGCTGACAAACATACTGTGGTCGTCGAACCGGAACTTTTTGACTTTATCCAGCTCTGCCTCAAATACAGCCGAGAGTCTGATGGTGCCTTCGACATCACAGTGGGGCCCTTAATGAAATCTTGGGGGTTCTATCGAGGGGAAGGCCGAATTCCCTGGTTCTTCGAACTCTGGAACGTCATGCGGAAGGTAGGATACCAGCGTCTGATCTTGGATTCCCATGACAGGACCATCCAGTTCAGCGTCTCCGGAATGGAATTGGACCTTGGAGGGATTGCCAAAGGGTATGCGGTGGATCGGGTCATCAGTCTGCTCAAGGAATACGGGATTCAAACCGGGTTTGTCAGTGCCGGCGGCAGTACTGTTTACGGGCTGGGGGCACCGCCCAATCGGGATGGATGGGAAATCAGGATCCGGGACCCGCTGGCTCCCAATGACGCCGGCAGGAATGGGGGAACCGTGCACCTGAAAAACCGATGTCTTTCAATAGCCGGCAATTATGAGAAATTCTTCAAAGTCCGCGGAATAAAGTATTCTCATATTATGGACCCCCATACTGGATATCCTGTTCAAGACATGTTAAGTGTGGCTGTCCTGACCGATTCCGGAGTCGACGGAGATGCCGTTGACGATGTCCTCTACGTACTAGGTGTCGAAAAGAGCAAGGCTTATCTGGAGAAACATCCAGGGATCGAGGCGTTTTTTTATTTACCGAACGGTGACAAGCAGTGGAAAATGGTCAATCTTAAGGACTAGTAATCAAATTACGCACGGAACCTGGCTAAAGGTAGAACACGAGTAGGGAACTATCACGGCCCTGAGGGCTGTCTGGTACGATAGACAACTCGGGTGAAAGTAAAGAGGAAAAGCACAAGGTTGCGTACGAGTTAAAGTCCGTTGGTCGGGAATCGCGGTGGGGAGTTCTCCTGAGAATTGAGGGCACGAGATGAGCTCCAACAGAGTCGCCTTGGTAACAGGTGCCAGTCGGGGGATAGGCCGGGCGGTGGCCTTGTCATTGGCCGACTGCCGTTTTCAGGTTCTCGTCAACTATGCCCACAGTCAGCAAGCGGCACTTCAAGTCAAAGACGAGATCCTGCGGCGAGGTGTAGAGGCAGAAATCCTCCAGGCTGATATCAGCTTGGCTGAAGACCAAATCCGGTTGGTGGACTTCATGAAGAGCCGTTTTGGGAGAATTGATGCTTTGGTGAATAATGCTGGTGTCGCGCCAAAGATTCGGCAGGACTTGCTCAAGACAAGCCAGGATAGTTTCGATCAGTTGATTGCCATCAACCTCCGTGGTCCCTTTTTCTTGACTCAACGGATAGCCACGTGGATGATTGCACTTCAAAGTCAGCTTGAAGAATACGCTCCTTCCATCATCAATATTTCCTCGATTTCCGCGTATACGTCTTCCCCATCCCGCGCAGAGTATTGTATCAGCAAAGCGGGCGTCTCCATGATGAGCCAGCTTTATGCGGATCGTTTGGCGGAGTACGGGATTCCCGTGTTTGAGATTAGGCCCGGAATTATCCGGACCGACATGACAGCCGGGGTGCAGGAAAAATACGATAAACTAATTGCCGAGGGATTGACCCCAATCCGCCGCTGGGGCCGGCCGGAAGACGTCGGTAAAGCCGTGGCCGCCATTGTTCAAGGCTACTTGCCGTTTTCTACAGGCGAGGTGCTTAATGTTGATGGCGGATTCCACATGCGCAGGCTGTAGGTCAGGGAGAGGATTCTATGCAAATTCTGCTCTGCCCGGGGATGGCGGAAGGGCGGTGAGGTTCCAGCTGAAGTAATGATGTTGTATTTAGCTCGGAAATTGGGAATCTGAGATCAACCAACATGACCAGAGATGGCCTTCTCGAAAGAATGAGTTCAGAAAACCGCTTGACTCCTCAAGAGTATCTGAAGGTGGTGACTGAGGTTCAGCTGGACTGCCTGCAAACTACTGCCGATGCTTTGCGGCAGAATCGGCATCCGGATAACGTAGTGACCTACGTCGTCGATCGAAACATCAATTACAGTAATGTCTGCTCCGCAGTCTGTACCTTCTGTGCTTTTTACCGAAAGCCAGGCTCCGAGGAGGGCTATGTTCTCAGTTATCACGAGATCTTCAAGAAAGTGGAGGAGACTCTGGCCTTGGGAGGAAGCGGAATCCTCATGCAAGGAGGATTACACCCTGATCTCCCCCTGGAGTGGTACGAGTTGCTGATGAAACAATTGAAGCAACGCTACGGCATTCACCTTCATTGCTTCTCTCCACCGGAAATATATGCTTTTTCCCAGGTTTTCGGAATCAGCATTCGGGAGGTTTTACTTCGCCTGAAGCAGGCCGGACTGGACTCTGTACCGGGCGGAGGTGCAGAGATCCTGGTGGACGAAGTACGCAGGAAGAGTACTAACAAATGCAATACCCGTCAATGGCTTGAAGTGATGGAATCGGCTCACTCTTTGGGACTGCCAACTACCGCCACCATGATGTTCGGGATGGGTGAATCCTGGGGCCACCGTGTGGAGCACCTGGAGCAGATTTACCAGCTTCAGCGAAAGACGGGAGGGTTCGTGGCCTTCATTCCGTGGACCCTTCAGCCTGACAACACCCTAATTGGCCGGAAAATCCTTGACCGGGCCTCGGGTGAAGAATATTTGCGGTGGCTGGCTTTCTCGAGGATTTATCTCGACAACATCCCAAACATTCAGGTTTCGTGGCTCACCCAGGGTATTGAAATCGGCCGAAGAGGTCTGCACTTCGGAGCCAATGACATGGGAAGTATCATGATCGAAGAGAACGTAATTTCCCCCGCGGGTGCAAATCACAAAGCCACCGAGAGAATTTTGCGAGAATCCATAACGGCGGAAGGTTTCCAGCCAGCCAAACGGAAGGCCAACTACGTCAGGCTCCCTGAGCCTGAATTCGCCAAAGACGTTCGGACGACTCACTGAGCTGATGAAGACACTAAGACAATTGAGAACCCGCCTGCTTCACCGGACAGGCAGGGCCATTGCTGACTTCTCCATGATTGAGGAAGGTGACAAGATCATGGTGTGCCTGAGTGGTGGGAAGGATAGCTTTACCCTGCTGACTCTACTGCGCGAGCTGCAGGCAAAGGCGCCAGCCCGTTTTGAATTAATGGTCGTCAACCTCGACCAAAGACAACCGGATTTTCCCAGTGAAGTCTTGCCCGATTATCTTCGATTGCTCAATCAACCCTTCATGATCATCGAGAAAGATACTTACTCTATTGTGAAAACGACCATCCCTGAGGGCCAAACCACCTGCTCCCTCTGTTCTCGTTTGCGCCGCGGGATCCTGTATAATGCGGCGGTTGAATTTCAATGCAACAAGATTGCCTTAGGGCACCATGCTGACGATGTTTTGGAGACCTTACTGCTTAATCTCTATTATGGCGGGACATTGAAAGCGATGCCACCCGTTTTGCGCAGCGACGACGCCCGAAACATCGTCATCAGGCCACTGGTTTACTGCCGGGAGGCCGACATCGCCGCCTTTGCCGAGAGAATGAAGTACCCAATCATTCCCTGCGATCTGTGCGGGTCGCAAAAGAACCTGAAACGCCTGCGCATGAAGCAATTGATCGATTCGCTCGAACTTGAGATTCCACGGGTGCGGGACTCGATGCTGGCGGCTCTGGGACATGTGGTATCCTCCCATTTGCTGGATGGACGCATTTTTGATTTCAAGGCGCTTAGCCCGGCAACAGGGAATGGCCGCGACGAATTGGATGCTGTACTAGATCACTGAATTCGGAAGGAGATTCTACAGTCATGCGCATTCTGGTAACCGGCGGAGCCGGATTTATTGGATCACACCTTTGCGAACGTCTCGTCCAGAGTGGTGAGGAAGTCATTTGTATGGACAACTTCTTTACTGGCTCCAAGAAGAATGTGTATCACCTGCTGGATCTGCACAACTTTGAAGTCCTCCGGCACGATATCATCAGTCCCATCGATGTAGAGATTGACCAGATCTACAACCTGGCTTGTCCTGCTTCCCCCATTTTCTATCAGCTCAATCCAGTCCGCACAATCCAGGCCAACGTCTTGGGGGTGACCAATATGCTGGAACTGGCTAAACGAACCAAGGCCCGAATCCTGCAAGCCTCCACTTCCGAGGTATACGGGGACCCACAGGTGCATCCACAAAAAGAGGATTATTGGGGGAATGTAAACCCGATTGGGGTTCGAAGCTGTTACGATGAGGGAAAGCGCGTCGCTGAGGCTCTCATGATGGATTACCACCGTCAACACCGGGTCGACATCAAGATTGTCCGTATCTTGAACACCTATGGGCCAAGGATGGCCCTCAATGATGGACGGGTGGTCAGCAACTTCATTGTTCAGGCCCTAAGGGGAGACTCCATCACGGTCTACGGGAAAGGAGACCAGACGCGGTCGTTCTGTTTCATCTCTGACCTGGTCGAGGGACTTGTCAAGATGATGAACACGGAAGAACTCAACGGGCCTGTCAACCTCGGCAATCCTGGTGAATTCACCATCCTGGAACTCGCCCAAAAAGTTATTGGACTGACAGGATCCCAGTCAAAGGTGGTGTTCGATCCCTTGCCTTCCGATGATCCTGTCAGACGCCAGCCGGATATCACGCTGGCTCGAGCCAAGCTGGGGTGGAGTCCCAGGGTGGCGCTGGACGAGGGCCTCACAAAAACAATCGAGTATTTCAGGCAGATGCTGGCCTGAACGGAGGTCAACCTATGCAACATGCGCGGGGCTTTCTGAAAATCGTTGACGACGTCAAGACAAGGATTCGTGAGATTTCAGTAGAAGAAACCCGTCAAAAGCTGGAGTCCGGAGCCCCTTTCTATTTCGTCGATGTCCGCGAAGACCACGAATGGAGCCAGGGACATGCTCAGGGAGCCATTCATTTGGGACGTGGAATCCTGGAGAGGGACATTGAAGGCAAGGTTGCCGACCGCCAGGCCGAGATAGTACTTTACTGCGGAGGAGGTTACCGGTCTGCCCTTGCAGCCGATAACCTGCAGTTGATGGGCTATCGCAACGTTTTTTCCATGGCCGGTGGGTTTAAGGAATGGTTCGCAAAAGGGAATCCCGTAACATGCGAGTGATGGCGCTCCGTATGTCACCTATTCAATCCCTGAGAATTATTCTTCGTTTGATCCCGACTCGAAGAGACAAGTCACCATACAGAACCTCTACTTGAACCATGGTGCAACTCCGGAAGACATCGCGAGCCTTCTGGAGTTGGAACCGGCTTCTGTGGTGGATGTCCTGAAGAAGTGCGGGCATGCCAACTCTCTGAACAGAACCATACATATCTAGGGACTATCGTTTTGTCCTGGTCTCTTGATACAATAGCCCAGGTGTCGACAGACCCGCTTTCCGAACATCAAATTTTCAAGCTGGAGGGAGATTAAATCAATGATCAGATTTCTCATCCTCTTGCCTTTGCTGTTCAGTCTCACTGTAATCGCCGGAAAATACAATGCGGCTGAATTGAAACCAGGAGACCCTGCACCCCCATTCTCGTTACAGGGATCCGACGGGAAAACTCACAGCTTATCGGATTTTCAGGGGAAAAAGATGGTGGTGCTGGCTTGGTTTCCGAAGGCGTTCACCAGTGGTTGAACGGCGGAATGCAAGTCATTCCGTGAGAGTGGCAAGCCCCTGCAGGAGTTCAAAGTCGCCTATTTCACAGCTTGTGTGGATCCACCGGATGTCGTCAAGAAGTTCGCAGAATCGTTGGGTGCGGACTATCCTATACTCAGCGATCCAGACAAGATGGTGGCCAGGGCCTATGGAGTTGTGCACGAAGGGCGCGACTTACCAGAGCGTTGGACCTTCTTCATCGGCAAGGACGGAAGAATTGTCTACATTGACCGTCAGGTGAAACCTGCCTCGCACGGTCAGGACGTAGTAAACAGACTAA
The DNA here is from genome assembly GCA_041476565.1 of Terriglobia bacterium. Classification (GTDB taxonomy): domain Bacteria; phylum Acidobacteriota; class Terriglobia; order Versatilivoradales; family Versatilivoraceae; genus DATKMG01. The sequence continues at coordinate 7,253 of JBGOTQ010000071.1, read as the reverse complement.
AAGAACTAAAAATCAAGTAGCCGAAGTGACCAGGAGCGGTGCTGATTACCCATTGCGCCGCTCCCATCATTGACGGGATTCGATCCTGAGAGAATGCTCTTTTCCTCGCTTCTCGCTGAATACCCCTCCAAACTGAATCCACTGTACAAAGCGCGTGATGCATTGCTCCACAAGGGAGAGTGCATCGTCGATCTCATTTCAGGCAACGTAACTCGGCAGGATATTGTCTTTCCACAGGACCAGCTCATCGATATCTTCCATAGGGCCCTTGCGCAAGCTCGGGTATATGAGCCAGACTCCCTGGGCCAGCGGTGTGCCCGTCAGGCTGTTGCAGATTATTACTGTCGAGCCGGAATAGACATTCCTCCTGCACAAATTCTGATTACACCAGGAACCAGCGTATCGTATTTTTACTGTTTCAAAATGCTGGCGGAGGCGGGTGACGAAATCCTTTGTCCCAGCCCTTCCTACCCGTTGTTTGACATTATTTCGCGACTGGCTGGCGTTCAACTAACTTACTACAGGCTTCAAGAAGCAAAGGCCTGGGAGATCGACCTGGATTACCTGGAATCTCGTCTCACGACCCGGACCCGTGCGATCGTTCTGATTTCTCCACATAATCCGACCGGCATGGTAGCGCGCGTGCCGCAACTGGAGTGCCTGGCGGAGATTGCCAGACGTCACCAGCTTCCTATAATTTCTGATGAAGTTTTCAGTGAATTCCTGTTTGAAGCCGATATCCTGCCTAGGCCTGCCCAAACCGGCGCCCCATTGGTTCTCACATTGAATGGATTTTCTAAGATGTTCGCCTTGCCGGGAATGAAGCTGGGATGGATCGCCGTCAACGGGGAACCGGAATTAGTCCAAAATGCCATGTGGACTTTTGAGATGATCTCCGATACCTTTTTGCCGGTCAATGAAGCCGTGCAGTTGGCTACGCCCGAGGTTTTCCGTGTCGGCCGTGAGTTCTTGCCAGCCTATCGGGATGAGGTTCAGAAGTGCCGAGATGCGGCAGTGAAAATTCTCTCCAGTCAGACTGGTTTTCGACTTGCACCTCCTCGGGGAGGTTTCTACCTAACCGTGAAGCTCACTGAGGAAGAGCGGTCAGAGGACCAGATCGTGATTGACCTTCTGCAGGAAGCTCGAGTGCTGGTTCATCCTGGGTATTTCTATGATGTTGCGCCAACTCACCTGATCATGACATTTATCCAAAATCTTGAAGATTTAGAGTCCTCTCTGTCTCGGCTTTGTCAACGGTTTCGATGAGGGTATTCTTTAATGCGGGCTCAGAGGACTCCCATGATAACTTCCGGAGAATGAACATGCGACCAATAAGATCTCTCTTAGTCGTGTCAGGTTTAGTGCTGGCGGTTCTGGCTATGCAGGTACCCGCCCACTCTTCCGATTCGAAATATAGATTGATCCTGGTTATATCAGTCGATCAAATGCGTTATGACTACTTGACCCGGTTCCGAGATTTCTACAAAGGAGGGTTCCGCGACCTTTTGGACCACGGGGCCGTTTTCAGTAACGCCAACTACCGACATGCCAACACCGAGACGGGTCCTGGGCACGCCGTTATCTTGTCAGGGCGCCATGCCTCACACTCCGGGATCTTAGCAAATCTATGGTACGACCCCCTCCTTAAGAAAGGGGTCAACGTGGTGGACGATCCGGCTCAAACCGTCATCGGGGGGCAAGGAAGGAATGCTTCACCTGCCAACTTCCTGGGCTTCACCGTGGGTGACGTCCTCAAGCAGCAATCGGCGGAATCCCGCGTCGTGGGTGTAGCCCTGAAAGACCGGGCAGCGATCCTCATGGCAGGTCGCTGTGCTGACGGCGCGTTCTGGTTTGAGTCCCGCGGGGGCCGCTTTGTCACTAGCAGCTACTACATGAAGACTGCACCCAAATGGTTGGAACAGTGGAACGATCGGCGCCTTCCTGACAGTTATTCGGGGAAGAGCTGGATTCGTTTGCTCAGCGACGAGAATCTTTACGAAAAGTACGCGGGGATGGATAACGCTCCTGGTGAAGCTGATGGCAAAGACACCGTTTTCCCCCACATGTTCCAGTCCAAGGCGGGGGAAACCAGGTTCTATGACGAGTTGCGCCGATCTCCATACGCGGACGAACTGATCTTGGCAATGGCGACAGAGCTTCTGAATGCTTACGACCTCGGGAAGAGACAATCTACTGACATCCTGGCAGTTGGCTTCTCGGCTACCGACTATATCGGTCATACATTCGGATGCGACAGTCAGGAAATCATGGACCAGATGCTGCGGCTCGACCAGACCCTGCAAAAACTCTTCCATGTTGTGGATTCCCGAGTCAAATTGTCGCAGACCCTGATCGTGCTAACAGCCGATCATGGCTCGATGCCCCTCGTCGAGTCTCTCAAAGCCAAGGGTATTGACGCCCGCAGGGTTCGGCCTCAGGAATTGATAACCCCGGTCTTGAGAGCGGTTCAGACAAAGTACCCTAACGTGGAGGGACTGATTGCCTTTGCTGAAGTTCCAAGCTTCTACCTTGATGAGGACGTCATTTCAAAGCACGGCATCCGGCGCGAAGAGGTGGAATCGACTATTGCCTCAGCACTGCTCAAAACAGGCATCGTCGAGGCCGTCTATACCCAAGGTCAGCTGATTTACGGCACTGGCGGCCAGGACCCGTATTGGAACTTTTATCGAAATTCGTTTTTCCAGCCTCGCAGCCCGCATGTAATCGGTCGTCTCAAGAAATACATTTACTTGGGTGATTATCCCGGCGGCACGGGTCATGGTACCCCGTACGATTACGACACTCATGTTCCTATCGTTTTTCTGGGGCCCGGCATCACAGGTGGGACCTACCCCGACCCCTGCGGCCCCGAAGATATTGCTCCTACACTCGCCCAACTGCTTGGTTTGAGTTTTCCCAGGGAGAGCGACTCGCGCCTGCTACTGGAAATGATCAGAACGAAAGGAAATTAGACCTTGTACGGCCTTACGCGGAGTGAGTTCCAGAGCCTCAAGCGACTTAACACTCCGGAGAAGATCCAGCGATTTGTCGACTTTGATCTTGCTTACAACAAGGAGAAAGACGGGGAGACCTGTCGCTCTCCCAGGCGGGTATTGCGCGACCACACCAGCCACTGTTTTGAAGGAGCCTTGTTGGCTGCTGCGGCTTTAAGGATAAACGGTCATCCGCCCCTGTGCGTTGACCTGGAGGCGATTCGAGATGATGACCATATTGTTGCCGTATTCAAGCTAAATGGGCACTGGGGAGCCATCGGTAAATCTAATTACGCGGGGTTGCGCTTCCGGGAGCCGGTCTATCGCACCGTGCGTGAACTCGTAATGTCCTATTTTGAGCATTACTATAATCTTGATGCCGAAAAGACTCTACGGCGCTATTCCAGGCCGATCAATCTGGCCCGATTCGATCGGATTCATTGGATGACGACAGAAGTTGACCTGTGGGAGATCAATAACTACTTGCTGACGGTAAAACATTACCCGGTCTTGACTCCCGCCATGGTACGCAATCTCAGGAAAGTCGATCGGCGGCTCTTTGAGGCCGGAAAGGTGGGGATGGTCCACGAGTGAGACCCGGGGAAGGCACTGTGGTCCTTGTACTTAGGCCAGTAGTTGCACGTTATTCCAGCGCTCGATTGCCATTAAAAGATCACAGGACCGGAATTGAGAACCCAAGAATCAACCTCCCCCCGAACGAGTTGCAAACCCACAGTTGTCTCCCTATAATCAATCCAATTACATATATCCAGCGAGGTAATACGTTGACTTCCGTCATAGAGATTGAAGAAAAGTACTTTTCTCTTCTAGAGTCCGTCTCGAAACCAGGGCGCTATCTGGGTGGCGAACCGAACATGATTCGCAAGGATCCGGAGAAGGTCACTATTCGTTTCGCCCTGGCCTTTCCGGAGGTTTATGAAATCGGAATGTCCCACAATGGGATCCGCATTCTCTACCACTTGCTCAATCGATTTGAAGATGTTTATGCCGAACGAGTTTTTGCCCCTTGGAGTGACATGGCAGACCTGCTTAAGGCGTCAGGGATTCCGCTTCTAAGCCTTGAGACCAGGACCCCGATCCGGAGCTTTGACCTGGTCGGCTTCTCCTTGCAGTCCGAACTCACTTACATCAATGTTCCTTACATGCTGGACCTGGCTGGAATACCGGTGGCGGCTGAAGATCGAGATCAAAGCGACCCATTGATTTGTGCGGGGGGGCCCTGTACCGCCAACCCTGAACCATTAGCGAAATTCATTGACTTCTTTGTCATCGGGGATGGAGAGGAAGTTGTGAAAGAAATCGTTGATCTTTGTCGCGAGGCCAAGAAGGCCAGGGTTCGACGCCAGCGGGTACTGGAGGGACTGGCAAGGATCCACGGGATCTACGTTCCCCAGGTGCATCAGCCCGAAAGACCCTGGGAGCCCGAAGCTCGGCCAGGGAAACCAATTCCTCTAGTGAGTCGGCGTTGGGTGGAGGCCCTCTCTCCGGAATTTTACTCCACCAAACCCGTAGTCCCGATTATCGATGTAATTCAGGATCGCATTAGCGTCGAAGTGATGCGTGGATGCACTCAGGGTTGCCGATTCTGCCAGGCAGGTTACTGGTATCGCCCAACACGTGAACTGGAAGTCAACGATGTGATGCGCATTGCCGCGGAAACAATCAATAATACAGGGAACCGGGAAATCGGGTTGCTCTCGTTGTCCACCGCCGATTACAGTCAGGTGGAAGGTCTCACGAAGGAAATGGCACGGGTCTTTTCAAAGGATAAGGTTTCAATTTCTCTTCCCTCTTTGCGGGCGGATGCCTTTTCCGTGTCGCTGGCCGAGAACGTTGGGGAAGTCAAGAAGAATGGCTTCACATTCGCGCCCGAAGCCGGGAGTGTTCGCTTGAGGAAGTTCATCAACAAGAACATCAGTAACGAGGATCTTTTTCAGGCCGTCGAAACTGCCTACCGGCAAGGGTGGAATCTGGTTAAGCTTTACTTCATGATCGGCTTGCCAACGGAGACTGACGCTGACATCGATGAACTAGTTGACCTGATTCGCCAGGTGGGCAAGATCGGCAGGAGGGTCAAAGGTGGCAAAAACGTTAATGCGAGTATCGGGACATTTGTTCCCAAAGCCTTCACCCCCTTCCAGTGGGATCGCTTCGAAGACCTCCGGACCATCAATTCCCGTCTTGACTATCTGAAGGCGACAGTGCGGTTTTCCGGGTCTCGGCTTAAGTGGCATAACCCGCAAGAGGCATTTATCGAGGGAGTCCTTTCTCGCGGTGACCGGAGGATTGGTGAAGCTCTGCTAAGGGCGTACCAGCTTGGATGCCGATTTGACGGTTGGAGCGAGATGTTCAAGTGGGATCTGTGGATGAAAGCATTTGAAGAAACCGGAATTGATCCTCATTTCTACAATCGCGAGATTAGACTGCAGGAAGTCTTGCCCTGGGATTTCATCGACATTGGAGTTTCCAAGAAGTTCCTGTTGAAGGAACGCGAAAGATCTTTTAAGCAGGTCCAAACGTACGACTGTAAATGGGGAGAATGCAGGGGTTGCGGTATTCCAGGCAACTATGCTGATATCAAGCTGGCCTCTCCGGTAGAAGAAGAGCACACGGAAACTCCTGTTCAGCTGCCGACCGAGCAGGCTGCAAGGAACTCGGATGGGTGCTCCGCAACCAGTCTTGTTTCTGAGGGGGAGAATCAAGGTTCGATGCAGCCGCGACAGCAGCGCGAGTTCTCAGAGGTTCAGCCTTGTCAATCCAGGGTCTATGTCCTCCATTATTGGAAAGAGGGACCCGCACGGTTTCTCTCCCACCTGAACGTAATGAAATTGATGGAACGGGCCTTGTTGCGATCTGGTATTGCCCTTCGATTTACCCAGGGTTTCAATCCCCACCCGAAGTTTATCACTTCGCCGGCGATTCCCCTGGGTATGGCCAGCCGGTCTGAATACATCCAGTTCGAGGCGACCTGTGAGTTGCCTGACAGGCTTCTCTCCCAGATTAATGCCTGTTTAATGGAGGGTCTGGCGGTCCAGGAGATTCAGCCTATAGGCGGGGGCACCTGTTGGAGCATTGGCCGGCCGCTCCAGGCTAGTTATCGCGCCGCGCTCGATAGCCCGTTCGACATCAAACCATCGGCCGATGTTACTGAACTGGTCGGGCGAGTCAACGACCTGGTGGACCATCTTGCTGACCACCGCAAAGGGAACGACTTTTGGTGTAGCTCTAAGGAACATAACTTGATCTCAGACCTGACGCTGATGGGGGAAGAGCCCCTTGAAATTGCTTTCAGTCTTTCCGTCAACCCTGCTACAGGCGTGCTTCAGAAGCCTCGCGAGTTTCTGGAGCAGACCCTCAATTGTCCCTCGAATCTGGCCAGGCGATTTTTGATCTCGAAAACCGACGTGCGCTTTGATCAGTAGTTCTCGAGATTCCCATAGTTGCGACAGAGACCACAGGCTTTAGCCACAATTCTCACTCGCTGGGGTCAACTGTAAATCGGGCGAACTGCAAAAAAGGTGTAAGCTGCACGGCCAAAACGGACGAATTCTTAGTAGGAGCGACACGTCGAAGTCCACTCCAAGAGCTTTGAAAGAGTGTATTGATGCCCAAGTATCAGTTGCGCCAAAACGGCGACCAACCGCAAGTTCAAGACCCCACGCTGGAAGAATGGTTACGTGCAGCCTCAGATGCATCGCTTGGAGACTGGTTTGAAGGAATTGGGGAGTTGGATTCGCCTGTTCAGGTTGAGACTCTTCGGGTGGTGGCACAGGTCATACTAAATTGTCTGAAAATCTCCGTTGAAAACACTGGAGATAACAAATTTTTCGAGTTTACCCGATCCCTGGAATCATTTCTAACTGGCTGGAGGATTCCTCCTGAGGCATTGAGCGAGTCCAGCCTCGTCTTCCAGAATGACAAAGGGGTATGCTTTGAAGCGAGCCTTGTACTGGGAGATACGGTTGTATTTCAGCCCAGGCTCACCGAGGAGCAAAAGATGGCCCTCCGAAGCGATTTCAAGCTTCCTCGAATGCAGGCGAATCTGAGCCGGGATCCTGAGTTAGTCTGCGCTGGCATGAGGATGGGGTTCCTGCGGGACATGGAGCTGCTTAGTACCTTGATTTCTATGTGGGAGAAAAAAGCAGTAAAGAGTCGCTAACACTTCAACTTAAATTCCAACTTCCTGATATAGGGAATTGGAGCCAGCCGGATCGTACTCAGCCGAATCCCCTCAGTCTA
>JBGOTQ010000070.1:0-23894 GCA_041476565.1 Terriglobia bacterium | reverse complement strand
GTAGTTGTATCCCCATACTGCATCCAGGATCTTTTCACGTGACTGAACCCGGCCAGGATTCTGTGCCAGGAGTTTCAGCAGACCAAACTCCTTCAAGGTCAGTTTAGGCTCCTGTCCTTCGAAACGAACCAAGTAATCTTCAAAATGAATGTAGAGCCGGCCGTCGTCGTAAACATCGATGCTGTCGGAATCGACGTCTTTGCGGCGGATGGCAACCCGGATCCGCGCTATCAACTCTCGAATCCCGAAAGGCTTGGTAATGTAATCATCAGCCCCCAGTTCCAAACCCAGAATTTTGTCTGATTCACTGACGCGAGCGGTAAGCATCAGGATCGGGATCTCCCGAGTTTCCGCATCCGCGCGGAGCATGCGACAAATCTCATAGCCGCTCAAGCCTGGCAACCCTATGTCCAGGAGCACACAGTGCGGCTTGGTTTGCAAGGCCAGGTTGAGCCCCTCATCACCGGTGTGCGCGATCGACACAGTGAAGCCCTTCTCTTTTTCGAGGTTGTAACGCAGGGCTTCCGTGATGTCCTTGTCATCTTCGATGATCAGGATGCGCTTCTTCATGACTCGGCATTCACCTTGGATTCAGCGTGGTGCCTGATGTCCCGCCCCATGACCATGTAAATCACGTCTTCTGCGATATTGGTCGCATGGTCCGCTACTCTTTCCAAATTTCTGGAAACAAGAATCAGGTCAAGGGCCTCCTGGATACATCGGGGCACTTTGATCATTGCTGCGATCAGCTCGCCAAACACTTTATCCCGAAATTGATCGACCTCGTCATCTCGCAGCACCACCTGCCGGGCTAAGTCGCTGTCACGACGAACAAAGGCGTCCAGCGAGTCTTTGACCATCCCCTCGGTAATTTCCGCCATTCGGGGGATATCGACCAGAGCCTTCAGGACTGGGTGGGACAGGATCGAGAGAGCCCGCTCGGCAATATTGACGGCCAGATCCCCCATTCGCTCCAGATCGCTGTTGATTTTCATGGTGGAGGTGATCAGGCGCAGATCGATGGCCATGGGCTGCTGCAGGGCCAGCAACTGCAATGCTCGGTCATCGAGCTCGAGCTGGAGGTCGTTGATCTGGGGCTCAATCTCGGCAATGACCTGGGTGGCAAGGGACTCATTGCGGTGCTTTAGACTCTCCACACTCAGGTGGACCGCCTTCTCCACCAGGCTGCCCATGGTCAGCAATCGTTCCTTCAGATGTTCCAACTGTTCGTCAAAATGACGGTGCATCCATGCTCCTAACGTGACAAACGGTTTGGCCAGGGGCGAGGCCTGCGGGAGAGTCGACTCATATCGACACTGGAACTGGTCTCCCCCCCCAACACAGGAGATCTTAACCTTTATCCAAACCGTCCTGTGATGTAATCTTCGGTCTCCTTGCGGGAAGGAGCTGTGAACATCTTGCTGGTCGTGTCGCATTCAATCAACTCGCCGAGGAGAAAGAAGCCGGTGTAATTCGATACTCGTGCGGCCTGCTGCATATTATGAGTGACGATGATGATGGTATAGTCTCTCTTAAGTTCGAAGATCAATTCCTCGATTTTGGCGGTGGAAATGGGATCGAGCGCGGATGCGGGTTCGTCCATCAGCAGGATTTCAGGCTTGACCGCCAGCGACCGGGCAATACAGAGCCGCTGCTGCTGCCCGCCTGACAGGGACAGGGCCGACCGGTGCAAACGATCCTTGACTTCGTCCCAGAGCGCGGCATCCCGCAGGCTCTTCTCCGCAATCACCTCCAATTCTGACTTCCTTTTGGCATAGCCGTTGATCTTGACACCGTAGATCACGTTCTCATAAATGGACTTTGGGAACGGATTCGATTTCTGGAAAATCATCCCGACCTTGCGCCGCAACATGATGGGATCGACATCCCTGGCATACACATCCTCCCCGTCGACCAGCATCTTCCCTTCCAGGCGAGCCCCGGGAACGTAATCATTCATGCGGTTCATGATGCGCAGGAAGGTCGATTTGCCACAACCCGAAGGACCTATAAATGCCGTGATCTCCTTCTCTCGCATCTGCATGCTGATGTTGCGCAGTGCCTGGGTTCGGCCATAAAAGAAATTCAGTCCTTGAGCCTGAACCTTGACCTGATGCCGTGAACTTTTCTCCGGTGCGGTCTCTTGAACGACATTCATCCTCTTCATCTCTATCTTCATTTTGCCATGGCCTGTCGCGGTGTTCATGCCGTCACTCTGAGCCTGGCCCGCATTTGACTGCGGATCAAAATCGCCACAAGGTTTAAAAGAAAAGTCAAAGCAAGGAGCACAAACACGGTCGAATATAAAATGGGCTTTGTCCCCTCTACGTCCGGAGACTGCGTCGAAAGCACATAAATATGATAACCCAATTCCATGAACTGGGAATTCAGCTTGGTCGGCAGTTCCGGAAGAAAATACGCAGCCCCGGTAAACAGGATGGGAGCCACTTCACCGGCACCCCGACTCACGGCCAGGATCCCACCTGTCAGAATACCCGTCATGGCTTGCGGCAGAACCATACGTAGGATGGTCTGCGACTTCGTGGCTCCCAGGGCCATGCTACCTTCCCGCAGTTCATTCGGGATAGACCGTAAAGTGTCCTCGGTGGTCAGAATCACCACCGGCAGAGTCAAAACAGCCAGAGTCAGTGCAGCCCAGAGAATGGCTGGCTGTCCGAAGACCAGCTTCCCTCCATAAAACACTCGGTCGATGTTACCCCCGACAAACTTGACGAAAAAACCCACCCCAAATAGTCCAAAGACAATAGAAGGGACACCTGCCAAGTTACTGACGGCCAGCCGCGTGGCCTTGTAGAAAAGCGACGTCTTGGAGCTGTACTCGTTTAGATAGATGGCGACCATGACTCCCACCGGCACTACGGCCACGGTCATGAGGAAGACCAGCAACACCGTCCCATAAATGGCCGGGAATATGCCGCCCGCCGTCATTCCTTGTTCCGGGGCGGCGCTTAGAAACTTCCAGGACAAGTGGCCGTGTCCATTAATATATATGTTGCCCAGGATCAGAACAACCATGAGCACAATGATCAGGCAAGCCAGCCCGGTGAGGATCTGGAAAAGTCTCCCGGAAAACTCCCTTCTGCTTTTCAGCATCAGGCCCCCATCATCTTGCGCTTCAATCGAGTGACGAACATTTCGCCCAGCATGTTCAGGATGAACGTCACAATGAACAACATTGCCCCCAACAGGAACAGGACATTGTAATGGGGGCTTCCCACGACAACTTCTCCCAGCTCGGCAGCAATAGTGGCGGACAGGGTGCGCACGGACTCGGTGAAACTCCATGAGGTGATAGCCGCGTTCCCTGAAGCCATTAGAACAATCATCGTCTCTCCTATGGCTCGCCCAAAGCCCAGTACCAAGGCGGCGAAGATCCCAGGGGTAGCCGCAGGCAGGACTACCGACCAGGCTGTCTTCCAGGGGGAAACTCCCAGGGCCAGAGAAGCTTCCCGGTAACTGCGTGGAACGGCGGTTAAGGCGTCTTCGCTGACCGTGTAGATGATTGGAATAATGGCGATTCCCAGAGCCAGCCCGGCATTGATCGCATTTAACCGGTAGTCAAAATGAAACAAGTCTTGTAGCCAGGAAGCCATAACAATCAGGGCCAGGAATCCCAGCACGACAGAAGGAATCCCCGCCAACAGTTCGACCACCGGTTTCACGATTTCCCGAACCCTGTAGGAAGAGAATTCTGCGGTGTAAATGGCAGCGGCAATGGCCAGAGGGGCCGCGAAAAACAATGCAACCAGGGTCACTTTCAAGCTTCCCAGGAAAAGAGGAAGAACACTGTACTTTGGTACCTCAGACACCGGCTGCCAGACGTATGACAGTGGCATATCCTCCCTTCCGTAGTTCTGCGGAGCAAAGAGATTGTCGAGGCTGGCTTCCTTCTTCGCCTCCGGGCTGTAAAAGATCGGGAGGGCCTCTTTGCCAACATAGATGAATATCAGGAAGATAATCGCAATCGCCGCGATGGCATTGAGCTGGATCAGCTTGCCAAACAGGAAGTCCTTCAGGTGAGCACTTTTCAGGTTGCTCGCGAAGAGAGCACGTCTCTTGAGAGCCTGATCTGGCGAGATGGCAGGATTCTGATTGTTCATGAGACTAACTCTTTATGCTAACTCAGAGTGGCGGATGTGGGTGATGAGAAATTGCCGAATGTCATAATTCCTATTCGCTTTCGTCGGACCCAGGGACACCGCATGTGGCGCCCCGGACCGACAACTCTCAGCCACTACTTCTTCCCGGATTCCTTCCCTTTCTTGGCGGCTGAACCCTTTGCCGTTTTGGGTGCCTGGGCTTTGGGCAGCGGGTAATAACCAACTTCCTTAACTAGGGCTTGTCCTTCGGGGCTCAAAGCCCAGTCAACCAGCTTCTTAATCTCGCTAGTTGGCTCACCCAATGTGTACCAATAGAGAAAACGGCTGATGGGATAAGTTGCGCTCAATACGTTTTCCATGTTCGGCTCAATGGCTGGGCTATTGGCATCTTTCTTGACCAGGGCGTGCTTGATCCCCTTGGCATAAGCAATGCCGCCATAACCGATGCCGTTGGGATCCTTGGAGACTGAATTTACCACCGCTGCCGTGCCGGAAAGGGTCTGGGTTGTGGGGTGAAAGTCTCCATTGGCCAGAACATGTTCCTTAAAGTAAGCGTAGGTCCCGGAGTTGTTCTCGCGGCCATAAAGAATAATTTTAGCATCCTTTCCTCCCACTTCTTTCCAATTGGTGATCTTCCCGGTGTAGATGTCCTTGAGTTGTTCCAAGGTGAACTCTTTGACTGGATTGGATGTATTGAGATAGATCGCCAGGCCATCGACGGCCACCGGGATTTCTTTGGCTTCTGCACCCCGCTTGGTCTTGACTTCTTCTTTTTCCTTGTCCTTCATAGGCCGGGAAGCTTCACAAATGTCCGTGCTGCCATTGATCAGGGCAGCAATCCCGGTTCCGGAACCTCCGCCTGTCACCTGTATGCGGGCGCTGGGGTTCTTCTTCATGTAAACTTCCGCCCAGCGCTGGCCCAGCAGAACCATTGTGTCCGATCCCTTGATTGTAATGGGGGTTCCCTGCGCCCAGACCTGGGCAGATCCAAGACCGCCCAGTAGCAACATAGATCCCAAAGTCAGCAGTGTACGTCGGTTCATACTCTCTCTCCTTTTCATTCCTGATAAGATGGGGTGAATAAAAGCCAAAGGGGCAACCAAGTCCTGCTTTCCGTTCAAACCTAGAGATTTCAAGACCTTAGAAACCTAAACCATCTTCGTAAACTCCATGTTGCATCGATGTGAATTCTCCGTTAACAAAGCCTAAGAGAGTCAACCTCCAATTCGATGCGCCTTACTCCAAATCGTCAACATGATTTGTAACAAAAAGTTAACATCCGCGTGACCCTGTGTTAACAGGGCTGAGCCAATATTAGGCCCTCGTGGCAACCGGGTTCCGTAGTTGGATGGTGTTAAAAAAGAATCAACAATTCAAAAAGAGGAGCAAACGAATGCGAAAGTTGACAACACGAACTGGGGCAGTAAAGTGCGTCATCCTTCTGGGTGCTTTGGCGGTCCCCGTATTCTCGCAGACGACGACAAAAACAAGTCCAAGTGATGCGAAAATCGGAAGGGCCCAGGCCGGAGATGAGGTTTCCGGACTGAAAGAGCAGATTGCCAGCCAGCAAAGACAGATTGAACAACTTCGCATGATGATGGAAGAGATGAAGCAAAGGCTGAATCAGGCATTCAGTAGTCCGAAGGCAGCGTCGGTGGAAGCGCCGAATCTAGGCCAAGTTGCAAGCATGACCCCGGTAGCGGGAATGATACCGCCCGTACCGGCACCGGCGGTGCCACCTCTCCCAGCGCAGGCGGCTAATCCGGAGAAAAAGGCGCCAGAAGAGTCACCTCTTCAGTTTCGAATCGGCAGCGCTTACATTACTCCAGTTGGATTCCTGGATTTTACCGGTGTATGGCGCAGCCATACCGGTGGAAGCGGCATCGGGACTAACTTTGCCAGCATACCTTACGGCAACGTCTTTCAGAATAACCTGAGCGAGTTTCGCTTGAGTATGCAGAACTCCCGCATCGGTTTCCGGGTGGATGCAATGGTAAAAGGTGCTCATGTCATCGGCTATATGGAGTCGGACTTCCTGGGAAACAATCCCGGAAACGTGGCGGTGAGCAGCAATAGCAACACGTTGCGCTCGCGGTTGTACTGGGCTGACCTTCAAAAGGACAAATGGGAAATACTCGCTGGCCAAACCTGGAGCTTGCTCACGCCAGGCCGCAAGGGCATCTCACCTTTGCCGGGCAACCTCTTTTATACTCAAAACATCGACGTGAATTATCAAATCGGCTTGTTCTGGGGGCGCATCCCGGAACTACGATTTGTTTACCATCCCTCTGATAAAGTCGCCTTGGCAGTCGCCCTCGATAGCCCGGAACAGTATGTTGGGGGTTCCGCAGGCGGAGGACTCGTCACCTTCCCGTCGGCTTTAGCATCTACCTACGCGGGCGGCGAACTGAACAACGGCGGTACGACTCTGAATGTTCCAAACGTTGCTCCCGATGTAATTGTGAAATTCGCTGTCGACCCGGTCAGCAAATTCCACTTCGAGGTCGGCGGCCTCATGCGCCAGTTTAAACTCTGGAATCCTACCGATGGGAACCACTATTCAGCGACCGGCGGCGGTGCCTTCGCGAACCTGAGCTTTGAATTGTTCAAGGGATTCCGTGTGCTGACCAACAATTTCTGGAGTGACGGCGGCGGCCGCTACATCTTCGGGCAGGCCCCGGATCTGATCGCCCGAGCCAACGGCAGCCCTTCTCTTATCCATTCCCATTCGACGGTCTCAGGCATCGAGTACACCAACAAAAACACGCTGTTCTATGCTTACTACGGCGGCCTCTACGTGGGGCGAAACGTTGCGATCGATACGACCGGCAAGCCCGTGGGTTACGGATACTCCGGTTCGCCGGCCGGTCAGAATCGCAGTATTCAGGAGCCTACTTTCGGCTTCGCACAAACCTTTTGGAAAGATGCAAAGTACGGTGCCCTGACCCTGATGGGCCAGTACTCGTATGTCGTGCGCAATCCCTGGTCAGTCGCCAACGGGCAGCCCGAGGACGCACATTTGAACATGGTGTTCTTCAATCTGCGCTACGCACTGCCGGGCTCTGCTCCTGCCCTGAAGTAGGGGGGGGGAGTTTCGCGGTTTGATTCTTTGGGGATCAAGAAAATCGGTCGAGCCGTCAGCAGGTCACATGCAATACGGCATTGGTCCCGTCAGCAATTTGCTGCAGCAGGTCGATAGCCTCACCGGTCGGGAGGATGACCAGTTCGATATTTCGTTTATTGGCCTCCAGTTGCAATTCACGGACCACCGGCATGGCGCCTGATGCTCCTGTCCCCACCACCAGACGCTGGCATTTCCAGGGAATGTCCTCTTCCAATGACAGAGGTGTATGGCCATAGGAACTGCGGAGCTTTTTCGAGGCCTTCTTCCTGCGTTTGCTGATCTTGCCTCGATCAATCACGATGTCATGCTCATATTTAGTCCCGTCGATCTGTATCAAGCCAAAGACAAATGTTTCGATATTCATCACCCATTACCTCCTAAAGCAGCTTGACCAGTCACCCGAGTCATTGTTGCAATGAGAAGCCAGAGAGCTCACCGGGAATCGGATCAAATGTCGAACCAGGGAGTCAGGGCACCAGCCTCTCTTCCCATGTTTCCACTCCTGGCGGGACCGCACCTTCCAGTAAGGCAACGAACATGAGGAGAGATCTTCGCGCATCGCCTATCGGATAGTAAAAGGCGTCCCAGTTGTCGCTGTCTTCCCCATCATGATTGGGGATCACGTGTTCGAAATACGAGGCCTCCCTGATTTCCCGATAGGCACTGGACGCCCGAGTCTCGATGTTTTCCAAATCCTTCAAGGACAACTCATATTTATGGCGCCGGGCCCGGCGTAACAGCTTGCGCCTCATGACGTCGGTGAGCAGGTCCGGGAGGGATATATTTCGATCGGGGGCTTTAAGGTAGGACACCTCATCCTTGGAGAGCGGCGAAAGGAACACACTGATCCGAGTGACTTTGGCCAGACGAGGATGTGTTTGCAACAGTCGCCCCACGAAAGGATTACCTTCAAAGAATGCATCACCACGGCTTAGAAGAAGTTGCAGTTCCTCAAGGTCAAGGGCCTGAAGGTCGCCTCGCACGGCCAGGACCGCGTACCGGGCGTCGCCCCTCAGACTCTCAACATGGCTTCTCGGCCGGAAATGATAATCCAACCCATCGACTTCACCTGGACGCGGAGTTCGACTGTTGTAAAGCACAAGCTTTTGCAACCGTTTGTGTATTTCCGGATAGAATTTGGCTAGCGCTTTCTCTAAAGGGCTCTTCCCAACACAAGAAGGTCCGGATAAAATGACGAGGCGACCTGATGTGTCAGGGACCATGACTCAACTCCCGGGCACCCCGAATTTGATTTGAGAAAGCAGTCGAGGCACTCTCTATGCAATTATAGTTCTGTAAAATGTGTGACTTCAATTTCAATCATGCAGCAACATCTGATTGATCGTTACCTTAGCATGTTGGGCGTACCAAGACGAGATTTTGAACGAGTGATTGCAGAATCGTTTAGAGAAACTGCCACCTTCATGAACGCACTATTAATGCCTCGCTTTTTTCCGGACGGATCGGTCGTGATTGATAATCTGACTTTGATGGAATCTCAGGGAACCGTGACACGAATTCGGACTCTGGCCAGCGTGGAGGAATTGGCGCAGGCCGTTTATGATCACTTTGCTATCCCGCCGGAGTTCACTATGGACGTAGTGAACAATCTCGGACAATTAGGGGATGCCTGGAGTTAAGGGACACCCTTTTGCATCCTGTGCGATGGTTTGTTATTTTATACATCCTATACTGAGAGGTTCATATGCATAGTCTCCTCCCAAATCCTGTTCCCGTGTTCAAAGAGGATATCCCAACGCCTGCGTTGGTGGTGGACCTGGATCTTTTTGAGCGAAATCTCAAAAAGATGGCGGATTGTCTCAATCAGCGGCGAATTTCATTCCGTCCCCATGCCAAGACACACCGGTGCCCTGCGATTGCCAAGAAGCAAGTCGCCCTGGGGGCAGTTGGGATCTCTGTTGCTAAGCTGAGCGAAGCAGAGGTCATGGTCGCATCAGGCATTACCAACATCTTGATCACCTCGGAGATTGTCGGCAAATCCAAGATTGAGAGGCTCCTCAGCCTGTCCCATCGATGCCCCTCGTTAATTGCAGTTGTGGATCATCCGGCCGTGGTCCAGGACCTGATGGAAGCCACAGAAGCAAGGAAGACGCCTCTTAATCTGTTGATCGACATCGACGGTGGCACCCATCGAACCGGTTGTGTCCCTGGCTGCCCTTCCGTGGAATTGGCGGAACTGCTATGCCGCTCCCAATGGCTCAAGCTCCGGGGGATCCAGTGCTATGCAGGTCGCGCGGCTCACACATTAGGGTTTGAAGAAAGGAAAAGGTACTCGGAGGACCGGTTGGCTGAGGGTTTGGAAAGTAAGGCCATGATTGAAGAGCATGGAATGCCGGTGGAGTTACTTACAGGCGGAAGTACAGGGACTTACAACATCGATGTGGCCATTCAGGGGTTCAACGAATTGCAGGCCGGTTCCTACATCTTCATGGATCTCGATTATCGTCGGATCGGAAGTCAGACGGGAGGTAATTTCCTGGATTTTGAATACGCATTAACTGTGCTAACCACGGTCATCAGCCAATCTCATATTGGACTGGCCACGGTTGATGCGGGGTTCAAAGCTTTCTCAACTGATAAGCCCTTTGTCCCTGAATTGAAGAATGATCCTGGAGTCAAATTCCGCTGGGCTGGTGATGAGCACGGCATCCTGGAATTGGAAGGCGCCCGACAGGCAATTAAGTTGGGTGATAGACTCGAGTTTATTCCGCCTCATTGCGATCCTACTGTCAATCTTTATGACTTCATTTATGCAGTCCGCAAGGGTCGAGTCGAAGAGGTCTGGCCCATAGAAGCCAGAGGTATGTCGCAGTGATGGAATTATAAAACCTCAGGCAAGGCCGCAGGCCTGGGGTTTGGACATTCTTCGATAGGCCCAGCGGCAGGAGACCCTTGGTTCCTCTTATAGCCCGGTACGGGCGACAGAATCTTAGCCCAGGGCCAGCGGGCGGCAGGAGCTCGGGATCGCCGCGTGGACGGCGGGCCCGAGCTCCGTCGGGCTGCCTGGGATCGCCGACGCCCACGTCGGCACGGTTGCCGAGCTGGGGCTCGGCGGTCCCGGCCTCCTGCCGTTTCACAAATCTCCAATCTCCAGAACCCCCCCGGCAGAGCCGGGGGTTTTCCTGAATGCAATTAGCCCCAGTCAGCGGGATGCCATGCTCCGCACCTGTATGCCGAGCTGGCTCATTAGGGGTGCGGTACTTGTGTAAAGCCCGCGAAAAATGCGGTAATACTCATCGTACGCGTTATGAACCTTTGGTTGGGGCCGCACGACTCTTTCAACATTCGCCCACCGGGTCGCCTCGGCAGTCCCGGCAAACAAACCCACGCCTACGCCTGCCAGGAAAGCGTCTCCATAGCTGGCTCCAATTCGCTGCTGAATGACATGCTGCTCGACGTCTGCAATATCGCTGACAATCTGTAACCAGATGGGATTCAAGGTCCCGCCCCCCACCGCTAGAATTCGCTTGGGTATAGCTCCTTCCTCTTTCATGAGATCAATGTTATGCCGGATCCCGAAACCCACCGACTCCAGCACTGCCCGGTACACGTCAGCACGGGTGTGGTTGAGCCCCAGCCCAAAAACCACCCCCCGGGCATCGGGATCCAGGATCGGCGTACGCTCCCCGGAAAAGTAGGGCAGCATGACCAGCCCATTGGCCCCGGCCGGGGAAGTCGCTGCCAGACGCGCTAAGGCAGTATAGGCGTTTTCACCGCCAGCCTTCTCAGCCTGCACTTCCAGCGGAGCAAACTGATCGCGGAACCATTTTGTCAGGCTGCCTGAAGTGGACATGCCCCCCGTGAGCACATAGGTCCCCTTTTCCAGAAAAGGGGTACACCAGAAATGGGGGGTGCGATAGAGGTACGGAGTGCGCAGAATGAAGAAAACGCTGCTGCCATACATCACCATCATATCTCCGTCGTTCGCCAGTCCTGCGCTAATGGCCTCGGCGGCGGCATCCGCAGTGCCGGTGATGATGGGAATACCCTCCGCCAGTCCACTTTGGCGAGCGCCTTCGGCCGTCACCCTGCCTGCAACGTCACAAGTCCAGGTGAGGCGGGGCAATTTCTCCGGCGGAGCTACATACTTGGCCGTGTCTGCCGTCCAGCGGCAGTTGTCAGAATCCACAAACGGGGCAAAAGAGACGGCATCGTAAACATCCAGGGTAGCCTCCCCGGTCAGGCGGTAGAGCAGGAAACCACTGCCGTTGACGATCAAGTGGGTTCGGGCCCATAGTTGGGGCTCGTGGCGACGAATCCACAACACTTTCGGTGAGGCTGCCTGGGATGAGAGGTGTACACCTGACCGGCAAAGGATCGGATCCCGGTCGATGACCTGCTGGAGTTCAATGATCTCCTCCAAGGCGCGTGTGTCGATGCCATAGAGGATAGCCTTGCGCAAGGGCCTACCCTCCCGATCAATGGGGAGGACTGCAGGCGAGATAGCACTGAAGCCGATCCCGGCAACCTGTCGCCCCGGGATGCCGCTAGACTGCAAGAGCGAATGCGTAATTTCGAGGAAATCGTTCCACCAGGTGGTCTCGGCATCGTGCTCGGCCCAGCCCGGCCGGGGGATTTCAAGCGGGTGCTCCACTACCTTGCTGGCAACAACCTCGCCATCCTCCCGGACCAGCAGGCCCTTGGAGGAATAGGTTCCGATATCCAGTCCCAGAAGATATTGCGTGGCCATCGCAAACGCTCTTTTCGAGTCCCGTGCTGGCATGGGTTCAGCTACATCAAGAATCTGCCGTTCTGCAATATTGGATTGCCGTTTGCGTAAACGGTCCCATTCCTGCGGAGATCCTTGATGATGTCCCAGTGGAGGGCAGACGAGTTAGTTCCACCGCTCTCGGGGTAGGCTCGGCCCAGGGCGATGTGGACTGTGCCGCCAATCTTTTCGTCGAGCAGGATGTCCTTGCAGAACAGGGTCAACCCCGGGTTTGTGCCCACGCCAAATTCGCCAATCAAACTGGCGCCAGGGTCTGTGTTCACAATGGCCTGGAGGAAATCCTGGTTGGAAGATGAGCGGGCCTCCACCAGCCGCCCTTGTTTCCAGTGCAGGCGGATGTTGTGCATCAGTCGCCCTCCGAGAACGCCCGGAAACTCAAAGTAGATTTGTCCATCGAGAGTCTCGATCACCGGTGAAGTGTAGATTTCTCCATCAGGCATGTTGACCTTACCATCCCCAACTATCCACCTGCGCCCCTCAACCGAGAAACGGAGATCCGTCTCCTCACCGAAGATGCGGATTTCGGTGGTCTGGTTCAGCCTGTCAGCCCACTTATGCCACTTGTCACT
Organism: Terriglobia bacterium; assembly: GCA_041476565.1. Taxonomy (GTDB): domain Bacteria; phylum Acidobacteriota; class Terriglobia; order Versatilivoradales; family Versatilivoraceae; genus DATKMG01. Next base: position 11,330 of record JBGOTQ010000070.1, on the reverse strand, counting down.
CTCTGCTTTCCAATCGATCAGACAGGCGTCGAAGAACATGTCAGTGAGGGATTCCAGGTCGGTTTCGGCCTGTTGGGCCAGATCGGCATTGGGAACGCGGACCAGGCACCAGCGGGTCTTTTCCCAACGCAGGGACGAAATCTTACCCGTAGCGGCCTGGTTCATCGAGAGTCGCTCGGCCGGGATATCCCAGTGTTCATGCAGATTGTGGGCGCCACGCAGACCGAAATACGCATCGGCCCATTCCATTCCGTAAGCCTCAATCTCAGGTACCCAGCACAGCTGTTCTTCATTACCGTACTTGAGGACAGAATGACGCAGGGTCTCCGATAAGAGCTGTACCTGCGAGAATGCACCCGCCTTGACCGCCGATTCGTGAACAGCTTGGACAAGCGGGAAGGTTTCCAGTTCTGTCATGGCGATCATCACCCGCTCGCCTGTTTTGACCTCGGCCGAGTAATTCACGAGCAGGTCCCCCAACTGCTTCCATCGCCTATCGGAGGAATGCATGTTTCGCCCTTTCTCAGCGAAATTTCCGCGCCATTTCCATGAATTCACGTACGCGCCCAATGTCCACCTCGTTCCATATGGTCCCATCGCGCTTGAAGGCGGTGCCTGTCACGGCGCCATCAGCCACTTCCAACTGCTGACGGAGATTGTCCGGGCGGACACCCGTGTTGGCTAGAACGGGCATGTCAGGAACGGCGTCCTTGACCCGACGGAGGATTTCGGTGGAGGAGGGCACACCGGCGGTCAACCCGGAGACGCAGAGCGCATCCGGGCGGGTATTGAATACCGTGGAGCGTGCGACCTCAGCAACATCCCGGTGGCCCAGGTAAACGGCAGCCTCCGGTACAATGTTGAACAGAAGCTTGATGTGCCCGGCGTGGATGGCGTGCTGGTGCCGCACGACCTCCCCGCAGTTGGTGTTCCAGAGTCCGAAATCGCTCGCATAGATTCCGGTAAAGATCTCGCGGACGAACTGGGCTCCAGTTGCCATCGCCAGGTCGATGGAGGCCTTCGGATCCCACAGCACATTGACGCCAAAGGGGACCTTAATCCTGCTATGCAGTTCGCCAATCACCCGGGCCATGGTCACATAGGTTATTGGCTCCACTCGCGTCAGGTAAGGCAAGCTCGCCTCATTTGAGAACATCACGCCATCCACTCCACCCTCCTGCAAGGCCTCGAGGTCCAGACGCGCTTGCTCAACCACACGGCCGATTCCTTCCTCAGCGTCGTAGCCCGGATCGCCCGGCAGAGCCAGCATATGACACATGGCGATAATCGGCTTGCTCACTCCAAACATCTCGTTCAGCCAATTCATGGTGTGAGACTCCTTGGTTTGAGATAGGGCGGGCCACACCGAGGCCCCTGCTTCGTCCTAATGCCTGGACAGGATCCGCCGCCACAACATCTGGGGTGACGACTGCCTGCTAATCCGGCTGAACACCATGACGAATAGCAGCAGGCAACCCCAGGCGAAATCACGGAAAAAGTTACTGCCGCTGAATCGGAGCAGAAGCATGTTGAACCCCGTAGAGAGCATTTGCAGCGCTGCCAGTGCCAAGGCCACTCCCCCCACCCGTCCAGAGCCGCCAGTGACGGCCACCCCGCCGAGCGCGGCAACTAGGATGGTCGTGAGGATATATGAACTGCCGTAATCGGCGTGGGCCGAGTTGGTGCGCGCCAATGTCACGATCCCCGTGATGGCCGAAAGCAGTCCTGCTATCAAATGCGTCCTCAAGATGATCCCCGGATTGTCGATTCCACAGAACCTTGCCGCGGTAGGATTCGAGCCCAGCAAATACACTTTAAAGCCGTAAGTGGTATGGTTGAGAGCGATGGAAACGACAACCAGAACTGCAAAAAAGATGACCAACGGCATGGGAATGCCGAGGAATTTGCCGATGCCGAGAAACAGGACCGGGTCGGGAACCCCGTGTACTGCACGGCCCTTAGTGATGCCGTAAGCGAGGCCTGTGTACAGGGTCAGCGTGCCAAGCGTGGCCAGGATGGCGGGGACACCCACGCGGCCGATCAGCAGTCCGTTCGCCAGCCCGCAAACCACCCCCACTGCCATCGCTACCATGAACCCTAATACCACGACAGGCAGAACAACCGGTGATGGATGGTCGGGTCTGGCCAGATGGACCATCACCAATCCTGCCGTAATGGACGACAGGTTCGCAGTGGCAGTTACGGAAAGGTCAATCCCGCCGATGAGCATCGCTAGCGCCATCGCCACTGTCAGGATCCCTACCTCCGACATCTGAAAGGCCATCGATTCGAGGTTGGTGACGGTAGGGAACTGCTTCGGCATGGCCAGACTCATCAGCGCAAAGATAAGCCCGACTAGAACCAGCAGGAAAAGAGTGTGCGTGTCCAGCCCCAACCGGTCGATCACGCTAGGCCCACCTCTCGTGGCTCTTGGTCCGCTCCTCCAAGCTTCACCTTTGAGCATCCGTCGATGTTCCTCTTCAAACCGCTCGTCGCCCGTCCCCTCATTCCACCATGGTTGAAGCTATCGGCCAGTTCCGCCGGGCCATGCGGATCGCAGGGACGGAAGCCCCAAGGATGAGGGTGATGCCGATGGCCACTTTTTGCCATTCAGAGGAGATACCCACCAGAATCAGCCCGCTTTTCATGATGGTGATCAGAAAAAGCCCAAGCCCTGCGCCGATCACCGTGCCGCGCCCGCCAGTTATCGACGCGCCGCCCAATACCACGGCGGCGATCACGTCCAGTTCCATACCCATGAGAGCAGCTGGGTTGGCATTGCGGTACAGCGCCACTTGAATGACCCCCGCGATTGATGCCAGAACACCGGCCAGGCTATAAACAACATATTCGATGAAGCGGATGTTGAATCCGCAGCGTTCGGCTGCTTCGCGGTTGCCCCCCAAAGCGTAGATGCCTCTGCCGATCAGAGTAAATTTCAACAGAATCCACACGCCGAGAATAGCCGCAACCAGGAGGAGGACTGATGGATGCAGGCTGGAGGTACCGACCATGGAGTCGTTGACGGTCATCAAGCTCATCATCCGGTACGACACCATCCCGGTTGGCAGGTTGTAAAGGGTCAGATTACCCACAAAGAAAAGTACGAAGCCATAAGTCATGCTGGCTGTCCCCAATGTAACGATGAGAGCGGGCAACCGGAACCAGGATATGAACGTGGCGTTGAGCATGCCTAGCAGAAGCCCGAAGGGCAGTGCCACCAGGAAAGCTAACCATGCCGGGCCCTGGAGGCCGGCAGCGAGAAGAATCTTTACCGCCATGTAAGAGGAAGCTGCTGCAATCGCCGGAAAGGAAACATCAACTCCACCCGAAATGAGCACGACCAATGTCCCCATGGCCAGAATGCCATAGACGGTGGCATTGCGCAGCATATCGAACAAGCTGGCTATAGAGAAATAAGCGGGGTTGATCGAGCCAATCACAATCGACAGGAAGACAATCGTTATGGCGATGAAAAATTCGTGGGTTTGTATCATCTGCCTGAACATACAAATAAGCCCTCTGTAATGGCAGGAGAGCTTGCATTTCATATTGAAACCAGTATCTCGGACAGTCGTACCTCAGTGATCTTCTGTCGCTCGAACTCCGCAGCGATTCGACCCCTCTTCATTAAGAGGATCCGGTGGCAAACCTCTAAGAGTTCGGGGATATCGTCAGATATAACCAGGATGCCAATCCCACGTTTTGCCAAGCCGCGGATGATTTCATGGATCTCCGTTTTCGAGCCGACATCAATACCCGCCGTCGGCCCGTTCAGGATGAGGACCCTGGGGTTGCTGGCCAGCCACCTGGCTAATACTACGCGTTGCTGGTTGCCGCCGGAAAGGCTGCTGGCGGGAAGATTGGTCGACGAGGTACGGATTCTGAGCCGAGCCACCCATTCACCAATCCTGGCTTGAATGGCCTGATGGTCCAGCAGGCGAATCCTACCCACCAAGCTGTCGATGGTGCGGGCCGCGATGTTCTCCCCGATGGACCTGGTGAGAAACAAGCCCTCAGTCAATCGATCTTCCGGCACATAGGCAATTCCGCTGGCGAGCGCGTCCCGAATACTGTTGACTTTGAGCGGTACTCCCTCCAGCGTCAAGGTGCCTGAATTCGCCGGACACATGCCGAACAACGAGAGCGCCAGTCCGGTTCGGCCGGAACCCAGCAAGCCGGTGATGCCCACGATTTCCCCGGCCCGCAGTTCGAAGGAGACATCGCGAAATAAGCGGGCGCAAGAGAGCCCTTCGACTCTAAGCAGAACTGGAGCGGTTGGGGCCACCGCGGGGAATGCGGTCGCTTTCGGCTCGATATTCCGCCCGGTCATGGCCAGGACCACACTGGCACGGCTCAAGTCAGCAGCTTCACAGTCCACCACCTTCTCCCCGTTGCGCAGAATTATGGTGTGTTCGCCGATTTCCATTACTTCATCCAGTTTGTGGCTGACAAAGAGGACCGAGATGCCGTCTTCTTTGAGGTTACGGATCACACTTAGGAGGACTTTCACCTCTTTTTGAGTCAGCGCAGTGGTAGGTTCATCCATGATGATCAACCGGGCATTCTGGAGAAGTGCCCTGGCGATGGCGATGAGTTGGTGGTCTGCGATCGGGAGATCTCCCACTCGCGCGCCCAGGTCCAGATTGACTTTGATTTTCCGGAGCGCGTCAGCCGCAATCTCCTCCACCTTCCGCCACCTGACCCAATGGAGCTTCCGGGATATCTGGTAATTAAGGGCGAGGTTCTCGGCCACGGTCAGATTAGGAAACAGCGAAAAGTCCTGATAAATGACCTGAATGCCCTCCCGGATCACTTCAATAGGATGAAGGTGGTGGAGAATCCTTCCGTGAAACGCAATCTCTCCCGAATCTGGTTGGTGGATGCCGGCAATCACTTTGATCAGCGTGGACTTCCCCGAACCGTTTTCACCGACCAGGCAATAGGTTCTACCTGAATGGAGGGTCAGGCTGATATCCTTCAGCGCATGGACGCCCGCGAAGCTCTTGCTGATATGGTTGAGCCGAAGCAACTCCCGGCTCATAATAGCTCTCTGGTAATCATGGTTATATGAACAGGCCCGGATCCTGATGGCCGCTTCCCTTCTCCAGTTGAGGCGAGGCTCCCACGCTTCTCGCCCAAGTGTGAGACTCATCTCGAGAAACTGGTTTCTCTGCGATCTGAAATCACCCAGGGTACCTTAAAAGGGATATTGATCCATGTTGTCTCTATTGATGTCAATCCAAGCATCACCGTAAATGACTCTCCCGGCCAACCTGATCCTGTTGTAGCCCGCAACGCCTAGATTCATGCCATCCTCGATCTTTCTGCCTTCCAGCATCATCTGGGCCACTTTGTTCATGACATAGCCAGCCATGGCAGGGTCCCAGCAATTGATGACCTTGATGGCGCCTGACCTCAGCAACTCGCCGGCATAAGAAGGAAGGCTCGTGCCGGCCACGGTAATCTTGCTGGCCAGCCCCGCTTCCTGGATGGCCTGGGCTGCCCCGACCACATCGGTGGCCGCCGAGCCTTGTACCCCCTTGATGTCAGGATAAGTCCTGAGCAGATCCTTCATGACCTGGTAGGCTTTCTGGGGATCATCACCCGTTTCGTTCTTACTCCCCACTAGCTGCATCTTCGGGTATCTCTCCTTCTGATAGGTGATGGCCGCATTCACCCATTCATTGTGTGACTTGGAAGTGAGGCTGCCCACAAATACAACGTATTGCCCCTCGTTCTCCATCCCTCTGGCTATCTCGTCCATGATATGGCGACCGTAAGCGGCATTATCAAAAGCCTCGATGTCATATGTGGCACTCGAAGCTTGAATATTGGAGGCCTCATGAGTGATGACCACAATCTTCTGATCCTGTGCCTTCTTGAGGACGGGCTCGACGGCTTCGACCTCGAAGGGGACGACCAGGATCGCCTGTGGTTTTTGGGCTATCGCGTCCTCGATAACTTGCACCTGGAGCGCCGCATCGGCCTTGGAAGGACCTTGTTGCACGGCCTGAATGCCAGTCTCCTTAGCGAACTTTTGGACACCGGTCTCCATCCGCCTAAACCAATTAAAACCCGTCGACTTAACGATGGTAATAAACTTCATGTCGCTGGGTTTCGACACCGGGGCCTGGCCAGAGGGTCCGCCGCAGGCGGCCAGCAGTAGCATGACCAGAGACAGGGCGGCGACATTCATGAAAATGGCCTGAAGGGCCATGGGAGAGTAGCCCAGGGCACAGCGGCCGAGTAGCAGGAGCCGAAGGCGAAGTGCCGCAGGCACCACCGCCCGCCATGCCCTGGGTCGACAATCCGTATTTACCGAGGTTTTCTCCTCGTGTGGGCGGGGAGAATCGTTGCCGATTGGCTGACCCAGGGCGTCGCAGGGATCAAAGCCCCTGCTCTGCCCTGGGCTACTCTCCTTCGCCCACTTCGTGGGCTGGAAGACATTTCCAGCGGCGGTGGTGAGCTTGAACAGATCATGGCTCACTTTTGTGAGAATTCCCCGCCCTCGCTCAGGGAAAGGGCCGGGTAGAGGGTCTTCCCTCTGATGTCTGGACCAGAATAAGTGAAGGAACACTCTCATGCGAGATATCATGATGTATCTCCCTAGCCTTCGAAAACCAGAGGCCCATTATAGCCTGTCAGATTCTCTCTGCAACCCACGGGCTCCAAACAACCCGTCCAGTCTAAATTGGTTCTCGGTATCACGCAAGCAACCCCTCAAGGAAGTCACGGAAGGGTACAGTCAAGAGTGAGAGCATGGTCACTGATGCACAACACCAGCAGCTGTTAAGCGGGATGAGGGCGTTCCGCCTCCAGACGTTTGGAGGCGCCGTGCCCTCACGGCGCAGGGATGAACGAGCCCTTATAGCTTTTGATCTCACTTTTGATTGCACCCCTCAATGAAACTGCAGGCGCTTGAAGCGCGTCTAACTCGGCCTTGAGACCCGACGCTTGATTGTGGTCAAATAGGGAATATTTCGATTAGCCACTATCCACTCATCACAAAGGAGAAACACCAATGGTCACACTCAATGATGCACGCCGGGTGATCGCGGCTGCAGAGAAAAAGGCTGTCGAGATCGGCCAGCCCATGAACATCGCTGTAGCCGACGGAGGAGGTAACTTAGTTGCACACGTGAGAATGGACGGAGCCTGGATTGGCAGTATTGATATTTCGATTAACAAAGCTTTTACGGCACGTGCTTTTGACATTTCCACTAGAGATCTGGCTGCACATAGCCAATCGGGTGGACAGTTCTTTGGGATACACGCTTCCAATCATGGACGGATAATGATCTTTGCAGGGGGGATACCACTTAAGCGCGACGGCAAGGTGGTTGGGGCAATCGGCGTCAGCGGAGGGAGCGGAGATCAAGACCATGCCGTCGCAGAAGCAGGGGCAGCTGCGTTCTAGCCACCTAAGGGTGCTCAGGTATCCAAAAGCTGGCAGCGGCTTTCATAATTCTTCCCCCTTTCCGCACGGCCCGGCCACTGTTGTTGCCCGGCCCGAACCGTGCTATTCCCCCCCCCCTCCGGGGACTGCCTGGTTCAATGCATAATTTGAGTATTAGGCAGATTGCAGGCGGCATAGGTCAGGAGGTGCTATGGACTAGAGGTTAGGTGTCCTCATTCACGGGACCGGCGACAACGCCAGCCTCCAAGCCTGTCGACACTGCCATCCTCGCTCTACAAGGTGAATTTGGCTTGAACTCACGGCGGTTTTCGAGTTAACTTAGCTAGAAGCTTTTCAAATTTCAATTTCTGGAAATCCGGGATGGAATCGGAACCGAGTCCTGCAAGGACTATTTATATATCCCTTCTGGTGCTCATCTCTCTATCGTGCCTGCCATTTTCTCCCCTTGCCTCCACTTCTACACTTCCCAGTCCCGTTTTCATGGTTCGCACTATCTCTCTCCACGGCAAAGGGTTCGAATTACATCTGGCAGCGCCTCAATCTGCGGTGCACTCAGGGATCCTGGTTGTATACGCCAGCGGCGATGGCGGCTGGTTTGGCGCTGCTGCCAACATGTTTAGAGGCATGGCAGATTTGGGTTACCCGGTAGTGGGTTTCAGCACCCGATCCTACATGAAAGTACTCGGGTATGGAGAGAGTCCCGCCACGGTCGAGGAATTGGCCAAAGATTATGAAGATTTTATTGAGCAAGCCCGAAAGATTTTGTCTCTTTCGTCTCCCGTCCGCACCATCCTGACAGGATGGTCCCGCGGAGCAGCCTTTGCGGTACTGGTGGGATCAGAAAAAGAACTCCAGCCGGAACTGGCAGGTGTTCTCGCCATTGGGCTGCCTGATAAAGAGGAATTGAAGATCCGATATCATGGCAAGAAAATCTACCTGCGCGAATTGCGTGGGAGCAAACAGCATCTCCTGTTCGATACGTTCCAACAAATCCCCGAGATTGCCCCCTTGCCATGTGCTCTGATTCAATCTACGAGGGACGATTTCTTACCCGCCACTTCCGCTCGAATCCTTTTTGGAGCAGAGTCAGGATTGAAACGGTTCTATGGTGTGGAAGCCAGGAACCATCGCTTCAGTGGAGGGTGGACCCCGTTTCTTGCCAGCCTTCGTGAGTCCTTGAAGTGGATGAGCCAGACCAAATATGGAGAGCCTTCCACTCAAGCGATCACCACTCAAGCGATCCCTTGACATTCACACCCGATGTGAGAAAATGTCCTCTCTCTCCGGCAGACAGCCTCAGAAAGGTGCTGGAGTCAGGATTGTTCTTACTCCTGGTTTCCGGCTTCACTCACCATGAAAATCAACCGTTACCTCCTAGGTAGCACGCTGGTAGCCGCCCTCGGCGGGTTCCTGTTCGGGTTTGATACCGCTGTGATCTCTGGCACGACCGAAGCACTTCGACACGTTTTCCACCTTGCCAGCGGCCAACTCGGATTCACCGTCGCCAGCGCTCTAATCGGGACTATCGTCGGCTCGATCGCGGCGGGCAGGCCTGCCGAGCAGTTCGGGCGCAAGCCAGTGCTAGTTTGTCTGGCCGTGCTTTATTTTGTCTCGGGACTGGGCTGCGCATTGGCCTGGAGCTGGTGGGCGCTGATTGTGTCCCGTTTCATTGGAGGGCTGGCTATTGGCGGCGCTTCAGTGGTCTCCCCTATGTATATTGCAGAGATCTCCCCACCCCAGGTACGGGGACGATTGGTAGCTGTCAGCCAATTGAACATCGTGATGGGCGTTTTGACGGCTTATTTCTCCAATTATGTCATCGCTTCACTGCTGGCTGCATCGCCCTCAGGAGGGGATACGATTGCATGGCGGTGGATGTTCGGGATCGTCGCAGTGCCTGCTGCGCTGTTTTTCATTTTTCTTTTGCCAATTCCCGAAAGCCCGCGCTGGCTGGTCAAACGGCATCGCCGGGAAGAAGCTCTTACGGTGCTTCGGAATCTGGGTAACGAAGCTCCCGGACAGGTGTTGCAAGAGATTGTCGAATCGCTGCACGAAGAAACTGTTAGCGCGGACGAACCGTTTTTCCAGAGGAAGTACCGCAAGCCCATCCTGCTCGTGATTATGGTGGCGACGTTTAATCAATTAAGCGGCATCAACGCATTAATCTACTACACCGCCGACATCTTTCGAATGGCGGGGGCCGCACAGGCCGGCGCTCTGTTTCAAGCTGTTATCATAGGGTTGACCAATCTAGTATTCACTTTGGTCGCAATGTCGGTCATTGACAACTTCGGTCGAAAGAAGTTGTTGCTGATTGGAGCTGCCGGGCTGGCAGTCTGTCTCGCCAGTACGTCTTTCGCATTTTACAGTGGAATCGGCGGGAGACTGGTCCTGATGAGCTTGATCGGCTATAGTGCGTTTTTTGCCTTCTCCCAGGGATCTGTCATCTGGGTCTTCATCAGTGAAATCTTCCCCAACCGTGTTCGCGGCAGAGGACAAGCATTTGGGAGCTTCGTCCACTGGGCGTGGTGTGCGGCAGTCAGCTGGACCTTTCCCATCATCGCCGAATGGTCCGGCGGGGTGGCCTTCGCCGTCTTCTCAGGCATGATGGTCCTCCAATTGGTAATGGTATGGAAGTTCCTGCCAGAAACCAAGGGAGTTTCACTCGAGCAAATCCAGCGTGTTCTGGGGATCGAATAGGGGACCCAATATTGCAACCCAGGACGACGCGGCTGGCTCACACCATGCGCTCGCCCTGGGTTCGGCTATCCCGGCCCTTTAGACCTTCAAATCCCTGCCGCATTTCTTCGCTCTGAGAACCGTCTCCTCACCCCTTCTTTGTCCAACGGCATTGCGACTTGGGTCGCCCGCCATGGGCTATGGCCGAAAAGTCCACAATTGAGTCAAAGACTGAATCAATCGTGGCTATCAAGCCATTTCCAGCCGAAAAGCCAGTCTGTGCCCTAGCTTCGGCTGTCTAACTAACCACTAACAGGATGAGTCGCCACTGAGACGTCTACGGGTTCAGAGACAATGTGATGAACCCGTTCGATCAGGTTATCCAGTTCGGCTCGTGGAACATCCCTGGTCTCAATGGTGTCGTGGAGATAGACCGTTATTTTGGAGGGATAGAGCATCCAATCGCCTTTTCGATTGAACTGGTAAGACCCGCAAATACTCATCGGAACGACGGGAGCCCCAATTTGATGAGCAATGATGAAAGCCCCTTTCTGAAGCGGTCCGACATGCCCGTCCAGCGTTCGAGTCCCCTCCGCGAAGACAATCACGCTGATGCCATTTTGAATGTGCGATCGAACCTGTTCCAGGGTCCGCTTAAACTGCGATGGGCCACCGCCACGGCTGACTGGAATATTGCCGAAGCGCCTCATCATCCAACCATAAGCCGGGATCTTGAAATGGGAGTCCAGTTCCAGGCCACGAACAAACTGGGGGATGGCGGAATAAATGACAAAGGCATCGAAGATGTTGACATGATTGCAAATGAAAATGCTGGTCCGTTGGCGGTCAAAACCTGGTGAATATAAGGCCTCGAATCTGACTCCAGCCACCCGGAGGATATTCCTGAAAAAGAAACGCTGAGGCCAATCGTTGCGCCGCGGGTCAATGAAGATGCCGAGAAACACCAAGAGCGTACAGACGGTGAAAAAGTGAAGCCCGCTCAGAATCCAGAGAACGATGCTGCGTATGACCAGGTAGAATCTATTCATCGTTAAACCACTACATCCAAGGCTAAGGGTAAAACCTCGATAGATTGGGGGTGGCAATGGATCACTTCGCCGTCGATCATGATGTCGATGGTTCTGTCCAATATAAAATCCACTCGATGAGCCCGGGTGTGCGAGATCAACGGGTGATGAATGTGGTCACCTGTATAGATCTTGGGAAAGGT
>JBGOTQ010000069.1:0-24008 GCA_041476565.1 Terriglobia bacterium | reverse complement strand
GGACTGGCTGAGAGATTCAGACCCAGCTCGCTTTGGATATGGTCGGAAATATACTTGAGAGATTGCACCTGTTCTCCTGGATCCAAAAGGTCAGCCTTGCTGAGCAGAAGCATCGCGGGGATTGCTGCCTGGTAAAGAGTTCCAATCGTGGAGAGGTCTTCCTGAGTGAGAGTTGAGCCCGCATCAATCAGAACCACTCCGAGATCACAGCGCGGCAGGTAGGCCAAGGTTTCAGCCGCCCCACTCGTGGCCAGGGACCCCAATCCCGGTGTGTCTACAAAGATGACCCCGCTACTTAAGCGGGGCGATGGGTATTCCAGTACTATGCGCGTCACATGCTTGGTGTTGCCCGAATTCTCCAGCTCAGACACATACTCTGGCAGCCGTTCAATGTTGTGCTGTTCTGCCTCTTTGTTGGCAAACCAGACCGTCAATCGCGGTTTGGTCCCATACTTGATCCGCGTCGGCACTGCCGTGATGGGAGTCACGCCCACCGGGAGAACATCGGATTGAAGGATATGGTTTAAGAGAGAAGACTTCCCAGAGCTGACTCGCCCGAACAGAGCGATCTCAAAGTCGTTCCTCTCCAGATGATCCACCACCACGGAAAGCCCGGGACGGAACTCGACCAACCCCTGATCCGTAATGATACGCTCAAGTAGCTTGAGCAAACCGATCCCATCACAGGTTTGTTCAAGCCGGGCCAGACGGCCCTGGAGATCCTGGCCAAGACCCTGGGATAGGTATTTGCTGAGTTTCTGCGCCAGGCCCTGCAATTCATTCACGATCCCGTTCAGGTCCTGGATGGCGCCCTCCAGAACCTGCCCATAGCCTCGCATGGCTTTGGGCGCCAGATCCTCCAGGGCCACCTGGGCAGCGATTAGCGTGACTCGCAAAGCATGAGCAGCGCCAAAGCGATTGACATCCGGAACCAGGTCCTGGCTCTCCAGCACCCGAATCATCTGGGCGCGGATGCGAGAAAGGTAATCCGCCACTACCTTCCTTTGCGCCGGCGAAACGTCGTTCTTGTATTTCTGGAACGCGGACTGGCTCGCCGCAGCCGCAAGGATAGACTCCATGTCTGTCAAAAGGCCATCCACATACTCGCAAATCGATTGAAGATGGCGCTTCTGAAACGAATTGAGGGAATCTGAAGTCTTATCAATCTTCATGTCCATTACTTTCTAAAGGCAGGATCATCGTTATATTCCTCGCCTAAAGGATCTTGCCACAGATCGTCTGAACTGCCAGCTCTGGGACATCGTGCCAATGGGCCTTCTCCCGCTCTGGTACATTCAAGACCTCATTTTGATACTGCTCCAGTCGTGCCAATAGGTTCCCCAAGCGAGCCAATTCAATATTGATGACCAATTTCAGATGATCTGGGCGAAGAGGCTGTTGGATCACTTGCAGGAAATGGGGAATGCAAAGCCATGAAAAATTTCTGTAGACCTCAACGTATTCCGGGGAATCGAGATAGCGCATGAACTCGCCCACAAGGAAAGCCTCGTGAGTCTTTCTGGCTTCACAAATTCGACAGCCGCCGGAAAACTTGCCGGGAGAGGAATGTCGGAAGTAATTCCTCAGGTTTGACCGCAGGGTTTTGCCATGAATCTTCGGCCTATGGCCATCTTTGTCTGCCGTCATCTTCAGGAGGTCCAAGAGGTCAGAGAGAACATCGGCAAAATAATGGGCAGTCAGATAGTTGTCATGGAACTCCTTCGACTCGAACTCTAACAACCTGGCAGCATGGAGGCAACAAAACCCCGACGAAGACTGGATGTTGTGCCGGCTTTCAGGATTCCGGATCTCTTCCCCGAACATTCGTTCGTAAGTGAGATTCATTTTTTTCTCAAGCGCATGGCAGATTACACAACCGTTTTGCGACGCAGCTTCGAGAAGTTCTGCCCAACTGAAGATGTACTTGTCGACTTCTTTCTTCCTTGGACTCACAATTTTAGCTCTTCCAATCGTTTTTCCCTTCTCTACTCAATGACATGAGTTCAGCCGTGCCCTCACCCGGTCCCCCAAGGCGGGCCACCCTCTCTCGCGCACGGCGGGAGAGGGACTGCCGGTTAGGGCTTGCAGGTCACGAGAACAAACATGCGGCGTCACTGATGTCGCTATGCATAGAAGTTAGCTTACTGTTGCCTTTTTTCTAGAATCTTCTTAATAGAGTATTCAAGATACTCCAGGTCGTCCGCCATTCCGAGTTCCAGAAGTGAAAGCTTCCCTCTGGCTAGATCCTCCCAATGTTGGTCCAGCTTGAGTTCTAGGACCTTCTGATAGAAATCACGGGCCTTGTCGAACTTTCGCTGCTTGGCATAGGCCAAACCAACGTAGTAATGAGTCTTCGATGAGCCTGGATTGAGTTCCAACGCTTTGTTTAAATGCTGTAAAGCAGGCCTGTAATCTCCCATCTCCAGCAGTGCCAATCCAAGATTTCTGCGGAAAGTCTCGTTTTCCGGACGGGCTCGCACTGCGGTCGAAAAAGCTCCCACTGCCAGGTTGAAGACACGATTTTGAAAGAAATACCTTCCCAGGGCGTTCCACTCATCTGGTGTGGCTGGCGTTTTCTTGGGCCTCTGAGACATGAGGTCTCGGTGTTCTACTGCCCTGAGTCGATTGTAGCGAGTTGATTTATGGTGGGAGTCTTGAGGAATGGGAAGACTCCCACCATAAATCAAACTCATCTACGGTAGGAGTCATCATCCGGTGAAAGTCACCGGCGGTTCAGGGTGAACTCCATCACCCATACTGCTAAGGAGCAGGCCTTTATGGGCCGTCTTGTCTCAGTCTCATCCTTTGAGGGGACTCTCAAAAACAGCCTGCTTGCCCAGGTCAGCTTCGATTTCCAAGAGCCGGTTATACTTGGCAATGCGCTCGCTCCGGCAAGCCGACCCCGTCTTGATCTGACTCCCTCCCATGGCCACAGCAAAATCCGCCATGAATGAATCTTCAGTCTCTCCGGAACGATGAGAAATCACATACCCCCAGCCAGCTTTGTGGCACATCTGGATGGCTTCGACCGTTTCAGTCACGGTGCCAATCTGGTTGAGCTTGATGAGCACGGCGTTGGTGGATTTCTCGGCAATCCCGCGGGCGATGAATTGCGTGTTAGTGACATAAATGTCATCCCCCACAATTTGAATCTTGCTCCCCAGCAAAGCGGTGTGCTCGCGGAATCCTTCCCAGTCGTTTTCGGCCAGGCCATCCTCAATGGACACGATGGGATACTTTTTAATCCAGGTTTTGTAGAGGCTGGTCATTTCAGCACTGGTCTTTTTCCCCTGGCCGGACTTGGCCAGATTGTATGCTCCGCCTTCATAGAATGAGCTGGCCGCCGGATCCAAGGCGATCGCCACATCCTTCCCTGGTTTATAGCCGGCAGCTTCGATGGCGGCGACTATCACCTCACAGGCTTCCTCGTTGCTCTTGAGGTTGGGGGCAAAACCGCCTTCGTCGCCGACGCTCGTGGCATATCCTTTTTTCTTTAGGATGCCCTTCAGTGCATGGAAGGTCTCAGCGCCGTATCGCAGAGCCTCGGCAAACGACGGAGCGCCAACGGGCATCACCATGAACTCCTGAAAATCGACGCTATTGTCGGCATGCTTTCCGCCATTGAGGATGTTCATCATGGGAACAGGGAGCCGCACGGCATTCGTTCCACCGATGTAGGCATATAAAGGAAGATCCGCCGCTATGGCAGCAGCTCGCGCAACAGCCATTGAGACCCCAAGCATGGCATTGGCGCCCAGCTTAGCTTTGTTGGCCGTTCCGTCCATTTTAATGAGCAGAGAGTCAATCTGCGCCTGGCGTGATGGGTCCCAGCCAACGAGCTTGGGAGCAATGACTTCATTGACGTTCGAAACAGCTTTCAAAACTCCCTTGCCCCCGTATCGCTTCTTGTCGCCGTCCCTCAATTCGACAGCTTCATTTTCACCCGTTGAAGCTCCTGATGGGACCGAAGCCGAAGCGCAAATCCCATTGTCCAGGCTTACAAAAACTCTCAGTGTAGGATTGCCCCGTGAGTCCAGGATTTCCAGCCCTCGGATGTTCTTAATAGTGCGGTTCATCAATTTCTCCTTGTGATGTGAGTTTGCCCAAAGTCGGAAGAGATGCGGGTCCCTGGTGTTTCTCGCTCTTCATTGCTTCCACTTGAATCATTCGCACCGGATGATTTCTCAGGCTGTTAACGAACTGCTGGGCTTCTTCCGTCGCGAACTGCTTGAGCGCCCTAACTGCCTCTCTAGCAAGATGGAAATCCCTTGTGTCTTGAATCACCCGGATTAATGGTTCAACGGCACGCGGGTCCTTGATCCGGCCCAGCAGCCAGGTAGCCCGAACGGGAGTGCTGGGCTCGGGATGCTGGAGGGAATGGATCAGTTTCTCTACCAGATCCTTCCGGTCCCAAAAATCGGCAACGTGTATTCCACATTGGGGGCACGCCTCGATCGCGAATGCAAAATCCTGCCAGCAGCCAGGACAATAGTACCGCATTATCGCCTCTCTTCACCCCCAAACTGGCACAGAATTTCTTCGAGCCTTGCCACTTCCCCCTCCAGCTTGAGGATTTCAGCCTCAAGGGAGTCGGCCTGTTCTTCACGTTTACTGCGTGCCCTCTGGATCGTTTTCCGGATTGAGGCGACCGTTTCTTGCAGGCACTCATCCAGATCGGCTGAGAAGCGGCGAAAAGAACGGTCCAGGTTCTGCAGAGTCGCCCATCGTAAATTCTCCACATTGTGCCGAACCAGAGACTCGATTTGCTGGAGCAGGCGCTTTTGCAGCCGGCGCCGTTGCATCCGGGGCGGTAACAGTCCGTCCAAAGCGCCTGGCGGGATGGGGGCGGCTGTCGACTCCCATTGGCGCTGGACCCAATAGGGCTTCCGGCTTGCTTCCAGAGCTAGGGCATGATCCTGCGAATGATAAGGCACCTCGAAGAGTTCTGAAGCCGTTTTCCTCATGGTCTCAATCAATTCGCCCGCCCTTTGCTGATGAGACTTGAAAATCTCGGAAACCCGCAGATTGAAGTTTCGAGACACTTCTCCTAATTCATGTTCAAAGAAGGCGGGGATGGCATTAGACATTTCCTCTTGCACGTCTTGCTCGAGAGCATTGAGATCTCTGGATTGAGCGAGGTGTCGCTCGACGATCCCTTCTAGAAAAGCCCGGGACTTCCTTCGCAGACCTTCCGCTTGCTCTTCAAGCAGGCTTTCCAGCCGCTTCTTGTCTCCCTCTAGCAAGTCGCCCGCCACCGTTCGTTGCTGCTCGGCTTCCTGAAGCTTCTGGTCGAATAGCCCTAAACGCTGCTCAAGTTGTGCCATGGGCATCCGAAGCGAATGAATCAACATTTGAATGCGCATTTGAACGTCAATGATAATGTCGCTTGCCTTGAGTGAGATGGCTTGCTGAAGGGCAGCAGCTTTCTCTTTAGCCAGGAAGTGGACCAGACGGTTTTCAACTTCTTCCATTCCGCTCCGGGTCCAAAGTGCGGGATCTCCCGTTCTGCGGGCTTCTAATCCCTGGCGAGCAGAGACGGGCAAGAAGGAGCCGTCTACTTCGATTTTAGCTTGTTCCCTTAATACATCCTTTAGAAACCTCAAAACCTTCTCGGCGTCCTCCGCAGTCAGGTAATCCACCTTGTTTAGTACAAAGAATAAGCTTGGGACACGCACGCGGACTTCCTTTAAAAAATCAACTTCGGCTTCGGTAATGGGCGGGTCCGCCGAAAGAAGGAATAAGGCTGCATCACATTGGGAGAGAAAGTTCAGGGTGGTTTCTGTATTGTGCCGGAAAGTGGAGCCAATCCCCGGAGTGTCAATCAGCACCACTTCATGGAGAAGAGGGGATGGGTGAGTGACTTCAACGAAAGAGACTCCCAAGCGGTTCCCGGGGTTGGCTTCTTCGCTGACAAAGCCGGTCAGGAAAGCATTGATTTCCTCCACCTGCTGGCTGGCATACTCCCTGGGTGGACGTTCGTCCAGGTAATGAACATGCGCCCGCAACTCGGAACCTGGAAGCAGGAACGTAGGGATGGCAGTGACCGGAACTACGGAGGTTGGCAAAAGCTCTTCTCCCAAAAGGGCATTGAGCAGAGTACTCTTGCCTCGCTTGAATTGCCCCAGGACTGCCAGGTGGAAGCGCTCCTCGACGAGGCGTTGCGACAGATTATCGATGACAGAGACATCTGTCGAGAAGTCCGGCCCCAAGTGGGTTATTTCTAGCTCGGCCTGATCCAGGAGAGAGGATAAAAACGATGTGGTCGTCAGTGGGGAGGATTCGCCTTCGATTTCAGTAAACGAACCCGGAGAGTGGCAAGCCATCGATACCCCCAATCCGCCTCTATGTGGGAGTTTCTCTCAGGCTTTCCACCGTCCTCCCACTTAAGGCTTTCTTGCCTCAGTAGGAGTCATCAGCCCGTGGGGCGATTCCGGTGGACTCCATCACCGATTCGTTCAAACTCAATGCCAATAATTCTAGCAATCTCTCCCATCTTCGTCAACTATAGGTGAGTAATCGGTCAGTTACAAGTGGAGGGCTGAGCAGGTGACCGCCGTCACCCTGCGAGGCCGCATTAAGCCACGATGTCAGGGGCTTCGCGGAGTGACGGCGGTCACCCGCTCAGCCTTTATACAGGTAATGGGGTCATGGAAAACAACCTGAACGATAAGCCCAATCTAGTCTTGTTACTGAACCGCTTTGCTCAAATCCTGAGCAAACAGCGGAGCGCAACCAACCTTACTTTTGTGGTTACTCGCGGTTTCATCCAGGCTGCCAGTGAATACAACATCAGCCTGGAAAACCTTGAGAAGGCAGCCGCAGATTCTCGGACGATGAACGGAGACCCTGGTATACCACGTTAATGGTTGTTGGTCCCCCAATCAGCAGTGTAAGGGGCAAACATTCTTGGTTTAAATTGGGCTCTTGATTGGGCCGTTTCTCTCTTGTATCCTAGTTTGTACGGCGGTGGAGTTCGCCATACGTCGCTCCGGGCGGCCAATGACTCCTACGGTGGAAGAACTGTAGGAGTGGACCGGTTGATCGACTCTTCTCAGTGATTCCCAAACAACTTAAGACTCTGGAGATTGGCTCATGGGAGACGTCTGGTTTCTAGCCGCCCTGTGGTTTGGCTTGGCTCTGGTGGCCACATTGCTTTCGATTTGGTTTCGCATATCTACCGCACTGACAGAGATTATGGTGGGGACGCTCGCTCAATTGTTCATTGGTACGGCCATCGGCGCCGAAGCCCTGGGAGGTAAGGCCCCCTGGATCGGGTTTCTCGCCGGGGCTGGCGCAATCGTCCTCACTTTCCTGGCGGGTGCTGAACTAGATCCCGCTATCTTCCGTACCAAGTGGAAGGAGTCGTTTGCGGTTGGATTGGTGGGATTCTTTGGACCTTTCCTCGGCGCCGCTGCCGTTGCCCGTTTCCTGCTGGGATGGTCCTTTTCAGCCAGTTGGCTGGCTGGTATTGCTCTTTCCACCACCTCGGTTGCAGTGGTCTACGCAGTGATGTTGGAGCTGGGCTTCAACCAGACCAGCTTCGGTAAAGGGATTCTGGCAGCGTGTTTCATTAACGACCTTGGCACTGTGATTGCCTTGGGTTTGATCTTCGCTCCCTTTACCATGAGAACGATAATATTCATCTCTCTGAGTATTATCGTTTTTGTGTCGCTTCCTTTCGTCACCCCCGGGTTCTTTGAACGTTTTGGTGGCCGGGTATCCGAGTTGGAAGCAAAGTATATTTTGTTCCTGCTGTTTGGCATGGGAGGCCTAGCCGCCTGGGCAGGAAGCGAAGCGGTTCTACCGGCTTATATCATTGGTATGGTCCTGGCAGGAACGGTAGGCAAAGACCATATTCTGATCCGCCGGTTGCGAACCCTGACTTTTGGGCTGCTGACCCCCTTTTATTTCATTCGGGCGGGCTCACTGGTTTCCGTGTCTGCTTTGATCGCAACCCCTCTGGTGTTTGTAGCTTTGTTCGTTGCCAAGATGGGGTCCAAGTTGGTCGGGCTTGTCCCCACAGTCAGGTTCTTCAACTATCTTGGCCATGAGGGTCTTTATTATTCTCTCATGATGTCCACCGGCTTAACCTTTGGCACCATCTCAGCACTGTTTGGTCTGAATCACGGGATCATCAACCAGTCGCAGTATTCCCACCTGGTTGCCACGGTGATCGGAAGTGCTGTGATCCCAACAGCCATTGCGAACGCCTATTTCATGCCAAGACATTTGTTGACCAGGGCGGTCGAACCGGCCCCCAGCATCGTGCACCAGTTGAGCGAGCCATCCCAGGATGTTCAGTAAGAAAATTGGTTGTCAGTGGTGAAGCCAGAAAGAGGAGACAAATGCTTTCCAAAGGGCCAGCAAAAAAGGTCACGATCTATGTGAACGAAGATACTCGCTCTCACCTCGGCCCCCTTTATGAAGCGATCTTGACTTTCCTGCTACACAAAGGTGTGGCCGGGGCCACTGCATCCCGTGCCATGGCTGGGTTTGGGGCGCATCAGATGATGCATACCACCCAGGTAGAGGAACTGACTGAACATCTTCCCATTCGAATTGAGTTTGTGGAGTCCACTGAGAAAATTGACAATCTGCTCCCTACGCTTTACGACATGGTTACGGATGGTTTAATCGAGGTTCAAGACACCCAGGTCGTTAAATTTGCCACCAAGGAACGGGGCAGACTTCCTAGGCCGCCTCATGAAGAGAAGAGGGGCAAAGCCAAAATGATGCGAATTTACCTTGGCGAAGCTGACCGCTGGCAGGGAGAACCCCTGTATGACGCCATCGTTAAGCGGCTTCGTCTGCTGGAAATTTCCGGGGCTACCGTCCATCGAGGAATCATGGGATATGGCGCCAAGGGCCACACTCACAGGAAAAGCTTCCTCCATCTATCCAAGGACCTCCCTTTAATGATTTCGGTCATCGACAGTGAAGAGAGAATCAAACAGGCCACTGAATTGGTGGAGGAAATGGTCGAAGATGCATTGATCGTTGTGTCGGACGTGGAGATAATCAGGCTGGTTCGATCCAAACCCGCCGAGGAGGCGCCCCATGCAAACTTACCAGCAAGCTAAGCTCCTTCGTTTGCACTTTTCAGAGGGGGACCATTACAAGGGCAAACCTCTCTACGAGGCGATCGTCCAGAAATGCCGTGAGCTCAAGATGGCTGGAATTACGGTGTTCCGCGGACTAGAGGGATACGGGGACACGGCGGCAATGCATCGTCACCACTTGTTGACTCGGGATCAACCGATCCTGGTGACAATCGTTGACAAAGAGGAAAATATCCAGCGCCTTCTGCCAGTTGCTGAAGAGATGATGGATACCGGATTGATAGCCATCTCCGATGTCCAGATTCGGAGAGTTCAAAAAAGCCAGGAGAGCCGAGATGTACAGAAAAATCCTGATAGCGCATGACGGTTCAGAAGGGGCTCAGAAGGCTTTTGACGCAGCGGTCGAACTGGCCTCCCATTTGCAGGCGCAACTGCACATGATCAGTGTCGAGGAAGACCTGCCCCGTCATGCTCAAAGCATCCACGAAGTTACTGAAGAGAAGGATCTGGAGGACAGCTATTTCAAGCAACTGGCCGCCCAGTCAAAACACCGTGCGGCGCTTCAAGGCGTTAAGCTGGAATATACAATTACTCCCGGTCACGAAGTCAAAGCCATCGTCGAATTAGTCCGCCAGGGCGATTTCGACCTGTTGGTGGTCGGCTTCACCGGCCATTCGAGCATTTACGATCATCTCTGGGGAGGAACTTCCCAGAACCTCACTCGACTCTCCCACTGCTCTGTAATGGTCGTGAAATAGCCATGTTCTCATGCCTGGCTTTATGGCGGGTTGGCGAGAAAATTCAGACCAAACTGAGGAAAGGCTGGATTTGTACCATCAACTTGGTAGGCTCCTATGCTGTGTTCAGATTGCTGATTCCGCTTCTGGCCAGATAACGCTCCACCTTATGTGTCTACGCTTATTTCGGCCCCGATTGTTTTCTTACTTCTGCTGGGGGGCAAGGTACTATCGAAGATATTCGGTCTATATCCGATCATTGGAATGTTTCGGCACAGAAACGATGAGCGCTGGTATTACACTCTGCTGATGTCTACGGGATTGACGTTCGGCACCATATCGGCGTTATAGGGTTTTTCCCACGGCATCGTGACGCGAGAACAGTATTCCTTCCTGGTAGCCGTCGTCATCGCGAGCGCAGTTGTTCCTACGCTGATTGCCGGAATCGCTTTTCTCCCGCGTCATCTCTTGCCTGAATTGGACAAGCAGGCAATAACTGAAGAGATCGGCTTGAGCGAAGAAGGGTAATACTCAACCACACGAAGAATACCGCCGATTCTGCATCCCGCCTCGCAGGAGTCCTATGGGAGGGACAGGTATGGGCCGCCCCGCACGGGCTTAATTCGAAGGTGATAGATTTAGAGAGTCTCGCCTAGAAGAAGGTGATGACGGATGGAGTATGGCTTGACTATGAGATTGCCGATGTTTGGCATGCGAAAAAAGCGCCCACGTAAAACAACAAGAATACCAAGTTATAAGGCGGCTGTATAATCACTCTCCAGGGACTGGGAACTGCAAACGGAGAGGTCCTCTTCTCATGTTCCAGGGTGTCTGCTCGGCACGGCAAGGTTGTAGCCAACTGGATTGCCGCCCATTTCGCCTAACAAGATAAAGGTAAATGATAGTCCTCCGCCATGGCGCAGGCCGAAGGCTCAATATTATGAGTTATGACAGTTTGCGAGCGGCGTTTTCGATCCTTTTTACCCATGCTGTGATGTTTGTCTTGTCTTTTAGCGCAGTAAAGGAACCACCCCTAACGAAAGCCTCGATCTATTCCTCAACACTCAAGGCCACATCGCACACTGAATGGCCTCGTGATCTCGGCTACCAGGATCGGGAGGTTTACCCGCTCATCGTTTCCCCTTCCACGGGCTGTCCTTTCGTGGAGGTCAATTTTTCTGGGATCCTGACGCCTCTCATGTTGGACACGGGATCTGCGCACGGTTTTCTGATCACCAATCAAGCGCCTTCCATACCCTATCACGTCGAAGAACGCACGGAGGAACTCAACGCTGACGGCAGCCACCGGGGTGAATCGGTTGTAATACGCATCGATTCGATCGATGTTCTTGGAAGGCTATTTAAAGACGCAAGAGGAACCTTCACGGATTGGCAAATGTATTCCTCAGCACCGTTCGCGGGAACTGTCGGGCTTGATTTTTTTTTGGATCGCCGCCTCACACTCGACTACCTTTCAAAGAGAATCGCCGTATCCATCAAACCACTTCCGGCCATACTTGATCATGAACGATATCTGGCTCTCGACTTGGTGGACCCTCCTGTAGAACAGGGGCACATTCTTTACGTACGTGCCAGTGTGAACGGGCGCAAATCCATCGTATATCTCGACACAGGCTACAACCTCTCTTGGATCGATCCGGGTTTTGTAGACGGCCTCCAGAAAGTCGAGAAACCGGGAAAGTATCGAATCTTCCGACAGAGAGTCCCAGTAGAAATCGGTGGCTGCAACCTATTACTTAACGATCTAAGAGAGGATTCGATTCGACGCGGTGCTGGCTTCGACAGTCCCGTCGCATTGACCCTTGGGAGCGACTTCCTATCAAATTTCATTGTCACGATTGACCTCAGAGCAAAGAAACTTATTCTGGCGCGCGCAGAATGAATGCCTGTTTGGCGAGGATATGTCTGTCTGCCTAACAAGTTCGCTGCACCGGATGCGCGCATTTTTTTACCTGCTAGGACTCCGTCAAAATCAGCTCAATTGAAAGCCGGAGGCCCTGATTCGTCGTTCAGAGTCCACGCTTCAGCGTGTTGACGACTTTGAGGTTGAACTCTTAACGGCAAACGGTGACTATGTGGGCCCTGCATACCCTCCCGGTGTCCAGGCCGGATAGGGCATTAGCTGTGCTACAATAGGCAGTCAATCTTCAATATCAGAACCCCTGGAAAAGGGCAGTGGTGAGGAACTCAATTAGCGTGCAGTGTGTCAGCAGGTGTGAAAAAATGGGCCGGGTCGGGGAAGCCAGCCTACAAAGATTCCGCGAGGTCTTTGTAATGTGTGTAGGCCGTTGAGGCTTTCTCAAAGCCTCAACCCGCCGCGGCGTTCCCTGAATTTTTCACACCTCGCAGTTGCACGGTGAAATCTGGGGGACGAATGGCAATCAAGCTTTCGTCTGTCACCTGCGGCGTGTTTAGGCGGTTGAAACAATCGCCGTACAGCGCAGCCCCGCATGACTAGAGTAATACCCCAGTGCAAGCTTAGGGCTTGCGCGTTGGCAAAGCGCGACGGCGCGTGAGTGGATGCAACCAGAAGCGTAAGAAGATAGGAATCTGGCCAATGACGACTCTACAATTTCTTGGTGCTACGGATACGGTCACGGGTTCTCGATTTTTTTTAAGAAGTAGAAAGAGCCAATTATTAGTCGACTGCGGGCTTTTCCAAGGACCCAAGGAGCTGAGGCTCCGGAACTGGGATGCATTCCCGCAAGATGTCAGATCTCTGAAGCATATCGTTCTGACTCATGCTCATCTTGATCACACCGGTTTTTTCCCGCGGCTTGTGAAGGGGGGCTTTCAGGGTGAAGTGATGGCAACTCCGGCGACGGTCGACCTCTGTAGGCTGCTGTGGCCGGACGCCGGGCACCTCCAGGAAGAGGACGCTCGCTTTGCCAACAAGCAAGGCTTTTCCAAGCATAAGCCCGCCCTGCCACTCTACACCGAAGTCGAAGCCATCGAAGCCCTCTCTTTTTTGAAGGCGATCCCATATCTTACCGAACACTCCGTCTCGCCGGGCCTGTCATTTTCCCTGATGACAGCCGGCCACATTCTAGGATCGAGCTTTGTGAAAGTCGCAGTCGAGGAGAATGCTGTTCCTTTCACCATCCTGTTTTCAGGTGATCTGGGCCGATATGACCAGCCAATTATCCCGGATCCTGCAACTGTGGCCGAAACTGATTATTTACTATTGGAGTCGACTTACGGGGACCGGTTACACGACAGCACGGATCCCCGCCAGACGCTGGCTGCGGTGATCAAGGAAACGGCCGAGCGGGGAGGGATGGTCCTAATTCCATCATTCGCGGTAGGACGCACCCAGGAACTGCTCTACATTTTGCGCGAGTTGGTAGACCGCGGATGGATCCCGCATCTCCCCGTGTTCGTAGACAGCCCCATGGCCGTGGACGCCACCCAAATCATGATGAAATATCCGGAAGAGCACGACCTGGACATGACCGTGATGCTGCGGGCCGGGGTCGACCCGCTGAACACTCGCCAGGTCAATTTCGTGCGCGATACCGAGTCGTCGAAGGTCCTCAATGAGCAACTTTATCCGATGATCATTATTGCGGCGAGCGGCATGGCCACGGGGGGGCGCATCCTGCATCACCTGGTCCATCGCCTGCCCGATCCCCGCAATACCGTTCTGTTTGTGGGCTACCAAGCCGAAGGAACACGCGGACGATCCCTGCTGGAAGGAGCCGCAGCCGTCAAGATTCACGGGCAAATGATTCCAGTGCGCGCCAGGATTAAATCTCTGGACCACTTCTCCGCACACGCCGACTGGAGTGAAATCCTGCGCTGGCTGGGCAACTTCCGCAAAGCGCCACGATTGACATTTCTGGTGCACGGAGAACCTGCACCCAGGCAGGCTCTCGCAGAGCGGATCAGACGTCAGCTAGGATGGAATGTGGTGCTTCCCACTTACCTGGAGGAATTCCAATTGGGCAGCTAGCTTCAGTAGTGCAATAGATCAGAATCTGTGAAAGGATTCCAACCCGAGTAACGGACACATTACTTAGAGGCACAAAAATAAATGGATCTGCTGCGAAATTCTTTCTATAATTCTTCTTCGCTGTCGAAGGAGTCTTGGTCGATTGGTGGTCGTAGGAGCTTATGAAAGTTACGATTCTCACTGTCTATTCAAATTCTAACGTCATTGACGAAGTCGAGGGCATGATCCGCAAAGTCTCCGAAGCTGAACCCGGAGTCTTCACGGATGTGAACCTGCAACGGAATAACGGGGGCCTCGTGGGTGAATGGTTCCACCCAGATTTGGGCGAAGCAAACCTTGATTACAGGGAAAGTCTTTACCAAAAGATCCGCAGCATTCTTCCCGAGTCCCATCTGGCGATCATTGAGGACGAGGAAAGCCAGGAGATTATGACCATTGGAGATCTGGGGTACTTCAAGCAGGTCATTCATCAGGCCAAATCGGTTGACGAACTGGAGGAGGTAAAGGAACGGATCGAGCAGACCGAAATCGGAAATCCCTTGTTGAAGCAAATCCTACACCGATCTTACCAAACTAGGTTGAACAGCCTTCGTGGCCGGGCTTAGGTCAGTGAGACTTGAACCGGCCATTGTCCTTGTCAGTTCCAGTCCCTCATAGAGCAGTCTGACCTATTTATCTTGGCCAACACAGTTGGGCTTGGCCGGATTGAGCCGGGCAGGGCTTGACAGTCTTTCAGGCATTTACATATACTTTTCGACCGGTTTGAGACATAGATTCACAACTCAAGGCTTGTCATTTGCATCTCTCAAGTTATTCTGAAGTTACTTCCAGCTCTTGAATCAGGCATCCGCTTATTATTAAACTAGGTGGAGATGGGATTGATTGACGAAGGAGGGTGAAGTTGTGGCTTACTGTCCAGAATGCGAAGCTGAAATAGAACTAGAGGATGTCGAGAAAGGGGAAATCGTAAACTGCCCGGATTGTGGCTCTGACCTGGAAGTCATCGGAACCGATCCTGTCGAACTGGAGTTGGCTCCTGAAGAGGAAGAAGACTGGGGCGAATGAAACCCTCTGTCCGTGATTGGTTTTTCCATAGGTCTTTCGCGAAGTCTGAACCACAGACTTGATGGGAATAAAAAGGAAACCCTGCGGTCTGTGGTTCTTTTGTTTTAGCTACCGACTATGAGAATTGGATTACTTTGCTCTATTGTCAGGAAAGAGGAGAAACTGCTGATTGATGAACTTCGCAGCCGCGACCTGGACCTTGAACTTCTGGATGACCGGGAGACTCTCTTTTACTTGAACCGGAAACACCTGGACTTTGATGTCGTGTTGGAACGGTGTGTCAATCATTCTCGTGCCCTGTATGCACTGAAAGTCCTCAACGACTGGGGAATCAAGACCATCAATACCTATCGAGTGGCCGATGTGTGCGGAAACAAATTTCTGACGACCAATGCGTTAATTAAAGAAGGGGTCCCTTGTCCAAAAACTTTTCTGTCTTTCACGCCAGAATCTGCGCTGGCGGCCATTGAGAAACTGGGCTACCCCGTGGTCCTCAAACCCGTTGTGGGTTCGTGGGGGCGGCTTCTCTCCAAGGTGAACGATCGCGAAGCGGCAGAGGCTATTTTGGAACACAAAGAGATTCTGGGCTCTTATCACCACTCGATCTTCTACATCCAGGAATACATTCCCAAAGCCGGGAGGGATATACGGAGCTTTGTGGTGGGCGATGAGACAATCTGTGCTATCTACCGCTATTCCTCGCACTGGATTACGAACACGGCCCGAGGTGGCAGGGCTGAAAACTGTCCGGTCACAGAGGAATTGAATCGGTTATCTCTCGCGGCGGCTAAGGCTGTAGGGGGGGGCGTTGTGGCCATTGACCTGTTTGAGTCAAAAGAAGGTTTACTGGTCAACGAAGTAAATTACACCATGGAATTCCGCAATTCTATTGACACAACAGGCGTCAACATTCCGGCCAAGATGATCGATTACGTGGTTCAAGTGGCCGCTCATCCTGAGACGTATGCGGGGAATTGGGGATCCATAGAACAATGATCAACGTTTCCGTTATTGGAGCTTCAGGGTACACGGGCGGGGAGACCTTGCGCCTGCTGTTAGGCCACTCCGAAATCAATCTCGTCCAGGCAACATCGGAATCCAATGCCGGGAAATTCGTTCATTCTATCCATCCGAACCTCCGAAAGCGGACAGACCTGAAGTTCGTCTCCAGCACGAAGCTCAGCAAGGCGGATCTGGCTTTTCTCTGCTTGCCTCATGGGATCGCCATGCAACGCATCCGTGACTATTTCAGAGTGGCGGAGCGTATTATCGACCTTTCAGCGGATTTTCGCCTGCGTAAGTCTGACGATTACCTCAAGTGGTACGGGCACGAACATGCGGATCCTGAATTCCTGAATGAGGCCGTCTATGGAATCCCCGAACTGCATCGGGAAGAAATCAAGAACGCGCGCCTGGTCACGGGCGCGGGTTGTCTGGCGACCACATCTATCCTGGGACTCTACCCTTTATTCAAACAAGGGATCGCGCGATCTGAGAGCGTTTTTGCCGAGGGCAAAGTTGGTTCTTCTGCAGCGGGCAATAATTCCAGTCTTGCCACTCATCATCCAGAACGGAGCGGCGCGCTGCGTTCCTTTCAGCCCACCCGTCATCGGCATACTGCCGAGATTGAGCAAGAGTTGACTTTTGATGGTTGCAAACCAAGGATTTATTTCTCAGCTACAGCCACCGATGCAGTCCGAGGAATCCTGTCGACTGCGCATGTTCTGTTACGGGAACCTTTGGAGGAGAAGGACATTTGGAGAATTTACCGGAAACAGTACAGCAGTGAACCGTTCATTCGAATCGTCAAGGAACGAACCGGCGTTTACCGCTATCCGGAGCCCAAGATCCTCATGGGTTCCAACTACTGCGATGTCGGGTTTGAACTTGATCCTATCGAGAATCGGTTAGTTGTGCTGTCCGCCCTGGATAATCTCATGAAAGGTGCAGCCGGAAACGGTGTTCAGGCAATGAACGTTATGTATGGGTGGGAGGAGACCACTGGATTGGAGTTTCCTGGATTGCATCCTGTATAAAGAGGTCAGCCAGATTGAAGAGTATGATCGGCCCATTCAAACGAATGCTTCTTCCCGCGGTAGGGTTGATTTTCTGGCTTCTTTTCGGTGTATATCCGTCAGTCGAGGCCAAGGAGAGGGAGAAAGAACAGAAGGAAGAGGCCTTTGCGCTCCTGGTGGGGACTTGTTTCAATGAGAAGGGGTTGAGCATGCGGGCCGTGGCCATCGAAGCGGAAATCCAAGTTCCTTCCGGACAGAAGTTGAAGAAGAAGAAGTGGACCGCTGTGACTGATGTTCGCGGTGAGTTTGCACTCCGACTGCCGGCCGGCAAAGCCAAATTCCTGGTCAATGCCAACACAGCCGGCTATACATCCCAGGAAAAAACCGTCATTTTCAATAGTGACGAACGTCAGAACATCCTTTTCAACATGGAACCTCTCTCTCCCAAGAAGTCTTCTAAAGTTAAGGAACGATCTTCAACAAGATGAGCGAGAGAACGGAGATAAAACGGTTTCTTACCCAATTCACGGTTGCGTTACTCTTCTGGGGATTGATGAACCACGCAGCAGGCGTCTTGTTGACCGCGGCCAAGGAGAAGGAGAAGCCTACCAGATCAATCAGCGGAACAGTATTCGACTCGAGCCAGAACAACGTAGCTGGGGGGAAGGTTTTCATTAAGAATCTAAAGAAGAATACCACGACAGTCCTGGTGACCGACGAGAAAGGCGAGTTTTCAATCTACGGGTTGGACCCCCAATATGATTATGAGGTGCATGCCGAAAAGGGCAGTCTTTCTTCAGTGGTGAAGACTGTCAGCCATTACCTGGCAAGGAAGAACATGGCAATGAGCCTGCAGCTTATGGAGAAGGGGTCACCCAGCGTTGGAACTCAGGCAGAGCCCGGAAGGGTGACTGTGGAAATCCTCTCTTCGGATGGAACTCGAATCGCCGGCGATTGGTTTCAGCCTGAGGCCAAACCGGGCGGAACTATACCGACAGTTGTGCTGCTCCATGACTTTGGGGAGGACCGAAGAGTTTGGGATAATCTTGTTCGTGGCTTTCTCCTAAAGAACAACTTCGCAGCCCTAACGCTCGACCTGCGCGGACACGGTGCCAGTGGGACAAGAATTAGTTCTTTTGCCCGGGAAGAGCGGCAGAGGTTGGTCGAATCCAAAGCTCTTCAGCTCGACCTGGAAGCCGTCGTCAAGTGGTTAAAGGCGAAAGACACCGTCGATTCCGACCATATTTCCATGATTGGATCGGGTCTGGGAGCAAGTCTTGCCTTCGTGGCCTCAGGAGAGTTTGAGGCCTTGCGTTCCTCGGTGGCGATCTCGCCGGATTATATGGAATCACAAGTCCTCTCGGCTGGCATCAGGAATTTTCAGCCTCATTCCATTTTGTACATCGCGTCTCAAAAAGGGAGCCCGGATGAGTTGTCTGTGCGGCAACTCGAGAAGATTACGGGTTTCCCTGTTCGAGTTGATGTTTATGAGAACTCTACAGTGAGCGCAACGGCCATCCTGCGGGAAGTTCCAGAAGTATCCAATGTGATCATGGCGTGGCTGAGGAATACCATGTAGGTCCGGAATCGGGGAAGAAAGAAGGGGAGGTCGCCCTTTTCATGATCGTCATTAAAGTCGGAGGCAGCCTCGGGATCAACTACGATGCGGTTTGCGCTGATTTGGCGGGACTGATACGTAAGGGTGAGAAGGCCATCCTCGTTCATGGGGGGTCTGCCGAAACCAATCGGATTTCGGAACGACTGGGCAAGCCTCCGCGCATGGTGACTTCAGTGTCTGGCTACGAATCACGCTACACCGACCGCGAGACGCTAGAGATTTTTGAGATGGTCTATTGCGGAAAAATGAACAAGGGGATCGTGGAGAGATTACAGCGGATGGGGGTCAATGCCGTGGGGCTCTCTGGAATTGACGGGCGCATCTGGCAAGGAACCCGGAAAGCTTCAATCACGATTGTGGAAGGAGGGAAGAAAAAGGTATTGCACGACGATCATACGGGCAGGGTCGAAAGGGTCAACCTACCACTAATCCAGCTCCTCTTGGAGCACGGCTATACTCCGGTGCTCACACCCCCTGCCATCAGCCATGACGGGGAAGCCATCAACGTGGATGGAGACCGGGCAGCTGCGATCCTGGCTTCAGCACTAAAGGTGGACAGACTCGTCATACTCTCTAATGTTCCAGGATTGCTGAGGGATCTCCACGATGAGTCCAGTGTCATCACGGGGTTTCCGATTTCAGAAATTGAACACTACGTTGGTTTTGCAAAGGGTCGGATGAAGAAGAAAGTCCTTGGTGCCCTAGAGGCAATTCGCGATGGAGTTAAAGAGGTCATCTTGGCAGATGCCCGCTTGGAAGAACCCATCACCTCCGCCCTGGCGGGGCGAGGCACCGTGATTCGTCAGAATGGGCACTAGCAAATAAACGGATCTCGAAAAGAACTTTCCGGGACCGAAATCTAGATCAGCATGAGACTCCGGGTTCGATCTACCATCCTCTCACTTCCCTGCCCCCTCCAATTGGCTTCGGACAATTTCATTGATGAGCTTACCATCCACCCGGCTACCGGCAAACCGGGCGATTGCGCCTTTCATTACCCGACCGAGATCCTTGAGAGAACTGGCTTGAAGTTCGGCGATAACCTGGGCAACAGCCGCCCGGATTTCCTCCTCGTTAACAGCAGCCGGAAGATAGGATTCGAGGATCTTCAGCTCTGATTCCTCTCTATCAACCAAGTCTCTCCTCCCTCCCTTGGTGAATTGCTCAATGGACTCGTTCCGCTGTTTAACCAGTGAATTCAGTACCTGCAATGCCTCAGACTCCCCCAGCGAATGTTTCTTCTCGATTTCCTTGTTCTTAATACCTGTCTTCATTCCACGAAGTACATCCATTCTGAGAGCATCCTTGGCCTTCATCGCCTCGGTAAGATCCTTCTGAATCTTCTCCTGAATGGTCATTTTTCGGACTCCTCAATCAGTCTAAACAGGACACAATACCCAAGATTACCGAAGATTCTCACGCCCTCCAACAAAAATCCAAACCTCTCTTGGGAGATTTCAATAATTTGACAATTTCCTGTTATGTCATATTTTTTCCATAGCACTCACAAGAGCGATGTGTTAGAAATTGTGTCTACTTTTTGGCACCTTGAGACTTAAGGGGCTGAATCTACATAGAAGTACTCCTTAAAACAAAATACGACGGATCACGGGTGATGGATACGGCCAAAGATTGAGTTTGATCGATTTTGCGGAAATCTCGTTAACGGTTCGAATCTGAGCGCCTCACTCGATTCTCAAGGAGACAAACCAAATTCAGGATTAAAGTCAGGTTGCCGATTAGAAGATACAGGCACCTTTTTCTGAACCTGGAATTCATGGATGGCTTCCGTGAAGGCAGGCCAATGATTCGCTACCCCATCAAGGCGTTGCTCGTCGACCAGAATGCTGATCAGCTTCTGATGTCGGAAAAAGCACTGCGACGCTCAATGCGTCAAATTGAGGTTTTGTCTGTGAGGACCGCAGCGGACTGCTTGGGCCTGCTTTCTAGGGAAGAAGTCTCCATTGTGGTGCTTGATTACTGCCTCCCGGACTTCGATGGTCTGGAAACTATTCGACGAATCAAGGAAGCCGGATATGACACACCAATCGTCATGGTCACCGGGCAGGGCGATGAACAGGTTGCGGTTAAGGCTATGAAGGAAGGAGCCGCTGACTACGTCGTCAAGACCCAGGGATACCTGAACATTCTCCCGGGCATTCTGGAGCGAGCCCTAGAGAAGTACCAATTGGAGAATAGGTTAAAGGCATCCGAAGAGCGCTACCAGAGACTTGCTGAGAATGCCAATGACTTGATTTTCACAATTGACCGGGACGGGCATTTCATGTTTTTTACCAATCGTGCGATGTCGGTACTTGGGCTAACAGACCAGGAACTAAGAGGCAGGGATTTCAAGGAATTTCTGACTACAGAGAGCCGAAAGCGCGCGGAGCTTGATTTTTTAAAGAAAGCTAAAGAGCGGGTTCCATGGATGCTTGAACTCGATTTTGTGACCCGGCCAGGCGAGACCAAGAGTTTCGAACTCAGCATCAGCTCGGTTGTAGGATCCGGAGGCGTGACCGGGTTTGAAGTCATTGGAAGGGACATTACCGAGAGAAAGGAACTAGAAAGAAAGGTTCTCCAGAAAAACAAGGAGCTGACAACCTTGTTATCTGTGACCTCAACCATTTCACACTCCTTGAACATTGAAGAAGTGGCTTCCATTGCACTTGAGAAAATCTGCGCGTTCAGTAGTTTGAACTGCGGTGCCATTTACACTCTTCGCTATGCGGATTCCGAATTCGTGCGGAGCGCCACCTATAATCTGCCGAATGCCTTCCTGGAATCCCTGGATGGTCCAGGGTTCTGGAAGGAGATCCAGGAGGCCGTGTTAAGAGTCAGGACCCCCCTGGTCCATCCAGACTCCAGTAGAGCCCTGGAAGAAACGGTTCTAGACAGGATCATTGTGGCCTGCCGGCGGGAAACCATCAACTCGTTCATCATCCTTCCGTTTTTCTTCAAAGAGAAATTCTTTGGCCTGGCCTTTGCAGAGAGTTATGCTCAGAACCCCTTTGCAGCAGAACAATTGGAAATCCTCAACTCCATCTGCGAGCAGGTCAGTGCAGCCATTGCCAACGCTGGACTTTTCAACGCAGTCAAAGAAGCAAAAACTGAGTGGGAGACGACATTCGACGCAATGCCGGAGCTCATTTGCATCCAGGATTTAACCAGCAGGATCATGCGCGTCAACAGGGCCCTAGCACGACGACTGAACACCGAACCCCGCCAATTGGTCAACCGAAGGGCGGAGGATGTCTTTAAAGACCCCATTTCGCCCTGGGTCCATCATCACAGAAAGGAGATTTACGAGCGTGATAAAATCGTGTCGGTCGAATATGAGGACCGACTCCTAAATGGCATCTTGGAGATTGCGACGACCCCGATCTACACTTTCGACGGGAGGTTGTTTGCATGGCTGTTCGTCGGGAAAGATATTACCGAGCAACGCCAGTTTCAGAACCAAGTAGTCCAAGTTGAGCGTTTGAAAGCGTTGGGAGAAATGGCCAGCGGGGTGGCCCACGATTTTAATAACATCCTGGCCGGGATTCTGGGCAAAACCCAAGTAATGTTAAACCAGCTGGAGAAAGAGGGGGGACTGGATCTTCAGACATGGAAGCAGAACCTCAAGACCCTGGAAAAACAGGCGGTCTTGGGAGCTCAAACCGTAAAGCGAATTCAGGATTTCACTCGAATCCGCACCGACAAGAAATTCACTCAAGTCGACCTGAATCAGGTGGTCACTAATTCGATTGAAATCACCAAACCTGTCTGGAAGGATGAGGGAGAGGCGAAAGGCATCAAAATCGATATCCGGTTTCATCCAGGGGAGATCAGCTTTGTTGATGGGATCGATTCAGAATTGACCGAGGTCGTTGTCAATATTCTCTCCAATGCCTTCGATGCGATGCCAGGCGGTGGAGTGATCGAGGTTTCGTCCCGTGATCTGATGGACGAAGGAAGTC
Organism: Terriglobia bacterium; assembly: GCA_041476565.1. GTDB lineage: Bacteria > Acidobacteriota > Terriglobia > Versatilivoradales > Versatilivoraceae > DATKMG01. The sequence continues at coordinate 1,579 of JBGOTQ010000069.1, read as the reverse complement.
CCGTTGTTGAGCTCACAGTCACAGACACTGGGGTTGGGATGTCGAGTGAGGTGCTGCAAAAAGTGTTCGACCCTTTCTTCTCTACTAAGGGGCCAAAGGGAATAGGCTTAGGCATGAGTGTCGCCTATGGAGTCGTCACTCGCCATCATGGCAGGATCCAACTCCATAGCGAACTCGGGAAGGGGACTACCTGTGCTATCCGGTTCCCGGTTTCCAAGCAGGCCGAGATTTCTGGCTTGGCTGGACGCACCTTACCCAAAGAGGAAAGAGCAAGGATCCTGGTGATCGACGATGAGGATGTGATCCGAGAATTTATGCAGGAAATGCTGGCCTCCTCCGATTTTGAGGCCGATGTCGCATCCACTGGTTCGGAAGGGATCGCACTCTTTGAGAAAAATTCTTATAATCTCGTGTTTTCTGATTTGGGGTTACCCGGCATGTCGGGTTGGGAAGTGGCCAAGACCCTCAAACAAAAGAAACCCGATGTCCCCATTATTCTATTGAGCGGTTGGGGGATTCAGTTGGATGACGTCAGAGTTATGCAAAGCGGGGTCGATTTGGTCCTATCCAAGCCCTGCCAGATGAATGAAATTCTTGGGGCTGTGGATGAAATCCTGAAGCGGCCCAAACGTAGCAATGCCTAATTCATATCACGCGATTCCCAAGAGAAAGTCCCTATGGATAACTTGAATACTGAGAGCATATTAGTGGTGGATGACGAGGCACAATTGCGGGAAGGAATTGCCGCTTATCTCAATCAAGATGGCTATGAAGTGCAACAAGCATCCACAGGGGAGGAGGCACTTACCCAGTTGAAGGAGACTCCCTTCGACATAATGATCACGGACATGAAGTTACCAGGAGTTGATGGCAACACAGTCTTGCAAGAAGCACTTTCCATTTATCCAGACCTGATCGGTATCATCATCACTGGTTATGGCACCGTAGAAAGCGCCGTCCAAGCCATGAAAAACGGGGCCTATGACTATATCTCTAAACCCTTCCAGTTGATGGAAGTGTCATTACTGGTCAAGCAAGCTTTGGAGAGGCGCCGATTGAGGCAAGAGAATGCCTACCTCAAGACCCAACTCAAGGAGAAGTATCGCTTCGAGAACATAATCGGTAACAGCAAACCCATGCAGGAGGTCTTTCAATTGGTGGAGACCATTGCCGTCACAAACAGCACAGTGCTCATCACCGGGGAGACCGGAACGGGCAAGGAATTGATCGCAAGGGCTATCCACTTCAACAGCCTGCGCAAAGATCAAAAGATCGTCAGTATCAACTGTGGAGCCATTCCGGAGACTCTTCTGGAAAGCGAACTGTTTGGACATGTCAAGGGGGCATTTACGGGTGCCCATCAAACTCGAATCGGGAGGTTTGAACAAGCCCACAAAGGCACTATCTTCTTGGATGAAATCGGGACCATGAGCCCATCACTCCAAGTCAAGCTCCTGCGGGTGCTCCAAGAAAGGGAGTTTGAGCGAGTAGGGGGGATGGAAACTATCAAGGTGGATGTCCGGATCATCGCTGCCACCAGTGCAAATCTGAAGGAAATGGTGGAGCGCAATGAATACCG